>CAXUMS010000001.1:0-59572 GCA_964252165.1 uncultured Armatimonadaceae bacterium
CGATGTTTGCTGGCTAAACGCAACACTGTGTGTCGCAAATAAAGGGTTCACTCCACCCATCACCTCGGCGCACTTAGCGTCAGCGTGTGGTATCAGCGCCTCGCGAAGCCCGGCGACCCGAAACGCCTTGAGCCTGCCCTGCCGGATGTAGGCGCGTATCGAGGACGGCGACAGGTGAAGCAGGTCTGCGCTAACGTTAGCGCCGCCTGGTCAACCGTGAGCAGAGCGGCGGGTAAGCCATTTGGCGCAAATGGCCGGGTAAGCCATTTGGCGCAAATGGCCGGGTAAGCCATTTGGCGCAAATGGCCGGGGAAGCAGGCCGGGTGAGGAAGGCGGCGACGGGGGCGATGTCATTGAGCGTTATTCGCCGTGCGGCTCCATGTATCCCCCCGTTTTTGTTCGGGATGGGTTCGGGATTGCTTGGTATACTGTTCGCAACTCTGTTCGCAAAAAGGAACCCGAACCCATGAACGCTCCAACAAACTCACAAACTACGCCCGCCGATTTGACGGATAACTTAACCGCAACCGTCTCCGCACTGGTCGCTGATCAAGCCGACTTGCGCGCCCGTCTTGCTTGCTCGGAGGCGCGCACAGAACGCGCCGAAGCGCAGGGCCGTCGCTTTCGCGTGGCGGGCGGCGTGCTTGTCACCGCCATCACGCTCGCCGTGGTCGCCCCGGTCGTCTCGCCCGCCATCGCGCAGGGCTATGGCGTCACGCTCGCCTCACTCAACACGCGCTTGACGGCGGCGGAAGGCAAGATCACCGCCCTGCAAACCAGCGATACGAGTCAGCAAAGCGCCATCACCACGGCTCAGGCCGACATCGCCGCGCTACAAACCAAGACGGCGAGTATGAGCGTTTTGACCGACCCCGCAACCAATCAGCCCACGGTCCGCTTTACCAACACCAATGTCCAAGTGGTCAGCGGAAGCGGCACGACCGAGGGAACGATCAACGGGCGGGGGAACCTGATCATCGGCTACAACGAAACGCGCGGCGGCGATGTTCGCACGGGTAGCCATAATTTGATCGCTGGTATCTTCAATAACTATTCGGGCAAAGGCGGTGTGGTGTTCGGCTACGCAAATAGCATCAGCAGCGTTGAAGCAACGGTGACCGGCGGCGGCGGCAACATGGCGACCAGCAACCAGGCCAGCGTATCGGGCGGCGGCGGCAACATGGCGACCAGCAACCAGGCCAGCGTGTCCGGCGGCTCCGACAACACGGCAAGCGGCGTCTACTCCAGCGTGTCGGGCGGTCAAAGACATGTGGCAAGCGGCCCCTCTTCCAGCGTGTCGGGCGGTCAAGGCAACGTGGCAAACGGGGGAGCCGCAAGCGTTTCCGGAGGCAACGCGCGTACTGCTCCTAACAACCTGAACTGGGTAGCAGGCACACAAGCAGTTCAATAAGGCGCCACTCCCGCTTTTGCGGCAGTCCCGCTTTGGGTCGGCGCGGGAACCTACCACACCCCGTAGAACGCTGTAGAACCCGCCCCGATGGCGTTTGGATACCATTAGGGGCGCGGTTGTTCGCGTACGGTATTCTCGCGCGATTGTACGGTCACGCGAGCATGACCCTGTGGGCGGTTTTTGCAATGGCATGGGAGTTTTGCAATGGCATGGGAGTATCAAAATCAGGCGCACTTAGCGTTAGCGCCGCGTTTATCGGCGTCCATGAGGTTTCCCTGCGTCCATGAGGTATTCAAAACGGGCGTTCTGATCGGGGTGAAAAACGGCCTTAACTTCCAGTAACTTTAAGCCCTGTGCGCGCGGGCGCGTACACCCGCGCGCGAGGCCGCTGTGACACCCTAAACGCCTTCGGGATACTCGCGTATCAGCGTTACTTGCAAACTCATCTGCCGGTCTGTGGTCGACTTGCGGACCTTAAAGCGTGTTATGGACTTGTTTTAGGATTGGTAGACAGAAACGGTGGAACTGTGCGGCTATCAACCGTACCGTTTCCCCGCAAGTTTCGCCGCGTAAGCCGTACCCAAGCGATGTGACCGACGAAGAATGGGCGTTCGCCCTGCCGTATCTTGCTTTGATCGACGTGGACGCGCCGCAGCGCGTTCACGATCTGCGCGAGGTCTTCAACGCTCTGCGGTACCTGGTGCGGGGCGGCATCTCGTGGCGAATGCTGGCGAATGCTCCCGAATGACCTACCCCCGTGGGCGGCGGCGTACCAACAAACAAGACGGTGGATTGCGGCGCAGGTTTTCGAGAACATGGCCCACGACCTGCGTGAGTTGTTGCGGGTTGCACAAAGCCGAAACGCTCGCCCTACAGCGGCGATCTTGGACAGCCGAACGGTGCAATCCACGCCCGAGAGCGGAGCAAGAGCGGGTTTCGATGGTCACAAGCGCAAGAAAGGAAGCAAAATCCATTTTTACGACCCTGTACGCGCCGCGACCTGTTGCGCGACTGCGCAAACGGCTTTGGACTGGTCGCGCTTGCATCGCTTCTGGAGTGCGAGGAAGCGCGGGCGGCGGTTCCGCCTTCCGCAAACCCGCTTGCGCCCAAAAAGCCGCATTTCGCGCCGCGCGCCAAGCGCATCATTTTTGTTTTCATGCACGGCGGACCGTCGCAGGTGGACACGTTCGACCCCAAGCCTCTCCTGATCCGCGACCACGGCAAGCCGTTTCCCGGCGAAAAGCCGCGCGTTCAGTTCGCGGCGACCGGGAACCTGCTCAAGTCGCCGTGGAGTTCAAAAACTACGGGTGAAGCGGCACACCGGTCTTCGATCTGTTTCCCCAAGTCGGCGTGATGGTAGATGATCTCTGCGTCATTCGGTCGGTCCACGCCGATAACACCGCGCATGGCGGCGCGCTTCTGCAACTGCACACCGGCAACGATACGTTCGTGCGGCCCAGTATGGGGTCGTGGCTGACGTACGGTCTGGGGACGGAAAACCAGAACCTGCCCAGCTTTGTGACGATCTGCCCCACGCTCGGGCATGGCGGCGTTCAGAACTGGTCCAGCGCGTTTCCGCCCGCCGCGTATCAGGGAGCGCCTATCGGCAATGCCGGAATCCCGGCGGAGAAGGCCACGATTAATTATATCCAGCGCGCCTACCCCGCCGACTTGTAGCGCTTGCAATTGGATCTGCTTAAAGGCATGAACGAGGACCAGTTGCGCCAAACCGGGCCGGACCCGCAACTCGAAGGGCGCATTGACGCATTTGAACTGGCGTTCCGGATGCAAACCGAGGAGCCGGAGTTAATGGATTTCGCCGGAGAAAGCAAGGCGACCCTTGCGCTGTACGGTATTGGCGAAAAGCCGACTGACAACTTCGGGCGGCAGTGCCTGATGGCGCGCCGCTTCAGCGAGAAGGGTGTGCGCTTTGTGCAGGTGTCGCACTCGTACAACATGAAGCAGTCCCGACGCGCCGTTCGGATCCATGCGGCACAGGGATAAACCCGGCATCCGTTCTCGAACCGAGCCGATTTTCCATTGCGCCCCCAACATTTATGAAACTTATTTACCCCGCCTGGGACGACAAGAGGGGCGCCTGGGCGGACCGCGTAGCCCTTTTCGACCGGGCATATGCGGAACATTTGGACGCCCTGCGTGGCGTTTTGCCGGACCGCGTTCTGGAACTCGCCGTTCTGCAAGACGTGGAGAACGCGCTGATTGTCGAGGTGCGCCACGACCGCGCCGCGCGGGTTCTTCGCCTCGTTCTGCGGTGCGGCGATACACAAACCGGCTACTTTGATCTCGCAATTACCTATCAGGGCGCGCGGATAACCGACGCCGATGAAAGGTTGCTGGCGCGTCTGGCTCGCGGCTCCACACACGGCTACCGTTTAGACCTGCAACGCCACGAGGTAGATGTGACCGAAAGCGGCGAAATAGAACACCGACTTGAGTTTCAGGTCATGAGCGAGCCGGAGGTATGGCTTGCGATTGGTTGCCTTTCGCTCGATTGGGAAACGATAAGTCGCCCCGACCGCGAGTTGCCGCCGCTTGCCGACCGCTTCCCGGATGGCCCGTCCGCCGAGTTGGTGAACCGGGAAGAGCGAGAGCGGATCACCGCCGCGTGGATCGCGCAAACCGAAGCGGGAGACGGCACGGCGCAACACGAGGAAAACTTTTGGGCGTTCGGTCGTCTGTCTGAGATGACGCTTGAAGAGCCGGAAGACGGCGCGGACCCGGAGGAGGCGTGGCTCATTATTTTAGCGATTAAGGAGCAGGCTATATCCGAAGACGCCATCGCTTTGTTAGCCGCCGGACCGATGGAGGATTTGCTCGCGCATCACGGCAACGCGTTTATCGAACGTGTCGAAGCGGAAGCGCGCCGCAATCCGAGATTCAATAACTTGCTCGGCGGCGTTTGGCGAAGTTCAATAAGCGAGGACGTTTGGCGGCGTGTCGAAGCGGCGCGGGGCGACGTATGGTAGCGCAAACGAACGAAAACGCGTTGTCGGCGGGCGCGGCATTGTCACGCGTCTTCCGTAATCAGAGGCGGGATAAGCGGAACCGCGCCGCGACGAAGATCGGCGAGCGGGTAGAACGTGTTGCGCCAGGTGATGCCGCCCGCTCGCTCGGTGACAAACGCGGATCGGACCATTACGGCGATTAAGAGCGACACCGAGAACGGGAGCGTCAGGGCGTAGCGGCGCGCAATGCCGCTTTTGCGGGCGTTGTCCGCGCCAATCGCGAGAAACAGGGCGAGCGCGACGGCGTGGGCGATACGTCCGGCTTTGGGCCGCGCGACAAAAACGCCGAGAACGGGAACCGTGATGGTCGCGAGCAACAAACCGATTGAGGAGACGACCACGAACGGCGAGTATTGTAGGCCCGCGTAGGCGTTTTTCGTCAGGCCGTTCATCAAGGGGAGCAGACCGTCCTCCTGCCAGCGAACGTGAACCATAGCGCCGCTTTCGACCACGCCGGTCACGGCATGGGCTTGCTTCAAGCGTCGGCCCAATTCCATATCGTCGGCGACTTCAAGGGCGAGCGCGCGGTGCGTTCCGATGCGCTCATAAGCGCCCCGGCGGACGAGGTTGAAGCCGCCGATGCCGAGGTACGCGCCCGAGCGTTGGTCACGGACGCGCCACGGGCGAAAGCGCATTTTGAACAGCGTTCCGAAACACAGTCCGAAAACGGTTTCCCAGAAGCCGGATAGGTCGAGGCGGAAAAAGGCGACCACATGGTCCAAGTTTTCCCGCTCGCCCCAGCGAACCGCGCGCGATAGCGCATCGGGCGCAAGCCGCATGTCGGCGTCCGTAAACAAAATCCAGTCGCCGGTAGACGCGTGCGCGGCCTGATACAGCGCGTGTGTTTTGCCGAGCCAGCCCGGAGGAAGTTCGGACACGGTGAGAATCCGCACCCCAACGCCTTGTTCCCTTCCTTCGCGCGCCAGATCGCGGAGTAGCGCGCCGGTTTGGTCGGTGGATCGGTCGTTCACGGCGACAATCTCATACGGGCCGGGATAATCCTGCGCGAGAAGCGTGCGAAACGCGCCCGTAATTTTCGCTTCTTCGTTGCAGGCCGCAACTGCAACCGAAACGGACGGAGGA
This sequence comes from uncultured Armatimonadaceae bacterium, assembly GCA_964252165.1. Taxonomy (GTDB): domain Bacteria; phylum Armatimonadota; class Armatimonadia; order Armatimonadales; family Armatimonadaceae; genus CAXUMS01. The sequence goes on from CAXUMS010000001.1 coordinate 5,521, forward strand.
GCGTCGTCCGCATGACCGTCGCTTTCAAAGGGCGGCAGATCCGACAACTGCGGAACGCGCCGGACGCCCCGGAAGTAGTCGCTCGCGATAACCGCCCAGCCCAGCGCCAGCGCCCCGCCAAAAATCCCGATAATAACTCGCGCCCGCATACGTCGCTTCCACCCCGCTTTCTCTTAACGTGATACCCGCAAAATTCAGCCATGGTCGCCGCTTACGGGCGCAAATTTCTCTGCCTCAGGAAAACTGCTGTAAATACCGTCAATTGGATTGGTAAAAGGTATCATTTACAAAGAAGCGGAACACGTCGGAATTACCGATCCGGCGGCTTTATTTCCGCTTCATACGCCAGGTAAATCGTGTTAGTACGGGTGTAAATCATCCGGTAGTCAAGAAGGCTTGATGAATATTAATGATAATGAAGCGGAAGTCACCGCTTCGTCGCTCCAACAAAACAAACCGACAAACCCGGTAAGACAGGCCCGTGTGGACGTACTAACGAATGCGGCAAGGCGACACCCCGCCTTGTTCGAGCGACTTGCCGAACAAAGCGACGAAGGCATCTATGTTTTCGACCGCGAGTTTCGTTTTGTCTACGTCAACCAGGCCGCCGAACGCATCGCGGGTATTATCGCCCGTGATGTTATCGGCAAGGTCTTGTGGGAGTTGTTTCCCCAAAGCGTTAATGGCGCATTTTATCGCCAACATATGCGCTCTATCGGCGAGAAAATCCGCTTGTCCAGCGTGGATTACTCCCCTGTGGTTAATCGCTGGTTCGAGGTTGTCTCCGTTCCCGCCGAACCCGGTTTGTTTGTTTACTTCCGCGATATCGATGAACGCAGGCGCGCCGAAGAAGGACTGCGCCGTTACGCGGATATCTTTCAATCCACGGAGCAGGCGGTTGTGGTAAGCGAAGGGGATGGGAGCGGCAATCTTCGCGAGGTTAATCCGGCGTTCGCCCGAATGCACGGCTACGACTCCACGGACGAGTTGGCGGGCAAGCCTATCTCGTTGGCTTTCGCGCCGGAAGCATGGCCCGATGTGGCTAAACATGTCGACCGGGCGAGCAAGGCGGATTCGTATTCGTTCGAGTCGGTTCATGTCCGCAAAAACGGCGAGCGCTTCCCTGTTTTTGTCGAGTGCGCCACAGTTCGTAACGAAACCGGGAACCCGCTCTACCGAATTAGCACCATCACCGACCTCACGGAGCGAAAAGCCGCTGAACGGAAGTTGCGCGGGGCGGCGGATACATTGCGTGTTTCCGAGGAACGTTACCGCTCGCTTGCGGACGCCCTGAGCGAGATCGTTTGGAACACCGCCGCAGACGGCTCTATTGTGCCGCCGCAACCGGGATGGGAAGCGTTTACCGGCCAAAGTTCCGAGGAAATTATCGGAACCGGCTGGCTCGCCGCCATCCACCCGGAGGATCGCGATCTAACCGCAACCGCCTGGATAACCGCCACGGAGACGCGCACTCCGTATCATGTCGAGCATCGCCTGCGGCGCCATGACGGCGTCTACCGCATTATGAATGTTCGCGCCATTCCGCTTATGTATGGCGATACCATCCGTGAATGGGTCGGCATCCATGTGGACATTACCGAGCGGCGCGAAGCGGAACGGGAACTAGCGCGCCGCGAACGCGACTACGCTGCGCTTGTCGATAATGCGCCCGATATATTGGTTCGCTACGACCGCGATAAGCGCATTGTCTATATTAACCGCGCGGTCGAAAAACATACCGGCGCCCCGCCCGATTTTTTTCTCGGTAAAACGTTCGCCGAGGCCGGGTTTCCCGATGACGTCATCACGGTTTGGAACGACGCCCTGGATCACGTTTTCGCAACCGGCGAACCGCATCGCATCGAGTTCGCATTTACCCATCCCGTGGACGGAACGATTCGATACTATGAAAGCGCGCTGAACCCGGAGTTCGACGATGTCGCGCCCTTTCCCGGTAAAACCGCGACGGTGTACCGCGTGGTGGCGTTATCTCACGACATAACGGAGCGGCGACAGGCTGAAGTCGAACGCGAACGACTTGGGCTTCAACAGCGTCGGTTCCTGCGCGAAATGCTGTTTTCGATGACCGAAGGGCGCCTGCGTTTGTGCGACGGGCCGGAAGATTTGCCCGTCCCGCTTCCCCGCGCCGCGCCGCCAATTGCGCTTACCGCTCGAACGTTGCGCGATCTACGGCGCTTGGCCGACCAGACCGCCAAGGCCGCCGGATTGCCTTTGGAGCGTATGCAGGATTTGGAAACGGCGGTGGGCGAGGCGGGTATGAACGCGGTCGTCCACGGCGGCGGCGGCGAGGGAGCCGTCTGCGCCGATTTGGAGCGCGGAACCGTTCAGATCTGGGTGCGCGATGAGGGTAAGGGTATTACCCAGGACGCGTTGCACCGGGCGACGTTAGAGCGAGGCTTCACCACAGCGGGAACGCTGGGGCATGGCTTTTGGATGATGTTGCGTACTGCCGACCGCGTTTACCTGCTCACCGGCCCGGAAGGCACCACGGTCGCTATCGAGCAAGACCGCGCCCCGGCCCTCCCGGTCTGGATGCAAACGGCTTTGTCGAGCGGCTTAAAGTAGATGTCGTAGGAGTTTCCGCGAGCCGAGGTTATCCGCTAAAACGAGTATAACCTCGGCTCACAGACCGCTACGCCGCGTTGGGGTTCACGATATTCATCGTGTCACCGGCGAAACTGACTTCGTAGCCGTAGGCGTCGCGAAAAAAGTCGAATGGCACGAACATCTGCCCATCTTCGACATACGGGTCGGCGGACAGCGTTACTGGCGTCCCGGAAACATCCACGCTGGTATTCGCCATTTGCACAGTCGCGGACCACTGCCCGATTGTCGCGATAGACGTTTTGGAATCGTTATCGAAGGTGACGTTGCCGCCCAACGCCTCGACCACATCACGTAGCGGGACGTAATGCTTGTTGTTGTGCAGGAACGGCTCCGTGCCGAGGCTTTCCGTGTTTCCCTGAATGTTGTAAGGCATAGTCTTTTAAAGTTTCCTTGCGAAAGTCGGCGAGCGCGCTGTGGCGTTTCCCGCGTCACGCTTGCCCGCTAACACCATACCCGCTCGCCACTGTTTTTTAAGCGGGGACGCGCTCTTCTCTACGCCAAATCGAAATCCGCCTCGAAAAGACGGCGCCACGGCAACCGGATCGAGCCGGGAACCAGCGATAATCCCGCCCCAACGCCGCGCGTTTGCAGTCGCGCGAGATGGGCGCCCAGATTCGCTTCGATATGGGCGCGGACGAAGTTTACCTGCTCGTCGTCGTCCGGGTCCGGGTCGCGTTTGCCCGTCCGTGCCGTAATCGCCGTGCGGGCGTCACGGCGCGCAAGGCCCTGATAGCCCCAATCTTCCAGGAACCGATGCGCCAGAAAACGCGCCTGCGCTTGCTCGCGGGCCGGATCGCCGTCGGTGAAAAGCGAGCAGACCGCCTGCGCGACCACGGTTCCGAGCGTGTTCCCCGCCGTGTTCCACGCCCCGTACGCGGCGAGGCGGGACGGGTTTAGCGCTTCGCCCGGATCTAATAGCATTTCGAGCGCGAGCGGGTCCGAACCGTTGGGGTACGCCACATCGCCTACCGCAACCGGGCGGCCCTGGGCTTGAAAGCGAGCGAGCGTGTCGAAGAAAACGCGGTAGTGCGGCGCGCGTTCCCTACGCTCCGCCTCGGCGAAGTCGTCCCGGAACTCCGTACGGCGCGGCGACGGCGGCAGAACGCCCAGAATAATATCGGCGTCGTCCGGCGACGCGGCGATTTGCGCCCCGCACGCCCGGATTTGCCCTTCCACCGTAATACGAACCGCGCGATCCTCATACGGCGCGACAATCTCCTCGCCGCCCGGCACGGCGTACAGGGGATACAAGCGAGGACTTACGCCGCGATGCTCGCACACCAACCGCGCGACAAGGGCGGAACCGACCTCGTCCGCGCCGGGGTGCATCATGGTCTTGGCCTGAACGCGCGGCCCGAGGAGCCGCAACCAGGATTCCAGCCATAGCTTCTCGCGCGATGGAAGCCCCCATGTCGAGGTATCATCCGACGTGATAAGCAGGAACGCCAGCCGGTCGCGCGCGAGCATGTCCAACAGCGCAAGGTTGATCGTGTGATTGCGAAGGCGCCGCTCCAGCCAGTCGCTCAGGTAGTGCGGCGGAAGAACGGCTTCGAGATCCGCGAGCGTTTGCGCTTCGTCGCCGGTCAACGCGGCCCCGCTATCGCGCTGGTGCCACAGTTGCGAGTAGCGATAAAAGCGCGTTCCCCAGTCCGCCCAGTAGAGCGGCTCCTCGACCGAATCGTCGGCGTTCGACACGCGCGTCAAAAGCGAAAAAGCGTAAACGCGTTTTCCCGCCTCAGTCAGTTCGTCCAAAAGCGCCAAACGCGGCAGGGCGTCCACAACGCCGCCGTTGTTAATGCGCGCGTTGATCAGGTTGCCGTGGACGATATACTCCGCCGACGCGATCACGGCGTCCGAGGCGACGCTTCGGAGCCAGTCCGCGACCTTCGCCGTGTCGGCGGGGGCGCGTTGCCGCCCGCCGACGCTTGGGGGCGGCAACAAAACATCGGCGCCCGCAATAGCCCCGATCATCTGCGGATAGCGCGTGTTCACCGGGCGTTCATCGAGCGGCGCGAGCGCAACCGTAAGCGAGGCCGAACCGTCAGGCGACGGTGATGCGGAGGAAAGATTGAAGGAGGTCATAAGCGACAATAGAATACCACGGGCGAGCGACGTTTTGCGCTTCGGGACTAACCTCCGCAACCCGTAACGCGGTAAAATGAACGCTATGAAACCGGTATCGTGGCGCGTAATCGGGACGGGTTTACTAACGCTTGGCTTTGCGACCTTGATGGGGCTTGCAGCAGGGGGCGCATTATCCCAGCCGGACACGCCGCCCGCCCCCGTTTTCGCGCCTGACCAAACGCAGTTCTTCGAGGCCAAGATCCGCCCCGTTCTTCTCGCCAACTGCGTTTCGTGTCATGGCAAGGACGCCGCGGGGGGCGGACTGCGTCTGGACACGCGCGCGTTTTTGGTGAAAGGCGGCGATAACGGATCGGCAATCGCGGGCGGCGGGGCGGATGCGGCGGGCAAAAGCCTCGTTATCACGGCGGTCCGGCATACGGAAAACAAGCTCCGCATGCCGAAAGGCGCGCCTAAATTGGCGCCCGCCGTGATCGCGGATTTTGAAGCGTGGGCCGCGATGGGGTTTCCGTGGACGCCCGAAAAGGGCGAGGCGGGGGCGACCGCCGCGCCCGCGCCGAACCGCGGCGACACGCTTTCCGCCGAGGCGCGAAAGTTTTGGTCCCTGCGGCCAGTCGAGGTGAAACCGCCGCCCAAAGTGAAAAACCCATCATGGGTGCGCTCGCCAATGGACGCTTTCATTCTTGCTCGTTTGGAAGCCAAACATCTTGCGCCCGCCGCACCCGCCGACCGGGCGACGCTGTTGCGGCGGGTGACGTACGACTTGACCGGCTTGCCGCCTACCTCAGAGGAGGCGGAAGCGTTCGCGCGGGACATGTCGCCGAACGCGTACGAGAAGGTTGTGGATCGCCTCCTTGCCTCGCCGCGCTACGGGGAGCGGCAAGCGCGCCTGTGGCTTGATGTGGCCCGCTACGCCGACACCAAAGGCTACATGTTTACCGAGGACCGCGCGTACCCGTGGGCGTACACGTACCGCGACTGGGTCATAAACGCGTTCAATCGCGACTTGCCGTGGGATCAGTTCGTTACAGATCAACTCGCCGCTGATTTGTTGCCGTCCGCCCAAACCGAGGCCGGAAAACGCGATCTTGCCGCTCTGGGGTTTATTACGGTCGGTCGGCGCTTCCTGAACAACACCCACGATATTATTGATGACCGAATTGATGTGACAATGCGCGGCTTTCAAGGCGCAACGGTCGCCTGCGCGCGGTGCCACGATCACAAGTTCGATCCGATTCCGACCAAAGATTATTATAGTTTGTACGCGGTTTTCAATGCGACCCGCGATGACAACCGCTTTATCGCCCCGGACGCGCAGGTAAAAGCGTACCAGGCGCACGAGGCGAAGATCAACGCGGCGACCGACGTAATGAAAAAGGCGGCTCGCGAGGCGATTGCTGACCTGCGGGCGCGCACAGCGAAGAACGAAATTTTTGCCGAACCGGTGAAAAAAGCGCTGGACGCCGCGCCGTCCGTTAAGGACCTGGACGAGAACAAGGCCACGCTTTCCGACGAAGCCGTGATGGCCCTTGCGCCCGCGTTCGCGCCCGCTCTGCGGGATCGAATTACCATCGCCGTAAAGGAGCGCGACGCGCTTCGCAAAACCCTTCCGCCTGAACCGGCGCGCGCAATGGCGGTCGCGGATGTGGACAAACCCTCCCCCCAGCGCGTTTTCAAAAGGGGCAATGCGGGCAATCAGGGCGACGAGGTTCCGCGCCGGTTCGCGCTTTGCCTATCGCCTGTGGACAAGCCGCGCGCCCTGTGGACGCGCGGTAGCGGGCGGCTCGAACTCGCCCGCGCGATTGCCTCGCCGCAAAACCCGCGCACGGCCCGCGTTCTTGTTAACCGCATCTGGCTTTCGCACTTCGGCGCGGGGTTGGTACGAACGCCCTCGGATTTTGGCAAGCAGGGCGAGCCGCCGACCCACCCCGAACTTTTGGATTATCTCGCCGGAACGTTCGTCCGGGACGGCTGGTCTATCAAGAAACTGCACCGACGCATTTTACTATCCGCAACGTACCGGCAAAGCGCGGACGCCCCCGCCCGGACGCTCGCGATGGATCCGGAAAACCGTTTGGTTTCTCGGATGAACCGCCGCCGTTTGGACCTGGAGCAGATGCGCGATAGTTTATTGTGCGCGTCGGGGCGGCTTGACTCCAAAAAGGTCGGCGGGCCGTCCGAGGAGTTGTGGAACGCGCCGTGGACAAAGCGGCGAGCGGTGTACGGATATATCGAGCGACAAAACCTGCCTGGCACGTTCCGCACATTCGACTTCGCCGGGCCGGACGCGACCAGCGCGCAACGCTATAAAACCACGGTTCCGCAACAGGCCCTTTTCGTGATGAACAGTCCGCTTGCGGTCGAGCAGGCCCGCGCGCTCGCCGCCCGCGCGGGAGCCGAGCGCGATTTGTCAGAGCGCGTCCGGCGTTTGTACCGACTCGCTTTAAACCGCGCGCCGGATGCGGACGAACTCACCTTCGCCCTCCAGTATCTGGAAAAAGGGGACAAACCCGGCGCGGGACCGACAACCGACACGCCGGTGTGGTCGTACGGCTGGGGAAACTACGACGAGAAAACCAACCGCGTAGCGTCGTGGACGCCGTTCAATGATTTCACTGGGGATTATGGCGGTATGTACCGTCAAAAAGACTACCTGACAGGCGCGGGCGTCCGCTGGGCGATGCTAAGCGCGGGGGGCGGTCATCCCGGTTCGGACGCGCAACATGCCGCGATCCGCCGCTTTATTGTTCCCGCCAATGGCGTCGCGACAATCACGGGAACGGTTGACCGGCCCGCAAAAGAGGGCGATGGCGTCCGGGCGCGCGTAGTATCGTCGCGGACGGGCAAGGCGGGCGAGTGGATAGTTTCGCCCGCGACCCGCGTCGAAACTTCCGTGCAAAGCGTCGCGGTCCAAAAAGGCGATACGCTGGATTTTGTCGTGGACAGCGGCTTGGCGAGTAGTGATAATTGCGATTCGTTCTTCTGGTCGCCAACGATTTCTATCGCGCCCGCCGCCCCGAAGACCGCCGCGCGCGTTTTCTCCGCCGCTAAAGCCTTTGCGCCGCCGCCCGCCGCCGCGCCCAAACCGCTCACCCGCTGGGAGCGTTACGCTCAGGCGATCCTGATGACTAACGAATGGATGTTCGTGGACTAATGCGGCGTTGTTCGCGCGCTACCTTCGCTGCCGTTCCGTACGTGGCGCAACGGCTATAAAGGAAACCGCGCCGTTCTTATCAAAGGCGGCGCTGAACGAGAGTTGCGCTTTGCCGTTCGCGCCGGGAACGCCCGGAACGGTCACCACAGGCGCAGAACTGTATCCCGAACCGCCGCTGGTAACCACATAGCGGGTGACCACGCCGTTCTCCACCACGGCGTAGGCGACCGCTGGTTTTACCGGCCATAGTTCGTTGCGGCTACGGACATAGCGGTAATAATTGGAAACGGTATCGAGACGCTCATTGGTGAACCCGTACCGGCTAAGCGCGGACATCAAAGCGGCTTTGTTCTGGCGCACCTGCTCCGGGGCCGGTTCGGTTCCCGCAGGAGCGGGCCGAACATGGCGAAACGCCTCCCGAAACGCCTCCGGCGGCGTTCCCAACGCGCCCGCAACCAGAACGATCGGTCTCCCTCGATCTTGCGGATCGGTCTCATGCCCGCCCGAAAAAACGACCGCCACTCGGGTAGAGGAGGAACGTTGCTGAGTTTGCGCGACCGCCGCAAACGACAAAAGCGGGGCGACAGCGACTAAAGCGAAAAATCCGCTGAACAGCTTCATGAGTACCCTTTACAAAAAGCGCGATGGCAAGAGGGCGTACAAGTTATCCCTGCATCATATTAGCAGGCAAACATGAAGAAATAATGAAAAAACCAATGCTTGCGTCTGTTGCTTGGCGAGGCCATCTACTTGGTCGTGAGACTAAATCGCTCAAGCCGCGCGGCTTGAGCGGTTTAGACTTCCGCAACGTAGACGCCTACGACAAACAACAAATTAAACAGTGTGCGCTTCGTGGGCGGCGTGATCGGCTTTACTGCAGAACTGGTCGGCAAGGGCGCGCAGTTCGTCGGAAAGGCCGTCTGCGCCGATGCTCTCGTCTTTGCTGGGGGTTGGCGGGGGTAGGGGGCGTGTCCAGCCGTCGGGCAAATGGTCATTGTCCCAACGCTGACGGGCGCGAATGCGCAGATCGCCCAGCGCGTTTGCGTCTTCCTCGGTCGGCGTCAGGTGAACCTCTACCGTTTCACCGCGTCCTTCGCGGTAAATGGCTTCGGCGACCGATACATACAGCGTTTCACCGCGCTGAACGCTTGCGCCGGAAGCGAGATCGGGATGTCCAATAACGCGCGTCGGCTCTTTTTGTCGCGCGCTGCTCACGATAACCAATCCTCCAAGCGTCATTGTAGCCCGTCCCCTTCCAGTCGCTTCCGTTTCCTGCGTTGTTTCTTCCGTTCCACTCCCGCGCTCCCAAATCCTTCCGCCCAGTACGACCGCGAGCGGGCGAGGACGCGCAACGACAATCAATCCCGATGAAGCCGCCCCGCCGCTTTGCGACGGCGTCCACAATAAAGGCGCTTGCGGCGGCGCCAGAAGCCCTACCGCCGTCAGCGCCGCTACTACCGTGTTATTCGCCTGTTCCACGCTTGGCTGGTTCAAAACCGCTTTTCTCGCTTCTCTAAAACCGTATGTTGTTTGTACCCAAACCCTTAGGTGAGAAACGTAAAAAACAGCCTGTAAGGTTTCCGATTATAATTTTTGTTTGAACCTGACGTTTATTCGCGCTACGGACGGGTTGCGGCGGCGGTCTCGACGGTCGCTTTGATTGTCAGGCGGTAACGGGCGACCGCGCCGCTTTTCGGATCGCGAAGGGTTAAAACGGCGAGCGTTTCACGTCGCGCAAGGCCGGTTCGGGTCGCGCCGGTTTGCGAGACCGATGTCACCGCGCCGGGCAGATCGCGGCCCGCAAGCCGTACATTCCACAGCGTTTGCAATGTTTGCGTTGAAGGCGCGCCGGGCGCGCCCGCTTGCGTTTCCAGCGTGGGAGACAGCGATATGGTAAAACCAAACGCCGCTCCCGTGACCGAAACCGACGCCGTACTGTGGTCCAACGTCGTCAGTACAGGCGATGCCAGAAGAATCGGCGCGGGCGCAGATGCGGCGGCTCCGGTTTCTGGCTCGTTCTCGCGGGTCAATTCCATCTCCAAACGCAGTTGCGGCGTGCGGGTATCGTTGGGGGGGGAAAGAGCGGGCGGCGCTTGCCGCGCGGGCGTTTGCGCGGCGACGACCGCGTTCGGGACGAACACTGCAGGCAAAACTCCTGTGAAAATCAATGCCGCCCCGAAGAGGCGAGCGGCGGCGCGGCGGCAACGCAAACCGCGGGCGTCGCGATAAACGCCAAAGTTTGTTATCATTACGCTTTTATTTTACTACGCATTAACGAAAAAACGGTCCTCCCCTCTTCCTGACATAACAAAAATAGATGCGCGGTTGCGGTTCGAGAGGCGCCAGGCCTAACCAAGAGCATGGCGCTAAAATTGCAACATTGCATCTCGCGTGGCGCACTGCTACCAGCGCGCCTTTAGGTGTCTTCAGGAGGAACGAGGCCGACAAATTTGGCGTAGGACGGGGCGCTTTGCGGGAAATGCAAAGGAATTTGTCTTGCGGGCGCCCAACATGAAACCAGATGGTTGAGCGATCATTCAGCAAATACAGCAATCAATAATTTGCGGCAAGCGGCTCATGACAGCCGCCGCCGTGACGGGGCGCGCGCATCAACTTAAACAAGCAAGAGCGTCGCCCCCAGAATTGCGTTTGCCCTTCCACCCTTCACGGCGTAACAACGACGTTTTCTTCGTGATCCACAAGCGGCGCACCGGCGCCGCAATTCTTGAGTCAGCAGAGCGCCAGCAAGTGAAAAAGCGGCGGAAGCGCGGCTCCGCGTCAGCGGCGCTTACGGTTAAACGCCGTTGCGGAACGAAGAAAAAGAGAATCGCCATCGTGGTTGAAGAATCGGAAACAACACGCAATACTTTCCCGCCGCCTCCCGCCCCGGCGGGCGAGGCGACAAGTAATCCGCCCTACTCCGTCGCCGCCGTCAGCGCAGAGCGTTTTCACTCGCTTTGCGCCGCTTACGCGCCGCTGTCAGATGGTTGCGTTATTATCGAGAGCGCGGCCACGCACATTTTATTTGTGAACGACGCTTTCGCACGCATGACCGGCTATCCAGCCAGCGAATTTGTCGGAGCCTCAACGCGGTTTTTGTTGGGGGCGGACGTGGCGGCGCAAGCGAACCCGGATCTTGAGCGGATGAGCGCCGCGGTTGCGCGCGGCGAGGCGGTACGCGGGGAACTACGCAACTTCCGCCGTGACCAAACGCCGTTTTGGGCCGAGATAACGGTTGCGCCCGTGCGCGCGCCGGGCGGGGCCTTGACCGACGCCCCTAAATTTTGGGTCGCTGTGGTCCGCGATATTTCCGAGCGGCGAAAGGCCGAGGAAGAACATCGTCGCCGCGAGGCGATGTTCGCCGCGCTCGCGGAAGGCTCGCCGGACGTGATCGCCGTTTTCGACCGCGATCTGCGCTACCGCTACATTTCCCCGGCGGGGCCGCGCGCGACCGGCGTTCCTCTGGAGCAGTCGCTCGGCAAAACCAACCGCGAGTTGGGCGTTTCCGAAGCCGTTGCGCTGGAATGGGACAACAAACTTCGCGCGGTTTTTGAAACCGGCGAAACGCATATCACCGAGTTCGAGTACGGCGGCGCGCGCCCTTATTCCACGCAGCTGGGCGCCGCCCCGCCAAGCGCGAAAGTTTTTTATCAAACGAACCTGGTTCCGCTACGCGACGAGGCAGGAGCGGTTTGGGCGGTAATGGCGGTTTCGCGTGACATAACGCAATTAAAGCGGGATGCGGACGCGCTTAGGCGCAACGAGGCGCGGTACCGCGCCATTATCGAGGACCAGACCGAGTTTATTTGCCGAATGCTCCCCGATGGGACCATTACATTCATGAACGAAGCGCACTGCCGTCAATGGGGCGTGCGCGCAAGCGATTTGACAGGCCGCGCTCTATGGGAATTTTTGCCCGCGGATATCGCCGCGCGAACCCGAGAACGCCTCGCCAATCTTTCCCCGCAAAATCCGTCCGCCACGTTTGATATGCAGGTGCAGGTCCCGCAAGAAGGCGACGGCCCGCGCTGGCACCAATGGACCGATCACGCCTTGTTCGATGACGCCGGGCGGTTGGTCGAGTACCAATCCGTGGGCCGGGACATTACCGAACAACGGCGGGCCGAGATCGCCCTGCAAAACGCAAACCGCGCTTTGGAATCCATGTCATCCCGGTTGCTTGGCATTTTAGAAGGAACAACCGACAACATCGCCGCCGTGGACCGGAACTATCGTTTCATCGCATTCAACTCCGCGTTCGCACGTCAGTTCGCACGCTTGTTCGGCGTGATTCCGAAACTCGGCGATAGTGTCTTAGATGCCGCGGGTACGCCGCTTCTCGCCGATCAGTTCACGGAAAACTACGGGCGGGCGCTTCGGGGGGAAGTCCATCGTCGTGAAACGGTTTATCCAACCGACTTGGAAAAGCGGCTTTACGACTTGACATTCTCCCCAATTAAAAACGGAGACGGGAAGGTCACTGGCGCCGCTGTCATCGCGCGTGATATTACCGAGCGGCGCGAAGCCGAGAACGCTCTGCGCGAGTCCGAGGAGCGATGGCAACTCGCCGTTCGCGGGGCGAATGAGGGTATTTGGGACTGGAACATTCTAAACGGAACGGTGTGGTTTTCTCCGCGCTGGAAAGAGATGATCGGCTACGACGAAAACGAGTTGAACAACGGTTTTGAGGATTGGCGCAGTCGCATACACCCCGACGATCTACCGCGCGCGATGCAGGAGATCCGGGCGCACGCCGAAGGGCGCACGCCGTACTACAACCTCGAACACCGCTTGCGCTGTAAGGACGGCGCGTATAAATGGATCATGGCGCGCGCGCAGGCGACCCGTGACGAAACCGGGTCCGTCGTTCGCATGATCGGGTCGCACACCGATATTACCGAGCGACGCGCCAAAGACGAGGCTATTCGCGCCCGCGAGGAACAGTACCGACTTCTTGCCGACAACATTGACGACGTGGTCGCGTTGTTCGATTTGGAAGGTCGCTTCTTGTATGTCAGCCCGTCCGTGGAAAAACTCACCGGATGGAACGCGAGCAGCTTTTTCGGGCGACAGGGCCTTGATCTGGTATGGAGCGCCGACCAGGCGCGGCTTGCGCCGTTCCGGCAGAAACGACTCGCGCGGGGCGAAACCGTGACCACGGAATTTCGTCTTTTGCGCCGCGACAACACGCCGGTCTGGGTGGAGAATAAAGCGCGGTTGCTCCGTGATGATCAAGGGCGCGCGTTTCGCGTTTTGATGTCCGCGCGCGATATTACCGAACGCAAGCGGGCCGAGGACGCCCTGACGCAAAGCGAGTTCCGGTACCGCGGTATCGTCGAGGACCAGACCGAATTTATCTGTCGCTACCTGCCGAGCGGCGAACTGACCTTCGTGAATGAAGCGTACTGCCGGTATTTGGACCGGGACCGGCGCAACCTCATAGGAACCAGTTTCTTCGCCTCGTTTGCAAGCGATGCGGACGCTCAGGCGTTGTTGCGCGAGCGACTTGCCGATTTGACGCCCGCCCATCCCACCATAACGACCGAAGCGCACGTGTTCCACACGGATCGCCCGGATGTTTCGCGCTGGCTTCAATGGACCGACCGCGCATTATTCGATGACGGCAATCGCGTGGTCGAGTACCAATCGGTGGGGCGCGACATTACCGAGCGCAAGCGCGCCGAGGAGGAAATTCACTGGCAGGCGTACCACGATCCGCTCACCAAACTTCCGAACCGCGCGCTGTTCCGTGACCGCGTTTCGCAGGCGATCGCGCAGGCCGACCGCCGACATGACCGTATTGCCGTGTTGTTTTTGGATCTGGACGGATTCAAAACCGTGAACGACACGCTGGGCCACGAAACCGGCGACGCCCTTCTCAAGATTGTCGGGGCGCGGCTTTTGTCGGCATTGCGCTCCGAGGACACCATTGCGCGCATGGGCGGCGACGAGTTCACGGTTTTGCTTCCGGCTCTCGCCACGCCGGACGAACCCGCGCTGGTCGCGCAACGGCTTTTGAAAGCGTGCGCGGACCCCATTTCCATCGGCGGGCAGGAGTTCTTTTTGTCCGCATCCATCGGTATCAGCGTTTTCCCGCAAGATGGCCTGGACGCCGACGCGCTTCTCCAGAACGCTGATGTCGCAATGTACGGGGCGAAAGACAGCGGGCGCAACAACTACCAGATGCACACCGAGGAGATGAACGAGGCCGCCCGCGAGCGATTATTTTTGGAAGGCCGCCTGCGCCGCGCGGTCGAGCGCAATGAGCTTGCGCTTGTGTACCAGCCGCAGGCGGACTTCAAAACAGGAAAGATTATCGGAGCGGAGGCGCTCCTTCGGTGGAACCAAGCCGAAGTGGGGCCGGTGCCGCAAAATAAGTTTATCCCGCTCGCCGAGGAAACCGGCTTGATCCGACAGATCGGCGAATGGGCGTTGCGCGAAGCGTGCCGCGAGGCCGCACGCTGGAACAAAAACGGGCATCCGCTCCGCGTATCCGTCAACTTTTCGGCCCGCCAACTCAGTCAGCGAAACCTCGCCGAAACCGTGCAGGACGCGCTATCCGAGGCGCAACTGGACCCGCGCCAACTCGACATTGAGATTACCGAGGCCGCCCTGCTGAAAAGCGGCGATATTGCCGCCGATTCACTGGGTATCTTGCGCCGTTTGGGCGTTCGCCTTTCCGTGGACGATTTCGGAACCGGCTATTCGAGTTTGGCGTTTCTGCGCCGGTTCCCGCTCGACGTGTTAAAAATTGACCCGTCATTCGTGCAGGAGTTGACAACCGACCCCGCCGGATACGCCATCGTGCGCGCCGTGGTTGACCTCGCCCACGCCCTGTCGCTCGAAGTGATCGCCGAGGGGGTGGAGCAGGAAGCCCAGCGCGATGCGTTAATCGCCCTCGGTTGCGACGGAATGCAGGGCTACCTGTTCTCGCACCCGCTGACGGCGGATGCGTTCGCCGCCCTGCTCGCCGGAAACGGCGAAATAGGTATAGAGACGGTGAAGTAGCCAATCGCGCGGCGTTTTTTCATTGAAGCGTACAGGCGATGGAGCGGCCCCCTAACCCCCAATAAGGGGGGGACCAGAGTAATGCCGTTCGCCAAAGGCTAAGCCATTGGTTCGCAAGGTTAAGGCGTCGCCGCTTAGTCTTTCTGGTTCCCCCATTATTGGGGGTTAAGGGGCCGCTTCATCGCCTGTACGCTTCAACGATCTCAGCGCGTCGTACCGCCCGCTTATTACACTCACTTTTTCGACCGATCTATTTTCTTGCCCCGCACCCCTTCGGTCCGCTATACTCAAGCAACGACCAACACTGCGCCTAAAGCGCGCCGGTCCTTACCGCTCAGGAGTTCACGCCGCCCCTATGTCCGACACTTTCGTTTCCGCTTTCGCTTCCGATGACCAAGCCCCGCGCACGGTGGGCTATGACGCCCACTCGTTTACCATCAACGGCGAGCGCGAGTTGTTTTTGTGCGCGTGCATTCATTATTTTCGTGTGCCGTGCGGGTTGTGGGCGGATCGTATCGCCAAAGCCAAGCGCGGCGGCATGAATACGATCGAAACGTATGTCGCGTGGAACTTCCATGAGTTGGAGCCGGGCGTCTTTGACTTCGCGGGCGACAAGGATTTAGGGGCGTTTATCGCCGAGTGCGAGCGGCAGGGAATGTATGTCATCGTGCGCCCCGGCCCGTATATCTGCGCCGAATGGGACTACGGCGGCTTTCCCGCCTGGTTGCAACTCACGCCCGACATCGCGTTTCGGCAAATGAACCGCCCGTACCTGGACGCCCTCGACCGGTGGTTCGATGCGCTTATGCCCGTTATCGCGTCGCATCAGTGGACGCGCGGCGGCAATGTCATTCTGGTGCAGGTCGAGAACGAGTACGAAAACCTGACATGGACGCGGGGCAAAGATATGCTCGTAGACGACGAGTACCAGCATTACGTCCGCGACGCCCTGCTCAAGCGCGATATTGATGTGCCGCTCCTGTCGTGCGCGGGCTACTGCTCCGGCACGGTCGAGGGCGTCAACTCGCACAATCCCGGCGACCTGATGGCCGCGCACCGCGCGAAATTCCCCGACGCGCCGCTCTTTTCAACCGAGTTCTGGACCGCATGGTACGACTCGTGGGGCAAGCCACACCACACGCGGTCCGCCGCCGACATCGAGTATGCGAGCCTGCGTTGCTTCGCCGAAGGCGCGTGCGGCTACAATTACTACGTCTACCACGGCGGCACCAATTTTGGGTACACGCCGATGTACATTCAAACCACGTCGTACGACTACGACGCGCAAATCTCCGAGGCCGGGCGGCTGACCGATAAATGGCGCGCGTCGCGCCGCGTCGCGCTGTGGGCGACCACGTTCCGCGAGATTTTGCTGGACGGCAACCTTGTGCGCGGCAAGTCCGCATCAGACGGCTTGCGCGTCACGGAACTGCGAACCAAAGAACGCGGTTCGATCTTGTTCGTGGACAACCCCAGCGAAACCGAGTCCGTGACCGGCGATGTGCCGCCGTACCTGCCGGATGTCACGGTCGGCCCGCGCGAGTTGCTTCCCTGGGTGCATGACGCCCCGCTCGGTTACTCGCCGACCGGAACGTATCTGGGCGCGTACGCCGGTTTGGTTAAATCCGATGCCCGCATACTCACCGCGAACGTTTTGCCGTCGCCGTTCGAGGGCGTCCGGCTGTACGTCTACGGCGAGCCGGGGCAGACCCGCGAGGTCGCCCTGTTCAATGGGGCGGACCGAGGTCAGGGCGTTCAGGTTACCTTCGACAACGCCGCCCCGCGCTTATACCCGGTCGGCCCGTCGCAGATTGTCGCGCTTACCACCGAGATGGCGGGCCGCGCGTTTATCCATCCTACCGACGAGAACGCGCCGGTGGTTATCGGCGCGGTCGGTGTGGACGATGTAACGGAACATGGGGTGGAGTACGCCGTGGTCGAGTGCTACCCGAACCAAACGCACACCCTCTGGTCGCTCCTGCCGAACGGCGAACTGACGGAAATCAACGTTTACGCCCCACCGCTTCCCGCCCCGCCGGTTCTCTCCGCATGGGAAACGCGCCCGGAGCCGGACTACGCCGCGCTTGATTTCGACGATTCCCAATGGGTCGTGCTGGACGAGCCAACCTCGATGATAAAGCTCGGCAACGGCTCCAATCCGTACGGCTGGTACCGCGCCGTTGTGGAAGCCCCGGACGCGGGCGAGGCGACCGTTCATTTCGCGGCCTGCTCGGACCGCCTGACGCTGTTCGTGAACGGCGAGCGCGTCGGCTCGTCCGCGATCCCCCCCGAGGATCGGCGAAGCGAATGGACGGCCACTTTCGACATCACGCTCCGCGAAGGCGCGAACACGCTTTGCGTTCTCGCGGACGGTCTGGGTTTGATCAAGGGCGACTGGCAAATCGGCAAGGACCAGAGCGAGGAAAAAAAGGGCATTTACGGCCCGGTCACGGTGACGATAGGGGGCGCGTGCTACCTGATAGATGTCGCGAAATGGCGGTTTCAAGGCCTCCTCCACGGCGAGCGCAACGGCTGGTGGCAAGGTGAGTGGATAACGGAAGCCCTCCCCGCCCCCAATAATGGGGGGGCTAAGACACTTGCCGATGCCGCGTCACCTTCTTTTTCCGGGACTCCCCCATTATTGGGGGCGGGGAGGGCTTCTACAGAGGCTGGCCCCGTCCGCTGGCATCGCGCGACATTCGCCCTTGACGCCGTCCCCGGCACGGCGACGCCGCTCAAAGTACGTCTGGACGGTATGGGCAAGGGCGTTTTGTGGCTGAACGGTCATAACCTGGGGCGGTACTGGCAGATCGGCCCCCAGCGCGATTACTACGCGCCGGAACCGTGGTTGCGAACCGGTGAAAACGTTCTCGTTCTCGCGGAAACTGAGGAGACCGCGCCGGACGAGGTATCGCTAGTTTGGGATGAAAAAGCGTCGGTGTCGGTCACGGTCGCGCTTGGGTAAATAATTCCTTATTTTTGCAAAGCAAACCAATGGACAACGACCAGACCCTTCCCGACCGCTGGGAAATAGAGCGCGATGCGGGCGCAAACAACGGCTTGCTGATCGCGGGCGTGGACGAGGCGGGGAGAGGACCGCTCGCCGGGCCGGTGGTCGCGGCGGCGGTGATTTTGCCGTTTGGGGGATTCGAGGCGGCGGGCATCAACGACTCCAAAAAGCTGTCGCCCGCATCGCGGGAACGGGCGTTCGCGCGGATAATGGAGAGCGCGGTCGCGGTGGGAATCGGCATTGTGGATGCGCCCGATATTGACCGGCTCAATATTCTGCGCGCGACCCATCACGCCATGCGCCTTGCGGTCGCCGATTTGAGGGTCGCGCCCCACGCGGTTTTTGTGGACGGTTTGCCCGTTCGCGATCTGCATCCGCGCTGTACGGCATTGGTGAAAGGGGATTCGCGCTGTTTGTCCATCGGGGCGGCCTCGATCATCGCCAAAGTCACGCGGGACCGCTTGATGTGCGGCATGTACCACGAACGCTTCCCCTTGTACGACTTCCCGCGTCACAAAGGCTACCCGACGCCCGAACATCTCGCCGCACTCGAACTGCACGGCCCGTGCATCATTCATCGCTACTCGTTCGGGCCGGTCGCGCAGAAGGCGATGAACCTTGAAACTAAATCGTGATGAATCCGCGCCGCGCGCCCACGGTGACTGCCTCGGTTCGACTGGACGCGTTTAGTTTGCCTAAGATCTGCGCGACATGGAACTTGACGGTATGCAGGCTGATACCCAGGCGCACTGCGATAATTTTATTGGGCAGGCCTTCCGCCATTTTCTCCAACACATCCACCTCACGCGGCGTTAGGGTTTCCTCGGCGGGATAAGAAGCCGTTTGCGCTTTCCCCGCATTCGTTCGCTCCGCCGTCGCATCCCGTAAGAGAGCGAGCGACACGGCGGCATCGAGAACCACCAAACCGCTTGCCGCCGCCCGCACGGCGTTTTGAAGCCGAACGGCGTCCGCTTCGGCCCGGAGCAGGTACGCCCAACCGGGCAGACTGGCGGCGGCGAGGCGCGACACCACCGCGCGGCTTGGCGCATCACCAAGAACCACAAGGGCGGGCGTCTCGGCGGAAGCGGACATCTGGGCGTAGGCGTTAAGCGCGTCTAACACGGCGGCGACATTCGCCGCGCGCTCATCGCCACCGCCTTGCCGCTCCGATGGCGCGGCCTCCAAAACAAGAACATCGGGGCGCATATCGGGTAACAGGCGCGCCAAAAGATCGGCGTTCTCAATGTCGCCGATGATATGGACGTTGTCGTCGTTGTTCTCGGCGAGCAGGGCGCGAACGCCCGCCCGCGCCGATGCATACGCCGCAACCACCAACGTTCGCGGCGGACACGGCCCAGAGCGGGCATCCCGCCCCGGTAAGCGGAGATCGTTGCCGGGCGCCGCGCGGCTCGCTTCCGTCGCATCGCCATCGCCCGCGCCGTCACGGAGGCGACGCAACGCATCGGCGGTCGCGCCGGTCTGTTTGTTGTAGGTCGTTTCTGAAATAATCCGCCTCCTTGTCGTTGCTGGTCGTCTGCGCCTACACTCTCACCCTCTTGCTTGCCTCGTGCAAGGCGAGCAAGAGGGTGAGAGAACTTAATACCGGAAACCGCCGCGTTCGCTATCCCGCCGCCGTCGCGGTTGCGGTCAGATCCGCAAGTTGACCGCCCCGAATTACCCTGACAGCGACCGCCTCGCCGATGCTAAGACGGGCGCGCAAATCGTTCACATCCTCAATCGGCGCGCCGCCGACCGCAACCACGGTATCGCCGAGCATCAAACCGGCCTGATGGGCGGGGCTGTTGTCGGCGACCTGCACGACCAAAAGACCGCGCTCCTGCGCCAAACCAAGCCCGACCCGTAAACCATCGGGCAAGCCGACCAGTTGGGTGCGAACGCCCAGATACCCGCGCGCCATTTTGCCGTGCTTCGCCAAATGGTCCGCGACACGCGCGACAAGCGGCGTTCCCACCGCGACCGCCATTCCCCGCCCGTACATTCGGTTCAGCAAACCGACAATCTCGCCGCGCACATTGATAAGCGCGCCGCCGGATGCGCCCGGAAACAGCGTCGCATCGGTGTGCAAAATATATTCGGGCGCGCCATCGGTTTCCGAGTCGCGCCGCGCGCTCACGATGCCGAGCGTCGCGACAAGCCCCATATCGCCGGGCTGGGCAAGCGCGAGCGCGATTTGCCCGACCGACACCAAATCCGCGTCGGCCCGTGCAATTGCGGCAAGCCCCGCGCCGGTCGCCGCCGCTTTGTCGGTGACCCGCAAAAGCGCAATATCCGTATCGCCGTCGCGCCCGACAAGCGTTGCCGCAAGTCGCGTTCCGTTTTCCGTGACCACAAATAGATTGTCGTCGCGCTCGGTTCCGTGCGACGTTGCAACGACAAGAAAACCCGTCTCATTCTCGGCCCACACGGTTCCGGTCGCGGTCAGCCGCGCGCCATCGTCCACCCGAACCACCGCCGCCCGCGCCGATGCCACCGCGCTTGCCATTTGATCCGACAAACCCGCAAGCGTCGCCGCCGTCCCGCCGCCCTCGTTCGTTTCCATTGCCATAATAAAACCCCTTTCGCCTGGTGTGCGTTCCCGGCGCGTTTCGTTTTGTTGATTACAGCATATGCGAACGGGCGAAACGGTACATCGGTCATTGGAGCGGTAAAACCGGGAAGGGGATCGCTCCAATGGCGGGGTAGAAAACCGAAAAGGGAAAATTGCTCAAGTCCTACCGGGCGGCAGGCTGGTACGTAAACCGGGATAGTGTAATCGTTACCTCCTTGCCATCAAGGGGCGACTTGCCCTCGAACAACCACATATTTACCAAAACCGGCAAGGGTTTTTGCGGAATCAAGCCGGAACCTGCGGGCGGCTTGAACTCCCATCGCGCAAACTCGCCCCGGTCGTCTTTTATGTTTTTCGCATGACCGCGTAGCGACTGCCAAACGATGCGGTCCGGTAGCCAGTGGAAGCGGTGCGTGGTTTCTGGCGCGAGGTCTGCGGGCGGGACAAATGTGTGCGAAACGGATTTCTCGCCCGGTTTGGCGGGCCAAAGCGTGAAATTGCCGATGGGGTTTTTGGCGTCGCCCCAGTGCGCCCATTCGATATCAATCTCGTTGGTTTCGTTGCCGCCGACATCGGCGGGCGGGTAGTTGAATAAACCGAGGACGACGTTCGGATCAAGCCTCGCTACCGGCCCAATAATTTGGAACTCATACACGCCAAAGTGCAAACGCCGGTTCAAAGCGACCTCGGCGCATGACCAACCATTGGCGCTTCGCCTTATCGAGAAGCGCAAACGCTTCAGGGCGTCGAGTTCGACATTCGCCGCATCCCAGCGGTTCGGCCCCGGTCCCATGTTAGGGCCGTCTTTGACCGTCCATTCGTACCCGCTGAAACGCAGCGGCGCGTTTTGTTTCTGCATACGGTTCTGTTATGTTTGCGAACCGACAGTTCCTTGTTAAACCGGGCAACATCATCGCCTCTCGCGTACATTGTTCCCGTTGTTCGCAGGAAAGGCGGGGCGGGGCGGGGAACCGTAAGAACGTTATTCGGGCGCGCCCGCAAGAGCAGGCGCGCCACCAATGCAAAGGGGAACGGTTTCTTGACCAAAGACGGAAAGATCGGCATCGGAATTATCGGGTTTGGCGGGATCGCGCAAAGCGTCCACGCGCCCGGCTATCGAAAATTAGGCGACGATTGCGAACTGATCGCCGTCGCCGACATCGCGCCCGAACGACTGGAGCAGGCCAAAAGCGACAAGTGGGGCCTGACCAATGCTTTCGACGATTACCAGAAACTTCTCGAAATGCCCGAGATTGACGCGGTCTCGGTTTGCACGCCCAACTACGTCCATATGCAACCGAGCCTCGATGCGCTCGCGGCGGGCAAGCACGTGTTGTGCGAGAAGCCGATGGCGATGAACGCAATCGAAGGCCAGCGCATGGTGGACGCGGCAAGCTCGGTGGGCAAAAAACTTCAAATCGGCTACAATATGCGCTTCGGCTCCGGTCCGCAATCGCTCAAGCGCGCGGTCGAGGCCGGGCAATTCGGCGACATTTACTTCGCCCGCGCCCAGGCTCTGCGGCGGCGGGGCGTTCCATCTTGGGGCGTTTTCACGCAAAAAGACAAGCAGGGCGGCGGTCCGCTGATTGATATTGGCGTACATATCACCGACATGACGCTGTGGCTGATGGGACACCCCAAACCTATTTCGGCGTCCGGGCAAACCTATACTAAGTTCGGGACCAAAGAAGGCGTCTTAGGCCAGATGGGCCAGTGGGACCCCCAAATCTACACGGTCGAGGACTTCGCGACCGCCCTGATCCGCTTTGAGAACGGCGCGACAATGACGCTGGAATCGTCGTTTATCGCCAACATCGCCAAAGAAGAGTTCTCCACCCACCTCTTCGGAACCGGCGCGGGCGCGTACCTGAACGCGAATAGCAACGACGCCACGATCTTCCGCGAGGAGTTCGGGACGCTGACCGACACCAAGCCGGGGTGGCTTCCCCGCGTCGAATCCACCCACGGCGAGGAAATCCGGCGGTTCGTGCAGGCCATCAAGGAAGACCGCCCTATCGCCGAACTGGGCGCGGCGTCCGGCGAACAGGCCCTGATGGTCACGCAAATCATGGACGCCATCTACGCCTCGTCCGAAACCGGCAAGGAAGTCGCTATCGGATAGGAGAAAAAGTTTTAACCACGAAGACACAAAGTACACAAAGTCCAGATGGAAAGAAACAAAAGTAATCTTGCCTTAACTTTTCTCTCTTCTTTGTGTTCTTTGTGTCTTCGTGGTTAAAACTTTTCTCGGAACATGGGGGTTAAGATGGCGGCAAGGCGGGCGAGGGAGCGGGCGGCGAGCGGCAGGCGCAGGAACGGGCGCAGGCGCGTGAGCGTTTCTTCCACCCAGGCGAGCAGTGCCGTGGTTGCGGTTTGGTTCGGCGTGCGGTCTTGAAGCCAGAACAGAACGTAGGCCAGATGGGTCGCGTAGAAAACGGTCGCCATATCGTCAATCTCGCGTTGGCGGCGGGGAGCGTCGGACGCGCCCGCGACCACGTCGCGGAAAATATCCCACACCCGCGCGCGAATCGGGGCGACCGCTTCGCCCAGCACGGCGACATCGGAATCCAGGTCCAAACCGACGCTGAACAACGCCCCGAACGCATCGCGATACGGGGCGAGGCGCGCAATATCGAGCCGGACCGCCTGCGCGAACCGAGCGGCGATAGGCTCGCGCGGCAGGCTGGCGACCTCCTCGGCAAACTCGCTTGCCAATCGGTCGTACAGGGCGATTACCAATTCTTCTTTGCGCGCGAAGTACCGATATGCAAGCCCAAGCGACGAACCGGAACGCTCGGCGATATCGCGCATCGTGGTTTGCGCGAACCCTTTTTCCGTAAACAGTTCGAGCGCGGACGCCAAAATCCGCTCGCGCGTCCGCTCCGACTTCGACAAAGAAGCCGTTTCTCCGCTCGGCGAAGGCGCGCCTTTCGCTTCCCCTGATTCTTCCTCGTCGCGCTCGCTTGATTTTATGTGGTTTGCCATTCGTTTATTTAATATTGAACATGTTCAAAAACGGTTGCTTTGCCGCTTTGTCGCGGGTAATGTATAACCGTAGGGAAACATGAACGTGTTCAATAGCATCCGCGATCATTGTACCGCGAATGCATCGGGCGGGCCGTTTATTCCTTGACGGAAAAACCGAGCGCGCCCCGGAAAGGCAAGGCGAAGCGATGAGTACAGGAAACAGTGGCATGACGATGGTTTGGACGTACGCGGCGTACCTTCTGGTGACGATCCCGCTGATCGTGTGGGTCGCCCGGACGCTGTTCAAGAATGGACGCGTGTTTCTGGTGGATGTTTTTCACGGCAATG
Source organism: uncultured Armatimonadaceae bacterium (assembly GCA_964252165.1). GTDB lineage: Bacteria > Armatimonadota > Armatimonadia > Armatimonadales > Armatimonadaceae > CAXUMS01. The sequence goes on from CAXUMS010000001.1 coordinate 29,287, forward strand.
AAACGCTCGCCGACAGCGTAAACCAACTTCTCGTGGTCGGGTTTTATCTGGTCAACATGGGCTATGTGTGCCTGATGCTGAAGATGGGCCAAAACGATGTTTTCGATGCGCGCACCGCTATCGAAGCATTAGCGACCAAGATAGGAATGGTGCTTCTCGCCCTGGGCGCGATGCATTTCTTCAATCTGTACCTGTTCAACCGTATCCGTACCGCCCGAATGCGCGAAAACGGCTACGATCCGCGCTCCGGCGGCGGGCGCCCTAACGCCCTGAACACCGCATCCTTTATCGAGGCGGCGGCGCAAGCGCAGGCGCAGGCAAACCCGTGGTCCCCGCCGCAACAACGCTGATGTTTGTTGTTCGTTAGGTGGGGCGTTGCCGTTTTGTGGTTGCGCTCAAGCCGCGCGGCTCCCCCTCAGGCCGGGGGAGGCCCCAACCTAACGTTGGATCGGTTGTTTTAAGAAACGAAAGGTTCGCTGGTTTTCCCGTTACCACGGGAAAACCAGCGAACCTTTCGTTTTCTGAATGCACTGTCCAGCGCCCGGCTGGTCCTCCCCGGAAGGGGAGCCGCGCGGCTTGAGCGCAACCACAAAACGGAACCCACCTCACCTAACGAACAACAAGCGCCAAGCCAACGCAAGAATACGGGTATTCTTGCGTTTGGAGGTATAGGTTAATGGAAAAGCGGATGTTGGGGAAGACGGGAATGGAAGTCAGCGCGCTCGGCTTTGGCGGCGCGGAGATCGGGTTTGAGAAAGTCGCGACCGGCGATGTCGAGCGGCTTTTGGGAGCGGCATTGGACGCTGGTCTGAATGTGATCGACACCGCCGAGTGCTACGGCGGGACCGATGGGCATCCGTCAAGTGAGGAGTTGATCGGGCGCGCGACCGCGCACCGGCGCGGCGACTTCTTTCTTTTCACCAAATGCGGACACGCCTCCGGTTTGGACGGGGAAGATTGGTCGCCGGATCTGCTTGCCCGCTCGATTGAGCGCAGTCTACAGCGGTTGCAAACCGACTGCGTGGACTTGATCCAACTGCACTCGTGCGGTTTGGACACGCTCAAGCAGGGCGATGTGATTTCCGTGTTGCAGAAAGCCAAGGCCGACGGTAAAACGCGTTTCATCGGGTACAGCGGCGATCAAGAGGCCGCGCTCTACGCGGTGGAATGCGGCGCGTTCGACACGCTTCAAACCAGCGTCAATATCGCGGATCAGCAGTGCGTGGATTTGTATCTGCCGCTGGCCAAAGAGAAAAATATCGGCGTGATCGCCAAACGGCCTATCGCCAATACCGCATGGACAAGCGGGGGGACCCCGCCCACAAACGAGTACCGCAAGCCGTATTGGGAGCGCTTAGGGAAACTTGCGTACCCGTTCCTGTCCGGCGACGTAAGCGAGGCGGTAAGCGTCGCGCTCCGGTGGACGCTGGGCGTTCCGGGCGTGCATACCGCGATTGTCGGGACCGGTAAGCCGGATCGCTGGAAAGGGAACGCCGCGCTTCTCGATGCCGGTCCGCTCCCGCAAGACGAGTGGGAGGCGATCCGGGACCGGTGGCGCGAGGCCCGCGAGGCGGACTGGACTGGGCAAGGGTAGCCAGTAGCCGAAGGCGGAAGGGAGCGAAAAGGCGGCATCGTTTACGACGCCGCCTTTTACGTTCCTAAGGAAACGCAAGAACAAAGCCGCTTATTGCGAAGAGTAACTGTACGCCGATATTGCTATACTCAATCCACGCGGCGGTTCGATGCGCTACCGCAGTCGCGGCGTAGGCAACCCCGGACTTGTCCAGCAAAAACGCCCGTAGATGGTACAAAAACACGGTTGCGATAACGACGAAACGTAATCCGTCGATCTCCGGGACAAACCGCCCCGACGAGGTGACGCGGGTGAGCAATGCGTCTATCCGGTTTCCCAGCGGGACCGCTCCCGCCCGGTCCGCCGTCACAGGTACAACGAAACCATCTGTCGCCAAGCGCGGGGGCGATGCGATTCGCCTTCCCATATATAGAGCGCGCACGGTATATTTTTCTCGCCGAGTGTAGCGCACAGGGTTTGATTCGACGGTAAAAAAGCGTCGGTTTCACCGACCGCAAGAGTGATTTCCATACGACGCAAGACCGCAAGGTCGGGTTCAATATTCAGGTGCGGGACGAAATGCATGGGCGTGTTGAAATACACGCGGTCATCGTAGTGGTTACCGAACAAACCGCGAAAACCCGCTACCGTTTCCGTCAGGTCATACCTACCGGATAGCGCGACGACTTTACCGAACTTTTGCGGATGCCGGAACGCGAGATTTACTGCATGGAACGCGCCCAAAGTGCAACCGTGCGCGATCAAAAACGGGTTGGGGTTTAGCGACTCGCTGAACGGTAGCGCCTCCTGGAGCAGGTACGACGCATAATCGCCGTGGCGCTTTAGCCGATCTGACGGCTCCATCCAATCAGCGTACAAACTGTAAACAACTGGAGGTTTCCCGCCGCGATAGTGGAGGCAAGCGCACGCACCATGCCCCAGTTTTCGTAGTCGTAAAATCTGCCGTCGCGGCTCGGAAAAACCAGAGTGCGCGCGCCCGCGTGGCCGAACGCCAATAGTTCCATGTCGCGGAACAGGTGCGGACTGAACCAGCGATAGTACGCGCGGCGAATATCGGGCAAGCCCTGCGGCGCGTCGTTCACGGTTTATGGCTCCATCGCTTTCATAGGGGAAGCGGGTTGCTTGGGGAAAATGCGAAATGCGAACGGCGTTATGACATCGGTCCAAAGGCGATAGCCCGCGGGCGTCAGGTGAATACCATCGTCCGCGAACAACTCCGCTCGGGGCGCGCCGCTCGCTTCAAGCATCGGCGCGTGAATGTCAATCCACAGGCTTTCGGGGCGGGCGGCGAGAAGAGGCTGAACGCGCCGGTTCACCTCGCGGATCTGGTTCATCACCGGCGCGCGACCCGGCCCGGGTTTCAGAGACAAAAACGTAAACGGGATAGCGCCGGGCAATAATGCTATTTTGGCGTGTAATCTTTGAAACGAGTCCACCACCCGATCCGGCGATTGTCCGTCGCCTAAATCGTTCTCGCCCGCATAAAAAACCACCGAGGCGGGGCGTCGAGGCGCAATCAGACGGTCGAAAAAATAATCGCACGCTTCGAGAGTAGATCCGCCAAACCCCAGGTTGACGAGAGGACGTCCGCCTGCGAACGGCGCGAAGTCCGTTTGCAACGTTTCCCACAACCGAACAGAGGAACTGCCGTAAAAGAGTATGGCGTCCGAATCACGCGGGCGCGACTCATCCAAAATTCGCACTTCGTCCTCATACCATTCCAAAATATTCCGTTGTCCTTTTCGTCGAGCGCCGTCTATGCTAAGTATACCCACCGACTTCTTCGCCGCCGCCGCTGAGCGTTAAAAGGCGCAAAATCAAACGCAACCAAAACGAAAAGGTTTTATCACGCGGTATGTGCAATTGATAGGAAAAAGGCGCTATTCTTGCGTTGACCTGCTCGTGTAACGGTACTCGGTTCCCGCCGTAATGCAACGCATCGCTCGAAAACGAATAACTGTGGACATTGCTGCATTGTTTCAAGGGTTGGAACGCTATTACGACGGCTTGCCCATTTCGTTTGCAGGGTGCGGCGGGTTTGCAATCAGGCAGTCAAAGGAACGGCATTGATGACTTTCGAGAAAAATAGCATGAATATCGTGAGCAATGGGGTTAAAGTCGTTCCGCACGACGCGGATGCGCAAAACGGGTCGGTTTTATTTGACGCCTTGCGTCTAATTGATCAGGCGCGTGCCGCCGCCCACGCGGGCGGCGAGGCGTTGCGCGATGCGGCGAACCAGGCGGAGCGCGAGGCCATCGAAGCTCGGCATGCCCTTCAAGCGATGCGGCTTGATCTGGAGCAAGCGCAAGCCGACCGCGACCGTTTCCGTATGGCGTGCGGCGACGGCGAAGCCAGAATTGCCGCCCTGCAAGCCGAAAATGCGGGCTTGCTATCCGAGACCGCCGACCTCCGCGTTCATGTTTCGGGCTTGCAAAGCGAGGTTTCCGGTTTGCGGGCGACGCTGGGGGATATGCGAGCGGACCTGCGGGATCTGCAAAGCGAAGCGGCGAACCTCGAAAACGATTTGCGGGACCAGCACGACACCAATGACGCCCTGAACCGGCGCAACCGCGAATTACAGGACGACCTGCTGAAACTGTACTGCGACCTGCGCGCCGCCGATCTGCCCAGCCTGATTTTGCGGGTCGCGATGAAACTTACCGGGGCCGAGCAGGGTTTGTATACCGATGTATCGCTGTCCCAAACGCTTGCCGCGATAGATTTGGATTCGCTTGGGGATGCGCCGCAGAACGCCCTGCGCGAGTACGGCGGGCGCGTCGCGGGCGACGGGGACGAGGCCGTTGTGTGCAATGAAAGTGACACCCTGCCGGGCGGCTACGAATTGGTGAACCTCGCCGCCGTGCCGGTGTCGGTTCAGGGCGCTTCCCACGGCGTTATTATTGTCGCGAACAAGCGAAACGGGCCATTCACCGAGGCCGATACCGATCTGCTTTTGTCTGTGGGCAAGCACGCCTGCACCGCGCTGGAAAATTCGCGGCTTCACCGGGAACTGGGCGACGCCTACGCCGCAACGGTCGCGGTTCTCGCCGACGCCATCGAGGCCAAAGACCCGTACACGCGCGGTCACTGCGAAACCGTCGCGCGTATCGCCGTAATTGTCGCCGAGGAACTGGGCCTAACCGGCGAAACGCTGGAGCAGTTGCGCTACGCCGCGCTTCTCCACGATGTCGGTAAGATCGGCGTATCCGACGGCATTTTGCTGAAACCGTCCGCGCTTTTGCCCGAAGAGCGCAAACTCATCCAGCGGCATTCCTCCATTGGGCGTGATCTGGTAAACCGCGTTCCCGCGCTTCAGCCTATTGCGTCGATGATTTTGCACCATCACGAGTATATGGATGGGTCGGGCTACCCGGAAGGGCTGTCCGGTCATAACATCCCGCTCGGCGCGCGCATTATCGGGGCCGCCGATGCGTTCGATGCGATGACAAGCGAGCGTCCGTACCGGCACAGCGCCGCAACCGCCGAGGAAGCCCTGACCGAGTTGCGCCGTTGCGCGGGCGTGCAATTTGACCCAGAGGTAGTCGCCCTGATCGAAAAAGCCGTTCGCGGAGGTTTGCCCGACCCTGCCATAAAATCCGATACCGATCTGGAACCAACAACAAAACCGACCGCCGAAATCGGTCGCCTTGTCACTGGCGGCGAAGAAGATTGCCCATCCTGATGTCCCGCTATTTCGCGGAAAAACGCCAAACAAACCTAACCCCCCATGAACAACTTCAACACCGCCGCTTTTGACGCTCTGCTCGCCGAACTCGAAACCACCGCCGACGAGTTTTGGAACATCAGCCGCGACAATGCGGTTTTCCTGTCGCATCTTTTGCGAGCGATGAACGCCCGCCGCGTGCTGGAAATCGGAACATCGAACGGCTATTCGGCGTTGTGGTTCGCCCGCGCGCTCGCGGAAAACGGAAATGAGGGCGCTGAGGTGGTTGCGCTCGAACACGATGCGGGCCGGGCCGCGCTCGCCCGCCGGAACGCCGAGCGCGCCGGTTTGTCGCATATCATCCGCGTGGTCGAGGGCGATGCGCGAATGTTAATTGCCGCGCAAGTCGGCCCGTTCGATCTGGTGTTTCTCGACGCCGAGAAAAGCGAGTACGCCGATTATTTGCGTCTCGCCCTGCCGCTCACGCGCCCGAACGGTCTTCTGATCGGCGACGATACCGTGTCGCTCGCCGCCGAGATGCCGGAGTACCTTGCGCTCGCGTTCGAGCATCCGGCTTTGGAATCGGTTGCGGTCCCGATTGACGACGGCGTGGTTATTTCGCGGGTGAGGTAGTTACTTCGGGGCGCCGGACGCGATTGCGGCATAGGTCGCATCGGCGAGCGCGCGGACGTTGCGCCGCGCCTGCGCGCCGTTGACATCGTCCGGCGCAATCGAGGTTAGAACGCGCACAATCACGGTCTGCCGCCCCAGCGCGACCGCGCCCCAGCCGGTTTGCAAACGGGCCGCAATATCCCGGTAGGTTCCCATGCGCCGCGTGGTGTCCGTGGTTCCGTCGCGGCTTTGAAGCCAGTAAAACATCAAAAGACGCTGCTCGGTTTGGTCGTTGCTGAAGACCAACGCGCGGTAGTTCTGGCGCGACGGCGCAACCGCAAGCGGCGCGCCATTTGCGGCGCCGACCGGAGCGGCGGCGACGTTCACTATGTCCGGGGGGGCGATCGGAAGCAGTTTTTCCGCCGAGGCGGCGAAGCCCATGCCCACCATACACACGGTCGGCTCGTGGTACGCCTCGAACGATCCCGCCGCGACCGTGCTGACCGACACGGTTTCCCCGAATGAACTGCGGTACGTCCGCGCTTCGGCTTTGGGATCGCCCAGAATATGAAGCGACGCTTTCGGGATAGGAATGTCGCGCCCTGTCCAATCGCCGACGGTTTTGGGAAGCGGCGGCAACCAGTCCCCGGCGCGGTTCATGCGGTTTTCGATAAACACGCCGAGCGCGCCGGTTACGAGCAAAAGCGCGGTTAGTTTTTTCAGCGTCGCGACAACATAGGGCGTCACGATGGCGTTTCCTTTCCGGCGTTTCTTTGCGACGCTTCTTCCGTATTGTCCTGGGGCGCTACGGTTGGAGCGCTCTCGTCAATCCTGAGCAAAAGCGCGTCGCTTCGGGGCCGCGCGGTAATGCGGAGCAGGCGCGCAACCGGGTATACCGAGGCAAGGGCCATCAGCGTAAACAGCCACGAGTTCGCATCATGGAGCGTTTGCGCGAGTTTCGGGTCATAATAATGCCCGATCAAGCCCATCGCCGCGACCCGAAGCGTGTTCATCAAAAGCGCAATTCCGAATGCGGACACCATTAAAATCGCGCCCGATCCCCAGCGGCTTTTGCGGAGTAGCAAAAACCAAAGCGTCAGGGCGAGAACCGGAAAAAGAATGGATAAGCCGCTACACCCGCCGGACACTTCCAGTCGGTAGTTTCCAATATCCAGGTGGTTGCCGAGAATCTTATTTTTAATTCCCAGCGTCCCCAAAAGCCAGCCCGCCGCCGATGTACACCCGATCTGCAATCGGATGGTGGACCCGGCGATAAAGGTGTCCGGGAGCGGGATCATGGTTAGTAAAAGTAAGATCGGGGCGCGGGCGACCGATAAAAGGTGGACGCCGAAAAACGCCAGCACGACGCCCGCAACGACCACGATAAACGCGGCCCATGCCGCGCCCGTGGTTTGCGTCGCATACGCAAGCAACATCAGCGCGCAACCGACAAAAGCGAGCCACAAACCGCCGCGCAACTCGCGGCTGTCGCGCCCGAACGCGATGCCGATCTCGTGCCGGACATTGAGGAAATCCTGTCGCTTGTCATAGGCGAGATACGCGGCGGCGAGCGGGATAAGGGGTTGGTATCCGAGCGGCGCATCCGGCGCGGACCACGTCCGCCACGCCCATTTCACCGGCAGGTACAGCGTCAAAACAAGAGCGAGCGCAAGCGGAACGAATAAAACCGCATTTTCTCGTGTCAGGAACGAGAAGCGCGGGCCGAGCCGGGACGCGGGGGCGTCGTTGAAAGCGGAAAGCGGCGTTCCGCCTTCCCGCTCGGTTGAGACTGTTGCGGCGGGAACCGATGCGGTTGCGATAGCGGCGGGCAATTTCATAAAGTAGGCGAGGAAGCGGCCCGAACGTCGGCGGGCGCGGTGGCGGGCGCGGGCGGTTGGGACATGCGCTTGGGTAAGCCGCTGAATGATACCAATTCAAAGCGTGCGACACGGCCCGGCGCGACCGCGATACGCTGACGAACAATGCCGACGCCCGGCGAAAGCCACAGCGTGGAAACGCGTAGGTCGGAGTCGCCGCGGACACGGACGCCAATATCAAATCGGTACGCGGCGAGCGGTCCCAATTTCGTTTTTATTGTATCGCGCCCGCCGATACGGATGCGCGCCTCGGCGGGAAAGCGCTGACCGGTTTTCGTGTCGGCGAGAACGCCGCGCCACGTTCGCACAACCCCGGCGCGAATGTCACGGGTGGGCGGGGCGATAGGAAGCGGCGGCGTGATGCGGATACGGGCGTCCGGGCCGGTAGCGAGACCGGACAGCGCGCCGTCCGCGCGTTCTTCATACACTTCCTGTTGAAACGGCAGATCATTTATCCGAACGTCGTAGCGCGATCCCGCCCGTCCCGCCACGGTTTGCGGCCCGAGACAGCGCGTTTGCATCGTAACGGCGATTTGGCCGTCGCGGTTTTCGCTGAGCCAAAGGAGGCCGGGTCGCGCAGGCATAAGAGCGCCGCCCCGAACGGGCGGCGCGCTTTCATCCAAATAAGCGGAATCCAAGCCGCCTCCCGTCGTTTGGCAACCCAATACGGTGAGGAAAAGGATAAAGGATAAAGGATATAAGACAAAACGAAGCAACGGCTGTCGCTGAGATGGCGGAATGAACGCGTTTTTACCTATCATCCTTCTTGCCTTACGACGCTTCCGTGTTTTTCTTTTTGCGCCGGGTCGCGATCAGACCCAAAACGCCGCCGACCGCAAATACGGGAAGCGCGGCGGGCGCAGGCGTCACCACGACGCCAAAGTTCGCCCCAATGACGTTGCTGAATGCATCATCCGCAGAAGGCCCATAGTTGATATTAAAAGAACCTTCATACCTTTTGGGCGTAGCGCCGTTATCCGTCGCGGTGAAGAGATCTCCGGTGAACGATGAGCCTGCGGTCAGCGAGGCTGGGCCGTTCGATAAGAACGGCGTCGGGTCTGTGCCAATCGCTATCGGGTTAGTGTTAGAAGAAGCGGCGCCGATAAAGATGGTTGCGGCAGTGTTGTTGGTTAACGTTCCCGTGAAAGTCACCGTGCCGCCCTGCGGCAGATCACGATCGCCCGGCGTAAGCGTTAACAGCACCTGAGCGTGCGAGGGGGCGGATAATAGCGCGAGGATAGCCCCCGCCGCGAAAAGCGAACCCGCGCCGCGCACTAAAGACGACCGGGAAGTGACAAGATTCAGCACGTCCATATTTATCCTTTACCGGTTCGTTTTGATGTTGACAACCAAAACGAGAACGGTTATTCTTAGATCAAGCGCGTTAAGAAGCGCCAACTACCGGCGCTTCGAGGCGCAACGCCTGCCGCGACATTGCGGGAAGATGGCGGCGGAACTTTGGCCTTTTCAAGGTGGAGTTCCGCCGCCCCGATTTATGCACTATACCCACATGTCAGGCGAAGCGAGTACCGTTTACGGAACGGTGACACGCCCCGTGCTGGACAGCGCGCCGCCCGTGTACGTTCCTTTGACGCTGTAAAGGCCGGCGCCTGCGCGAACCGACGCCGACGGGAAGCGCGCCTGAACGGTAACGGTAGCGCCCGCAGCGACCGCGCCGACAGACGGAACAAATGTGGCCACTGTTGTCGCGCCGCCAACTTGAACTGTGATACTCGATAGGGTTACGTTCATGGCGGTCGCGCCGCCGTTGTTGGTGACGCGCACCTGCATAAACAAGTCCGCGCCGCTGCGGCTCAGCGTGCCGGGCGTTACAAAGAGCGACGGAGCCGCCGCGCCCACGGTAACCGCGTTCGCGAGCGTTGCCGCTTGCCCGTCTGGATTTGTAATGGTCACGCTCCGCGCGCCCGACGATGCGTTCGCCGCCACATCGCACGTTACGGTGACAACCGATGGTGTGGACGCCAACCAGGTCGCCCGGACGTTAGTGATACCGCTGGTCGCTCCGTCCGTGATGGCGGCGGCGATGCGATTGGTGAAGCCGGTTCCCGGATCGTAAAAGCCTGTTCCGGGAAGCGTAAACGATTGATTCGTGCGGCCCGGAGCAAGACGCGCATCCGATACCGCCGTAAGAGAGGGGGGTTGAGAGCGGAGCGCGCTTGTCCACGTTCCCCACGTGTCAAAGGTATCATAAGAGTCGCGTGGCCCAGCGTACTCTTGAGTGGTCCAAATTGTCATGTCGTCGCTGGGATCAAGCGACGTGTAGGAGTAGTCCCCCCAACGATTTCGTGTTCCATCACTTATCTGATACTTGGCTTCGCCCGCCTTGAGGAGAGTAATCCCTTGCATCGTTCCGGGCGGGTCCGTCGCAAGACGTCCCGATGTGTACGCGCCGACAAACTCGGTAGACTTACTGCCTGAATAACCAACGGCGACATGCCCCTGACCATTTACGACAAGTGACGGGTAATAATAAAAGCGCGGGTCGCTTGCGGCGGGATCGAAGATACGCCCGCTTTGTACAAGCGCCAGCGCGGCGCTACTTGCGTTTAGCTCCAGCCATTCAGCGGCGCAACGGTTGTTTGCTGTCGCCCCCCCGGAGGCGTCTACGCCAACATTACGGCACGTCCAAAGTCGGTTGTTTCGGACGACGACTTGTTGAAGTCTGAAATCACCAATGTCGAGCGGCAGTGAACTACCAGCCGCGGGCGCGCCAGGCGAAGAGTTTGCAAACACGGGCGTCGTGACGTTGCCGGATGTTGCGCTGATGCTCGGAATATTTGGAGTGGTTCCGCTCCAATCCACGGCGTAATAAAAGATGTCTTTGTTTGTGTAACCCGAACCGACTATAAACGCGCGCTGAGTTGCGTTCACAGCGTCGTAGTTCTGAGCGGGTTGCGGCGTACCGTAAATATCGCTGATATTGTCTTTGACATAAATGTTGCCAAGCGAGGGGGAAGCCGCGATCAACGACGCTTTGGGCGTGATCACGATTTTGGTGAAACTTTGACCGGATGACGGAAAAAGGCGAGCCGCGAAATAAACGCCATTGTCGTCTACTCCGAGCGTCGAATAATCCGTGAAATAGCTAACTCCGGCGACAGTCGCACGTCCAAATGGGATGACATACTTAGTCCATCCTTGTGTTGGGTCGCTCGACGTTGAAACTGCAAGAATCACATCGTTATTCGATTGGTTAACGCCGCGCTCCATAGTGGTTGCGAACCAGCGACCGCTTCTACGGTCGAACACGACGCGCTGATCATACACGCCGCCGCCGCGCGGATAGGGCGTGCCAGGAACGGCGAAGAATGAGTTGCACGAAACCAAACCGATACGCGTTCCGTCTTTAGCGTAAACGCCTAAGGCGCCATTAATGGCAACTACAACACTACTTGGGCCTACCGCGCTCATCGTGTCCGGCGGGAAACTGAAAGAGTAGAAATTGCTAATCTCGTCAATCATGCTCACTGTCGGGAAACCTATGGAGCCGGATGGCGCCCCGGATGGCGCCATCATATTTAGGGGGCCTCCAGAGATTAAACGCGAGCGAAGTGACGCCGTATTAGGATAGGTGACCGCTGGGTTTACCGCGCGACCTATAAACGGCGGCGCAACGAACTGCTCTCCAGCGCGCGGCGGGACCAGCGTGATACTGCGCTCGCGCTCGTCTTCATCTTCGACCTCTGTGGGACCAGGATTCCGAAACGGTGGGCGAGGGATACGTCCTGCCTCGACGCTTGCCCTAAACTCCGCATCGCGGGCGAGCATATCCGCAAAGGTTTCGGTTACAGTACGTTCGCGCCTTTTAGAATAGATGGCCTGCATGGGAACCGGCGGGCCGGGAGCCACATCCTGCGCGGCGACACGCATGGCGGGGACCGAAAACAGCGTAAACGAGGTAGCGGCGAAAGCGGCGATGGGAACAAAGGAGAATCGAGCCATGGCGTACGAGTAACTTTCTACACGCGCCGAAGGGCCGAGGCGCAAAATACGCACCCGCGTTCGCACGGCGGGGCGATTTTGCTTGCAAAGTAGTTCGGCGCGAAGTGGGTTTATAGCCCGCTAAAACACTCTCCGCGCACTACTGTTCATATAGACGTGACAGGCGGAGCGTTGAAGCGGTTCATGGCGGTTTCAATACCGTCTCTGAGCCATATTTCGGTAGCTCCCATAGCAATAATTAGGGTATCGTCTATAATTACGCGGTCGGCGCGTCCGAACCGCGACAGAACCCAGTCCACTTGAAGGCCCGGCGGCGGCTCGCCCACGCCGATCCGAAGGCGCGCCCATTCCTGCGTGGCGAGGTGGGTCGCGATATTCTTCAGGCCGTTTTGTCCTCCCGATGAGCCTTGCGCCCGCAGGCGGATTTTCCCGACCGGCAGGTGAATATCATCGCAGATAACGAATAAATCGCCGGGCGTCGCCCCTTCGCGCCGGAGCAAAGCGGCGACCGACTCGCCGGACAGGTTCATAAACGTTTGCGGCTTCGCCAGGTACACCGGCTCGCCCGCGATAACGCCCCGCCCCCCAACCGCTCGGTCGCGCTTGGTGTCCAATTTGATTTTGTGCGCGCTCGCCAGGGCGTCAATCACCTCGAAGCCGATGTTGTGGCGCGTCCCGTCATATTCCTTGCCGATATTTCCCAGTCCGACGATAAATTTCATAACGTGTTATTTTCCGTGTGTGAGCGCCTCCGAAACCGCATAAACAATGGCGGTCGGCGGAATGCGCGCAAGCGCGTTTGAAAGCGTTGCATGACGCGGACGGCGCAGGGCGGGCGGGGCGTCGGTTTGGGCGAGGTCCAGGATAACGGAGGGCGCGCATCCCCATTCGGTTCCGGTGCGGGCCGGATCGGTGACGCCGTACAAACCGACCACGGGCGTTCCCACCGCGACCGCAAGATGCGTCGGACCGGAATCGCCGCCAACCACAACGGCGCACCGGGCGAAAACCGACGCCAGTTCGCGCACCGTGGTTCGTCCGGCAAGATTTGTAAGGCGCAAGGAGCCGCCGCCGCTTGTCGCGCCGCGCGCGATCTCCTCCGCGAGAAGCGTTTCGCCCGGCCCGCCGAGAAGCGCGACGCGGACGCCTTGATCCAAAAGCAAGCGCGCCGCTTCCGCCCACTGCGCGGCGGGGTACATCTTATCCGCTGTGGATGCGCCCACGACAAAACCCACAATCGGCGCGTCGCCGCTTGCACTGTCGCTACCCTGAAGCAGTTCGCGGGCGCGGACGGGTTCGCCGTTCGCAAGATACGTTTGCGCGCGAGGGGCCAGCCGGGGAACGCCCAGAGCGTCGCCGAGCCGGAGCAGTTTCTCGACTATGTGAACCCGGTCGCGGGCGGGAATCGTGCGCGTCAGAAACAAGCGGTTGCACTCGCGGTTGCGGTCAAAGCCGACACGAACCGGCGCGCCCGAAAGCGCGGTCACCATGCCCGACACGAACAAACCTTGCGCGTCTATAGCGACATCGGGCCGCGCGGTTCGCCGCAGGCCCGCCCCGAACCGCACCAACCCACTAATCCCGCCATCGGTTTTTTGTAAAACATGCACTGCCGACAAATGCGGATTGCCGATCAGTAACTCGGCGAACCGTTCCCGCACCGCCCAGGCGATATGCGCATCCGGCCCCAAACCCGCCCGCAACATTTCCGCGAGCGGCAGGGCATGGACCACATCGCCGAGCGAGCTTAATTTCACTATCAGAACGCGTCGGGGCGGCGGTATCACGCGTGTAGTATAGCAGACAAAAAGACCAGAAGGGGAGGTTCAAAAAGCCCCCTAACCCCCAATAAGGGGGGGACAAGAGCCTATTGTCACAGGTCAATTATGGTCCGCAAGGTAAAGGCGTCGCCATTATGTCCTTCTTGTCCCCCCATTATTGGGGGGTAGGGGGCTTTTTGAACCTCCCCTTCTCAGGTCTCAGAACCTAAATCTCAGAGCTTTCTTTATGTCCTTTATCTTCCCGCTACCGGCACGACCGGAACGCCGCGCGCTCCGCTTGCGCCGACCGAGCGAACCGCGAACAGGTAGTCGTCTTTGGAAACGGGGAGGACGCAAGAGTGCGTTGCGGCGGGGAAGCGCCGCACGGTTTCCCAGTCCGGCGCGGTGGTGCGGCGGTACAACACCTCGCAGGCGAGGGCGCCGGGCGGGGGCGTCCATTGCAAAGTCGTGCTTGCGCTGAGATCGGGCTTCAGCGTGACCGACGCGGGCGGCGGCGGGGCGAGCGCGATCTCGGCGATAGCGGCGATATTGATGCGGGCGACGCGCGCAAGATAATCGTAGTCCACAAACTCGGGCAAATCGCCGTAAACCGTGTTGTTTTCGGTTCGTACATTCTGGTGCTGATGCCGCCAGTCCTCGTTCGGCTCAGTCAGGCGAATTGCGGCCCCGAAGCCGTTTGCAAGAAACGACGAATGATCGCCGCCCCTGCCGTAGCGGTCGTTGCGAAGCGTAAGGGCGACATTCATGCCTTTGACATAGCGGCGGGCGGAATCGCGTACCGCGCGGGCGAGAAGGCGGGCGGGCGTTTCCGCCTCGATGCCGTACGCGCGGCGGCGCGCGAGAACGGCGGGCGTCACAGCGGGATCGGGATCATAGCCAGCGGAAAACGCGCGCAGGGTTTTATCATCGCGGACGTTGTTTTCGCCCCGCGAGTTACCCACGATGTCGTTCGTGATCATGGCGACCACGTTCCGCTTGTCGCTTGCGAGCGTTTGGGCGAGATGGGCCGACCCGTACAAGCCCTGCTCTTCGCCGGTCACGGCGGCGAAAATAACGGTTGCGCCGAACCGATGGCCCGCCATCCGGCGCGCGGCCTCCAAAACCGTCGCGACCCCGGAGGCGTCGTCGTTTGCGCCGGGCGCGGGGGATTTGGCGTCCATCACATCCGTAACGCGCGAGTCGTAATGCCCGCTAATCACAATCACGCGCTCCGGCGAATCGGTTCCGGGCAGGGTCGCGACCACATTCGAGATAACGGCGGGGGTCAGCACGCGCTCGCCCGACGCTTCCTGCGTCCACGTGTCGAGCGTTACTTGAAGCCTTCCGCCGTTGTCGCGGGAGATTTGATCGAACTCGGCTTTGATCCACTGCGCCGCCCGGTCCGCGCCGCTCGCGCCGGAGAGCGTATGCCGGGTAGGGAACGCGGCAAGCGTCCGCACCGTTCGCTCCAACTCGGCCTTTTGGGTCTGGTTCACAATCGCCTGCACAGCCGCATCTTTGCCGGGCGGCGCCGCGGGTGCGGTTTGCGCGTGTGTAAGGGGAGAAACACCTAACCACAAAGCGCACAAAGGCAAAAATGCAAAGGGCGCAAAGAACAAAGAAGAACGTTTCATTATTGTAACTTGTTCTCCTTTTTCCGCTTTGTGTCCTTTGCGTTCTTGCCTTTGTGCGCTTTGTGGTTAAATCTTCTTTTGTCGGCGGCGGGCGAGAATCAAGCCTGCGGCGGGCAGAACCGGGACGAGCAGGGCGAACGTTCCGGGTTCGGGCGCGATAATGGTTCCGTTGAACGTCATGCTCACGTTGTCCACGCCGAAATTGAGCGGGCTGCGGTTATCCACCTCGCCGAAGCGCAGGATATACGTTTGGCCCGGCGTGACGAACGAGGTTAAGTTCACCGAGGCTGGCGCTTCCCACCCATTGGCTTGGTCCGCGTTCCTGATTGGTTGGGTGAACAATGAGCGAATCACATCGCCGCCTGTTCCGGTTGTGACTGAGAAGGGCGACGATGGGTTCGCGCGAAGCAGGTCCACGCGCACAAGTTCCGTGGTGTTCGTCTGACGCCAGTTCAGCGTGCCGTCGCCAGTCGGCGTGTCCGCGCCGCCGAAGTTGTTGATGAAAAACTGGAACGAGAACGTCAAACTCGTCAACGTGGAAACCGGAACTGTGAACGCCTGATACAAAACGCGCCCCCCGGCCCCGCCCTGCACATACGGGCCGTCCGTGACCGCGTACTTGTTTCCGCCGCCCCCGGTTAAAAGGTTGGCGTCGGTTGCGTTACCGCTGACAGGCGTTGTGGTGCCGGGGGCGTCAATGAAAAAGTTGCCGGGCGTGGACAGGGCGGGGTTTTCGTTGTCGGTCGCTCGGGTCCATCCTGCAAAATCGGTTGTGGATTCAAAGTTGCCGTTGGTGAGGAGTTCAAACGTGACCGCACGGGCGGGCGCGGCTCCCATAGACGCCGATGCCGCGACCGCCGCGACCGCAGCGACCGCGAACAAGCAACGACGTTCCGCCGCTCCGGGCGGCGCGGGGCGCTTAAGAACAGATAGGTAGCAAGGCATACGAAACATCCGCCGCGTCATTTATTAAAACCTTTCCGGTCCATCATCGGTCCGAGAACGCTTGCGCGTTCATCACCATTTTTCGCGCCGCCGCGCCCCGTTTCCTGCGTTTTGGTCGTTTCCGTGCAAGCGAGCATCAAGTCTCGCCAGTCCGCTATCTTAATTGTCGGTTGTGCGGACGGGGCTTTAAGCCGGGCGTCCTACCAGGAAATCAAAAACCGAAACGGGCGAAAAAACGCCATCCGCGCAGGGAACCAACCGACCTGCGGCGAACGGTATAAAACGATACGGAAAATCGCAACGCTTATGAGTATGACGCCGGACGACGCCTCAATGACAACCGCGCCCGACGCCGCCGGGGGGAACAACCCGCGCCGGGTTGACGCCCCGCCGCTAATGCCAGCGGAGCGCGCTCCCCTTCTAAACCCACGGATAGGACTGGTGGGGTGCGGCATGGTAGGCGATATTCACCGCGCCCGCCTTCTCGCGGAAAGCGGTGTTGAAATCGTCGCGCTGTGCGACCCGGACGCCGATGCGTTATCGCGCCTTGCTAACAGACTGCCGCGCCGCCCTCGTTTGTTCCGCTCGGAAGCGGACTTGCTGGATGCGGGCGGCGTGGATGCGGTCGTGTTATGCACCCCGCACGCGCGCCATGCGTTTCAAATCCGACACGCGCTTGAAGCGGGCGTCCACGTTTTGTGCGAAAAACCGTTTGTCACCGACGCGGACGAGGCCATTGAACTGGTTGCGCTTGCGCGCTCACGCGGGCTTTTGCTGTTTGTTTCGTTTACACGCCGGAGCCGGGGTCATGCCCGTTTCTTAATACAAGCCGCGCGCGAGCGTATCGGCCCGCTCACGCAAATTATTATCACGCGCGCCCAACCCTGGCGCGAGCGGCACGGGCGCACGTGGCGCATGCACGCGAGCGAGGGCGGCGGCTTTTTGCTGGATGCGGGCGCGTCGCTTCTGGACTTGACCTTGCGCCTTGCCGGGGGCGCGCCGGTCGCGGATGCGCGGGCCGAACTGACGCGTCCTCGGGGAAGCGCGGACGGCTTGGCCTTCGATGTGGACGTGCGCGCGTTTGTGCGGTTATACTTTGGCGCGAGCGGCGGAAGCGGCGGCGGCGGATCGGCGTTTCCGCCCACCGCAACCCTTCATCTTTTAGGCGATGCGGCCGAGCAGATAGAGCGCATTGACCTGTTCGGCGAAAACGGGACCGCGAGCTGGTCACTCCGCGAAGACGCCGAAGCGACTTTGTACGTGCGCCCGGTCGGCGGTCCTACCGAACTTGTGGATGCCGCGCCGTTCCGCGCTCCGCTCCCGGACGCCGCCTTTATCGCCGCGCTACGCGCGGGGAAATCCGCCGCGAGCGGGGTTGACGATGCGCCGGATGTGTACGACGCCGCGTCCGCCTTGCTGGTCGTGGAACTGGTGCAACGGTTGTACGAAACCGCCGAGTGGCGTTAGTCACCGCTGAACAATTAGCCTTAATTCGCTCGAGTCGCGCTTCCTTATCCGTTTAAGTACCGGTTTTTGGCGCTGTTTCCGTTGTTTTGCGCCTTCTCGCGGAAAAACGCGGGTAGAATGCAAGCGACCGTTCTTGACTTCGGCTATCGCTAAGGGACATTGCTATTCCTTTGCCGTTCCCGTACCCCCGCCGCGCCGCGCCGCGCTATCTCCGTAGCCTTGCAACGGTTTCAACTTGGGAAGACCGCGTTACATTCCTACAGGACGTACACGCGGAGGGAAAGCGCTACACTTTGGGAACCATGACATTATTGGGGCGGGCGGCGCAGGCGCGGTTCGGGGCGCGCGGGCTACGCAAGCGGCTTGCATACGCCGCCGAACAAGGAAACTACGCGCCGCTCCGAACCGAGGCTGAGGAACGGTTGAACCGGTGCGTTTGGGAGTGCGGCGCCGATCACCCGGAAACCGCGCGCGCTATCGCCGGTTTAGGCTCCGTGTATCTGGCGGAGGGACGAACCGCCGAGGCGGAACCGCTCCTGCGCCGCGCCGTCGCCCTCGCCGAGATTGCGCACGGCCCGTGGCACGCCGAGGTCGCCGACCTTTTGGGCGCGCTCGCCGATGCGTACCTGTCCGCTGGCTGCTTGAACGAGGCCGAAACCGCCCGCGCCCGCGCGTTGCAGATCCATGAAAAAAGCGGGGCGGAAAACCGCGAACGTATCGCGCAGGCCCTGGATGATCTCGCGCTTGTCCGCAAAGCGCGGGGGGACAAGGCCGACGCCGCGCGCCTCCATCGCCGCGCTCTTGCGGTTTGGGAGGACGCCTGCGGAACGCGCGCGCCGGGCGTCGCCCGCTGCCTGACGCATCTTGCTTCGCTATACCTCGAAGACGCCTGCTACGCGGAGGCCGAGCCGCTTCTCGCGCGGGCCGTGGACGCGTGGGGCGGCTCGCCGCACCCCCACGATTTGTACGCCATTATCACGCTCGCCTGCTATGGCGATTTGTTCCGCAAAACGGGCCGCCCTATGGAAGCGCAAACAATGGAGCGCCGCGCCAAAGCCGTCATGGCGCAGTACGTGTAGCGTTTATCGCCGCTTCTTCTTTATAAAGGCCGGGGCTTAAATAGCGCGGCTTTTCGCATTCGCGCGCTTGTCTTACGTCAATTTATAGGAAACCAGGTTGCGCTTGGCGAACCTGAAAGGAACCTATTGAAGCCGGAAAGACGATAAAGCGCACTATGAACACACTCCCCCCTGACTACGAGGAGCGGGTTTACGCCGGGGTTTTGGGCAAGATTATCGGCGTTTACCTGGGCCGCCCGTTCGAGGGCTGGACCAACAAGCGTATCGAGGACGAGTTGGGCGAGGTGCATTACTACGTCCACGAGAAATTGAAACAACCGCTTATCGTCGCGGATGATGATATTTCCGGCACGTTCACGTTCTTGCGCGCTTTGGAAGACTACGACGGGACCGGCCATGACCTGACCGCCGAGCAGATCGGGCAAACGTGGCTTAACTACCTGATCGAGAACAAAACGGTCTTGTGGTGGGGCGGGATGGGGCATTCCACCGAGCATACCGCGTACATGCGCCTCAAAAACGGCGTTCCCGCGCCCCGGTCGGGTAGCGCCCAAACCAACGGGAAGGTCGTGTCCGAGCAGATCGGGGCGCAGATTTTCATTGACGGCTGGGCGATGGCCTGTCCGGGCGACCCGGAAAAGGCGGTCGCGCTCGCCCGAAAAGCCGCGAGCGTTTCCCACGATGGCGAGGCGATCTACGGGGCCGAGGTAATCGCCGCTATCGAGGCGCTCGCCTTTACCGAAACCGACCGCAACGTTCTCCTCCATACCGCCTCGACCTTTATCCCGCGCGAGTCGGTTATCTACCATTTGATCCAGGATTTGTGGAAATGGAAAGACGAGAACCCGCACGACTGGCGGGCCGCGTTCCGCAAAATCGAGGACGTTTACGGCTACGACAAATACGGCGGCAACTGCCATATGGTCCCGAACCATGCCATCATTTTGCTTGCGCTTTTGTATGGCGACGACGATTTCGGCAAGTCGCTGATGATCGCGAACACGGCGGGCTGGGACACGGACTGCAACTCGGCCAATGTCGGTTGCATTATGGGCATCAAGAACGGTCTTGCCGGATTGGATGCGGGCGCGGATTTTCGCGGCCCGGTCGCCGACCGATTGTATCTGCCGACCGCCGACGGTGGGCGGTGCATTTCGGACGCGGTTCAGGAAGCGTACCGGATCGTCAACATGGGGCGACGGTTGCAAAATCTGCGGCCCGTGCGTCCGAACGGCGGGATGCGTTTTCACTTCAACCTGCCTGGCTCGGTTCAAGGGTTTCAATCCGAAGACTCCGCTGAAACGCGCGGAACCGTCGCACTCGCCAATATCCCCGCGCCGGTCGCGGCTGAGGGCGAAGCCGACGATGAACGTTGCCTCGCTATTCGTTACAACGGCGTTGCGCCGGGCCGAGCCGCGCGTGTGGCGACGCCGACGTTTTTGCCGCCGGATTTGCTCAAAGGGGGCGGCGGGTATGGCATGACCGCATCGCCGACGCTGTACGCGGGACAAACGGTGCGCGCTCGTATCGTCGCCGATGAAAACAACGAAAAACTCGCCCATGTTCGCTTGTATGTGCGCGTGTACGACAAAAACGACGCGTTGGCACTACTTCGCTCCGAGCCGCGCCGGTTCGGGCCGGGCGAATCCGGGCATTTCCACTGGGAAATCCCCGCAACGGGCGGTCGCGTGATCGCCGAGGTGGGCGTTGAGGTCGGCGGGGCGTCCGGGACCGGAGCGGTTTATCTGGACTGGCTTTCGTGGAACGGGGCGGCGACCACGACGTTCGCTAAACCGGACGGCGGTGGGGCGGCATCGAAGCGCGCGTGGGTGAACGCCGCCGACCATTTTGAGGAAGCGGGGGGCGTGAATAGTAATTTAGCGTACCGCGTAATTCAGGATGCCGGGACCGGTCTTGTTTTGCAGGGCGAGGCGTGCTGGGGCGACTACACGCTAACCGCGCGGGCGAGCGCGCATATGGCGGATCGTATCGGTCTGGTCGCGTCGGCAAACGGTCTGCGCCGGTATATCGCGCTCACACTGTCCCCGGACGAGCGCGTTCGCCTCATTCACCGCCGCGACGAGATGGAGGAAACGCTCGCCGAGGCCCCGGTTCCGTGGAAGTTGGACCATTCGTACTCGTTCTCGCTCACGGTTCGGGATGACGGCGCGCTTGAAGCCATCGTTAGCGGCCTGCCGGACGGGGCGGTTGGCGACGCGGTTTTGCACGGCGCGGTTCCCCCGGAGATGTCACGCGGTGCGATCGGTTTGCTGGTCACGCTCGGACACGCCCATTTCGGTCCGGTGCAGGTGACGGCTTTAGAAAAAGGCAAAACCGCCGCCGACGCATTGGGCGACCACGACGCGCCCGAAGGGAACGGGGACGATCTGGGCGTCGCGGCTTCCAAACCCCCGCTCGATATTGACACAGAACTTCAAACGCCGTCCGAGGTCGGAGCGGAACCGGAAGCGTAGTCGTTGTGCGTTTATAGTGGCTAACGCTCGTCAGTTTGACTTTAACAGTTGTGGTACTACTTGTAGGGGAGGCGCTTCAGTGTCTCCCCCTACAATAAGATTATGTCTTTAGTCTTGTTGCTTGTTTCCTTTCATTTGGCGCAGATAGTCTCCTATCCAAGCAACAAATATGCTTATCAAAATGTCCTTCAAAATCGG
The DNA here is from genome assembly GCA_964252165.1 of uncultured Armatimonadaceae bacterium. GTDB lineage: Bacteria > Armatimonadota > Armatimonadia > Armatimonadales > Armatimonadaceae > CAXUMS01. Next base: position 50,555 of record CAXUMS010000001.1, read on the forward strand.
ACAGATAAACGCAATCAACCAGGCAGTAAATTCATTGGTGAACATAGAATCATCTTTCTGTGATTGCTCCGCTTCTCTTTTCTTAGTCTTAGGCGGTAATCACTCTTATATAAATTAACTTCACAAAATTAGGAAAAATTCTTATTATTAAGCAAGTGCTAAAGTAATTTAATGCTTTTGACGTGTATTTTGACGTTGGGTGTTACGCCGCGCCCCCATGACATTTACCTCTTTGCGGGCTTGATCACGGGCGCGGTTAATGCGCGCGATTTGAAATTCTCGTTCGTGTTCGACGATGAGGAAACGCTGAACGGGCGGGCGTTAAGCGGCGCGCTGGATGTCGCGCGGGTGAGCGTCGTGCACTACGGCAAGATTAAGGAACAGTACGATTTTCTGCCGTGCGGCGCGATACTGGGGCGCGGTGTGGGGCCGTTGTTGGTTGTGAACGGGGAAAGCAACGAGGCGGCTTTCGATCCGGCGCGGGAAACGCTGACGCCGGGCGCGTCCGCCACTGCGAAGTTCCTGCTTGATTGGTGGGCGAACGGTTCGGTTTCCGCGCGGCATCTGCCGCCTCGTGAGTTGTACGCCGCGCTGTGCAACCGGCCCGGCGCGCAAGGGGTCATAGAAGGGGAACAACGGTGGACGTTCACGCGCGACGGCCTGAGCGTTGTCGCTGATTTGGGCGAGGCGTGGGAAGCGCGCACCGGCTATGCGGTTCCGCTGGGCGTAATCGCGGTGCAAAAAACGCTCGGCGCGGCGGTTGCGGGAACTATCACGGCGGCGCTTGTGCGTAGTTTGGAATGGGCGGACCAAAACCCGGACGCGGCGTTTGCGTTGTGCCGCCGCTACGCCAAACCGGACGCGACCGACGATGCATTGCGCGCTGAAGTCGGTTTGTTCGTGAACGATTTCGCGTATGATTTAGGAACGGGCGGCGCCGAGGCTCTCGAATTCTTTTTTGCGGAACAGAGGCGGTACACTGCGGGTAACGACAGGGTAGCGACAAATGTTTAGCGACAACGGCGACAATGACAACGGATGCGACACGTTCTGTCGGCGTATGGCGTCGCGGTTTGGCGTCGGGTGGCTGGGCGAGCCGGACGACTTGCTCGCTCAGGCGCGTCGGCGCGAGCGGGAACAACAGCGCATAGCGGCGGAAACGCACACGCGCAACCACGAATTTGCGGTTCAATCCATCACGCAAAGGGCTAAACTCGAAACAATGGTTATGGATATACAAAGATCTGCAGACCGAAGCCGAGCTTGCCGTAAAGCGTGGTGATCAGGAGCGCGCTTTGACATTGCTTGAAATGAAGCAAAACTGGGAGGCGACGCTAACTTCGACCCAGGAAACTCTGGCTCAAGCGATTAAAACCGTCAACGTGGCGGAACGGGAGATGGCGCGGGAGGAAGAGCGTTTCCGACAGGAAATCCGCGATAAACTCGACCGATTGCGATAGTCCTAGTTGTGGCATAAGAGCGTAGGCGGCGGGGCGCAAAAGCGGCAGGGGAGGCGGTATATGTTTAATGACAACAACGAGAGCGGCGGCGCGAATAGCGGCAGGTTTTGGCGGCGGGTGCGCTCGCGGCTTGCCGGGCGGCTTGAAGATATGGACGACCCGGAGGTTTTGCTCGCGCGGGCGCAACGCGAGATGACCGAGATGCACGCGCGCAATCGGGAACGCGCGGTGGAGGCCATCACGCATAAAAACAACCTTCAGCAGATGGTCGCGGATACCGAACGTCATATTGGCAAATTGCAGGCGCAGGCCGAAGACGCCGCGCAGGGTGGCTTTACGGCGGAAGCGGCGACCCTGCGCCGCGAGATCGCCGAGTGCGAGGAGGCCCTGCAAATCCGGCGCGAACACTTGAAAGCGGCGACCGAGGCGAGCGAGTCGGTGAAGGCGGCTATCAAGCGCGAAGAAGAGCGTATCCGGCAGAAAACCGCCGAGGCGCTATCTCTAAAAGCGCAGTGGAAAACATCGCAGGTGGAGCGCACCCTGCTTTCCGCCCTGGTGGACGCCAATATAGGAGAGGGCGGCGACTTATCGGATGCGGATCTTGCCGACCGCCATGAGCGAAACCGGCGTCAGGTGTACGAGGCGTTGGTTCAGAAAAATCATCTGGAGGAAATGCTGAACGGCACAACGCGCCGCCTGGAAACGTTGGGGCGGAAAGCCGACCTTGCCCGAAAACGCGGCGACGAGGAGTTGGAGCGTCAACTGTTGCGCGAGGCGGAGCAGTACGAGGCGAACCTGGAAGGAACGCGAACCGCGTACGAGCAGGCGGTATCGGTGACGGAGCGCGCGGTCGCCCTGCTCCGCGACGAGGAGGAGTTGTTGCGGGTGCGCGGGCTAGACCCGCACGCGGCGGCGGAGAACATGGAATTAAATATTGACGCGGACCGCGCCGCGTACGATCCGGCGATGCGGCCCGTGTTCCTTGCGCTGTTCGCGATTGGGCTTTTACTGATTATCGGCGCGCTCGTCCTGATCGCGCTTTTCTCGTAACGGCGATGCGTTGATGTAGATCAGTGGAATTGTAAGACAACAGTATGTTTTGATATAATGGCGCATCGAGGCGAAACGCAAAATGCGTTTGCTCCGCTATGCGACCAAAACAACCCGCCGCGTGTCTTGATTAACGTAGGATAAGAACGGGCGCGGTTCGGGTATCCTGAAAAAGATTTGTCGGGCCACGCTTCGCGCCTTGCGAAATTCGTTGGGCCTGAACGGCGGCGAAAGAAAGAAAACCCTCGCGGTGTTTCCGCCCCCTTGCGGAGGAGTTTATTTATATGCTGAAGCGACTTTGGAGCTATTTGAAGGCCTTGTTTGGGAGCGGTTTGGACAAACTGGAAGACCCGGACATTTTGCTGTCGCAGGCCCAGCGCGAGATGACGGAAATGCACGCGCGCAACCGGGAGCGCGCGGTTCAGGCGATTACGCAGAAGAATAATCTTCAGCAGATGGTCTCTGACACGCAAAAGCGTGTGGACAACTTGCAGGCCAAAGCCGAACTCGCCCTGAAGCGCGGCGACCGTGACCTCGCCCTTCAACTATTGAAGGAAAAACAAAGCTACGAGGTGTCTTTGACAACGACGAAAGCGAGCCTTGAACAGGCTATCGAGATGTCGGAGTCGGTGAAAACGGCGATCAAGCGCGAAGAAGAAAAAATTCGCCAGAAGACCGCCGAAGCGCTCGCTCTGAAAGCGCAGTGGAAAAATTCGCAGATTCAAATTGCGATCAATAAATCTTTGGACGGCTTAGGCTCGATCGAAGACACCACGGCATCGTTCGACCGCGCACAGCAGAAGATTCGCAACGCGACTTCGGAAGCGGGCGCGCGGGCGGAGCTTGGCAAGCAAAAGGTCGAAAACCGCATGAACGATCTGGATCTCGCCGAGGGCAATATCGCCGCCGAAAACGAACTGGCCCAACTCGAAGCCAAGCTCGGCATGGGTAGCGCGCCGATCCCGCAAACGACCACCACGACTACGGGCGCATCATCCGACATCGAGCGGCAACTGGCCGAACTCGAAGCCAAAGTCGGCGGCTCCGGCGGCGCGGGCTAACCCGAACAAATCGGAACGGATAAAATAAATTATGTGCCGTATGCTCGGCATGACCGCGTATTCTGCGGTTTCTTCTTCTGTAGCCGCCGCGTCCTCGAATTCCGAGGCGCGGCGGCTTCCGTCTTGGGAGCATCTGGTAGGCGCGCCCCATTCGCTCGCGCGTCAGGCCGATTTGGGGTGCGTCCCGGCTGGAACGCCGTCCGGCCACGCGGATAGCTGGGGCATCGGCTGGTTCGATGACGCCGGGCAGGTATCGCTGACCCGGCAAACCGGGTCGGCGGCGGGGTCCGGTTATTTCGTGTTCGCCGCTGAGGGGGCGTCGCGCGGCGGCGCGGGATCCGGCCCCGCAAACGTCCTCATTGGGCATCTGCGGAAGGCGTCGCGCGGCGTGGTCACGTCCGAGAACGCCCATCCCGTGCGCGTAGATTTCGCCGGACCCAACACCGGCCCGGGTCGCCCGTACGACACGCTTCTGGTCGCACACAACGGCACTATCGCCGACCCGCTTTTGGACACGGTGCGGCGCGACTTGGCCGATCTGGATCATTCCGAAGCGCGGTCGGACTCGGATACCGTGGTTCTCGCCCACTGGCTCGCTTCTCGCCTCAGCGGCGCAAACGATGTTGATGTTTTTGATGGTCTCGCCCACGCCCTCCGGGATTTGCTCGCGCGCGTCCCCGATGTATCCCCGAACGGCGACGCGACGCAAGCGTATTCATCCATCAACCTGCTGATCTCCCATGCCTCCGGCCTGTACGCCCTGCGCCAGTTCAGCAAAACGCCGGAATACTACACCCTTTCCGCCCGCCCTTTAGCGGAAACCGGCGGCTACCTTGTCGCATCCGAACCCACCGACGATCACGTGGATTGGGAAGCCCTCGCGCCCAGCGTCCTCACACACTACCCGCTCACCGGCGACGGCGCGCCCCGCACGGCGTCGGTTGCTTAAAAGCGGTTTACGAAAACTTCGAGTGGTACAAGGAGAATCAGCAAGCAATGTCTGTCAACGCATTTGGAGAGCCGTTGCCTACGTATCAACCGTCAAACCGGCGCAAAACCACAAGCCCTGCAAAGGTTCCTCTTTTGCGATCCTCCATTACTGTTTGCAGTGGAACCTCTTTTGGGCGGCTTTCGGGGCCGGTGTTATTGAAACGTTCGCGCAAGAAATTTGGAAGAGACGCTTGCGTCGCCGGGAACCAAAAACTAAACCGGAGCGGACCGTGCTGAACCAGTACGGAAGTCGGAACTGGTAAATGGCGGCGCGCGTTGTTTATCGGGAAGGCGAATGATGGCGCAAATTCGGTACGTAGTGGGCGACGCGACCGCGCCGGACGGGGCCGGGCTGAAAGTGATCGTTCACGTGTGCAACGACCGGGGCGGCTGGGGCAAGGGGTTTGTGGTCGCGCTGTCGCGGCGGTTTGAGGAGCCGGAACGGGCGTATCGTGACTGGTACGCCGACCGCGACAACAACGATCTCGGTTTGGGCGCGGTTCAGTTCGTCGCGGTCCGCCCGGATTTGTGGGTCGCAAATCTCGTGGGGCAAGCCGGGTACAAGCGGGAGCGCGGCGTTCCCCCGGTTCGCTACGACGCTATCGAGCGCGGGTTGGGCGTTGTCGGAGCCTGGGCGCAGGAGCGGGGCGCATCGGTGCATATGCCGCGTATCGGGTGCGGGCTTGCGGGCGGGACTTGGGAAGAAATTGAGCCGCTCGTCGAGCGGCAAATAGCGGCGCGCGGCGTTCCGGCTACCGTATACGACCTTGCGACAACGTGAAGCGCGCTGAGTTCTATGGCATATAACCGTCATGTGCAGGAAAATCAGGGGATCTGCGCCGAAACTTGAGGTGATGGCGTTTCTGACGCTCGCGGTCAGCGCATAGAGCGATTCGCCTGCTTGAAGCGCTCCCTTAGATATATAAGCGTTCTTTCCAGTGAAACGCGGTACAACGTAAACGTGAGCATACCAAATCGAATTGGACGACTGGCGAAAGCCTATTTTTACCAGGTGCGAGACCGCGTGGACGCCGAACTGTCCGACGCCGAACGCGAGTTGCGGGGCGAGGCGGACACGCCGCCGAGTAGCGGCGGCGGACGCGCGTCCGGCGGCGCGGGAAGCGGCGCGGGGTACGACCCGGACGACACATCGCCGGACGGCTTGATGCGTCGGGCCGAAGCGCGGATCGCCGAATCGCGCCGGAGCGTCGAGGGTCTAGGCGAGTTGAACCGGGCTACCGCCGGACGCGAACCGCAAACCGGCGCCGCCGCAACGCCCGCGAAAACGGGCGTGGCGACGGCTCCTCCCGGCGCGCAAGCCGTGGAAGACCCAAACGCCTCCGACTACCGCGTTTTGGGCGTGCCGGTTGGTAGCGATTTCGCGCAGGTCGAGGCCGCGTACGAGACTCTTTCGCGCCGTTGCGACCCGCGCCGCTTCCCCGACGGCTCCGATGAGGAAAAAGACGCCGAGCGCATCCTCGCGCGCGTCAACACGGCCTACGAGGCCCTGCGGAACCGATTGGACCCCACAGTTAATCGGTTCGGCAAGTTAGAATTGGAATAAGAAATCGGGAAAAACGGTGTCGCGGAAGCGCGCCGTTTTTTTTCCGTCTTTGTTCCCGGCATTGACCTCTTCTTTATTCGCGGTTTTACCTACAATAAAGCGGCGTAACTCATACGCCGCTGGTCAATCGAGGTCGCCTTTGTGACCCGTGTTTTGCGCCGTCCCCCTGTGGTTCTTGCCATTGCTGGCGAGCGGCGCAAATTATTTTTCGCTTTTTTCGGCTTTCCTATCATTTTTGGTTAAGGTGCGTCGTTAAGACAGGGTGACGCTTGCGCGGCGCGCCGCAAGGGGGGAACATGGCGGTTGCGGGAGATGGCGACGGTTCAAGCGGGAAACAAACGATTGCGTTGAAGGGCGCAGGGGATAGGGAAGCGGCGCTGGCGACGCGACATGTTTTACGCCTCCGGGCCGCTTTGATGGTGGAGCGGGCGGGAGGCGAGAGCGCGGCGGAACGTGCAAGGTGCGAAGCGGCGGCCCGTCCTTTGGTGGAACTCGCCTACAATCCGTTGTTGCGGTATTGCGACCGGTTGGCGCAACAACCCGGACTACGCGGCTATATCGAGGGCGCGGATTTGGCGCAGGACGCCTGGGTTAAGGTAATCGCTCACCTACGGGGGGCGAATGGCGAACGAATCCGGGACGATTCGCACTTTGTCGCGATGCTGAACCGGGCCGCAGTAAGCCGGTTGCTCGACCTTTTGCCGCGCGCACGGCGCGAGGTAATCGCGCCCGATGCGGATGCGATGGAAGGGCGAGCCGCCGCCTATGGCGTACGTGCGTCACGAACGCCGGAGCAGGAAACGGTGTTGCTAAGGGATGAGGCGCGGCTGGATTTAATCGCGAGTTTGTTTGAAGATGAGGCGGCCTTTCGGCGCGTAAATCAACAACGCAAAAATGCGCGCCACCCGCGCCAGTACCAGGCTTTGGTGTTATACGAACTGGGCGAGCATTACCAGTGCGAAACCGAAACGAAAGACGAAGCGGCTCAGGAAAACTACGGAGTCGCAATTGCCGCACTGTTTATGGACAAGTGGGTAAGCGCGCTTGGCGTCCCAATAGCGTTGTGGGAACCGGTTCGCGCCGTGGCGGCTTTGCCGCCGGATAGAAATGTCGAACCGACAGGCGGTGACACGCTTGACGCAAGGTTGGCGGCGGCGGTAAACGTGGTGTGCCAGACGAATGTGCGGGATCGCAAAACGCTCGCGGTGTATCGTTACGAGATCAATCAATTGGTCGAAATCGCCCGCGCCGAACGCTGATAAACGGGCGATAGGGAAAAAAGGAACGGGAACACGATGCGCGGACTTTTTGTCGAACCGAACCGGTGTGGGATAGCCCGAATAAGCGACAGGAATGAGTTTTCAACCAGCATGGCGGCAGACCAGAACAACAAAGCGGATAATGAGGCGGATGACATCACGAGCGATGAGATTCTCGCGTTCGTGTTGGGCGACGCCGAGCCAAGAACCGCACGCCGTGTCGGCGCCGCCGCTCTTGCGCTCGTTTCCGTGCGGGAGCGATTGGCGCAGGCGCAAAAGATCGTGGACAACGCCGCTCGCGACGAGGCGTACGCACCAACACACGTACGGGAAGAATCCGCCGACTTCGCGCGACGGGCGGCGCGACTGCGGGAGCGCATGATGGAGGCCGTTCTGTCCGCCGCGCCCGGCGAGTTGAACCACGAGGCTTCTCCCGATTACGACGGCGCGCCCCCTGCGTCCGATGCGGTCGCCGCTCTTACCCAACTTGCACAGCGCGGCGGAATTTTGTACCGCGCAGGCGTTTCCGCCGCGCGCGAATGGACGCAGGCCCTCGGCGGCGCGGCTCGTTCGCAAACGCTTGTCACAGGGCGCCACCCGCTGACGTTGCCGTGCCTTGCGCCCGCTACCGCATCGGCGGCAGGTTCGGTCGCGCACGTTCAGCGGCAAACGCTGACCACGGGCGATGGCGTTCGTATCGAGTTTCAACAGTTGCCCAGCGTTTCGCCGCCGCGCTTGCGCGTGTTCGTGGACGCTTCCGGGTTAAGCGGCGACGCGGCGAACCGGGCGTACAATGTGGCTTACCTGACGGTTGAGGAGGGAGCCGGAAGCGCGGCGTCCGCCCCGCCGCTTTCAACCGATCCGGCTTCCGCGCCGGACCGGCACATCTTTGTGGTCGCGCTGAACCACGAAGGGCGCGGCTTCACCGAGGTTGTCGTGGGCGGAACGCTTAGCGTGGGCGCGACACTACCCGCCCCGAGGGGGGCGTGTCACCTGATTGGCGCAACGCTCGCCCGGTGGTCCCCGGAGTTTGGGGAAGCGGCGCAAGCAGGCGGGGACGCGCAGGGCGGCAATGACAACAAGGCTTCGTCGCTCGCGTCTGACGGATAGGTGAACGCGCACATTTGAATGCAGTGACGGCGGCGGATAACTCGGCGACAACAACGGCGCGAAACGCGTACGCGGTTGTGGAAACGCTCGCCGCCGCGCTTTCTTGGCGTAATGACGCCACGTCTCCGTCCGCCGCCGCGCATCTCGCATTGCGAGCGGCTTTGCACCCCCTTCTCGCCCCGTTCCGCGCGGATCCGCTCCTGACTCTCGCGGACCGGTTTATCAGTTTGGATGCGCAGATCGCCGGGCTTCTTACCGATGCATCGCCTTTTTTCACGCTGTCTCCGGATGACCGCGCCGCACTCGTCGCTCTTTGCTTAACTGCCCCCCCTGCCCTCGATTTCTTTGATGGCGACGCGGTGGGAACCGTTGCGGGCGCATTGTACCTTCCCGCGCAAAACGTCGCCGCGCCGTGCCGAGTATGGAGCGTGTACGGAGTCGGTTTACCGTCTGACGCGCCTCACCCGACGACATGGCCCGCGCCGATTGCGGTGCGTCCGGTATCGCCGGATGTCGCCGCGTCC
>CAXUMS010000001.1:59582-109791 GCA_964252165.1 uncultured Armatimonadaceae bacterium
GCCTTGGCCGCGGTGGGCGTCGCCGATTACCTGCGGCAGACGACCCGCGTCGCGTTCGACTTGGACGACGTCGACGCCGGGCGGCTGGAGGTGGTTCGCGAGGCCAACGAGATCGTGCTGCGGCTCCACAACCAGGGGCTGTTCGCGTCCGCGCAGGCCGCGCTAATCGCGGCTCTGCATACCCTGGAAGCGTTTGGCGTGACATCGCGGCGCGCTTTGCCGCCCGCGCCTTTGTATTACGATGTTTGCGCGCCGAATTTGCCCGACGACATAACCGCATCGGTTGCGGGGCCGTCGCTCGGCCTGCCGCTCGCGCTTGCGTTTTTGTCCGCATTACTTCAAATTCCGCTTCCCTTCTCGCTCGCCGCGACCGGCGGCGTAGGGCGCGCCGGTTATGATTTGGCGCGCGATGCGGCAAGCGTTTTCCCTGTTGATGCCGTGGCGGAAAAAGCGGCCTGCCTGCAACGCCTGGCAACGCTTTTTCTGGTTCCCGTTCCCGCGCCCGGCGGCGCAGGAAACAAGGCGCTTCCCGAAGCGCGCGGTGTGGCGTCGGTTGCCATAGCGGCGCAAATGGCCGCGCCCGCCCTCGCGGACCTGCTCACGTCCGGCGATGGGAACGCGGCGGAGCGCAACGCGCCGCCTGTGGGGGAGCGAACCGCCTTTGTCGTCGCCGGTATCGAAGGCGTCGGCGAATTCTGGCAAGCCGATGAAAACAACGCCCATGTGGTTCTTGGCGACTATGACCGCCTCGTTCCCGAGACTCTCGCGCAAAGCGGCGGCTATGTTCTCTCGCAACGCCGGGGCGTTTCGGGCGATGGCGTTTGCGCCGCGTTTGCGAATACAACAAACGCTTGCCGCGCCGCTGTCGCCCTGCTCCGCGTTTTACGCGCCCATGTCTGGCCCGTGAACGCTCGTGTTCCCCCGGTACGCGTTGGCGTGCATGTCGGGGCGTCGCCCTATCTCGGCGGGGGCGGCGCGGGGCGAGGGGGGGCGGTTTTGGACCGCGCCGTTCTCCTCATGGAAGCCGCGCGCGGCGGGCAAATCCTGGTTTCCGGCGTGGTCGCCGATGAGATGAGCGATGCCGCCGACGGCACGGAGGACGCCGACAACGGCGATGTGTTGCACATCCAATCGCACGGCTTGTTTCGCTTGCCGGACCTTGCCGAGCCGCTTCGGATCGCGCAGGTTTGGGCGGCGGGACTTGTCGACGTGCGCGATCCGCCGCGCGGTCTGGATGCACGGCGCCACAATTTGCCGGTTCAAGCGCATCCTGCGCTTTGGGGCCGCGACACGGAAACGGCGCAGATCGCGGATGGATTGACAAGAACGCGCCTGCTTACCCTGACCGGGCCGGGCGGCGTGGGTAAAACACGGCTTGCGCTACACACGGCGGCGCGGCTTTTGGATCATTTTTCGGGCGGCGTTTGGCTGGTTCCGGTGGGCGAACTGTCAGAGGAAGCCGCTATTGAAAGCGCGCTGGCAGGCGCTCTGGGGGAAATCGGGACACGAGGAAGCGTCGCTGAGCGTATCTCCGGCGCGGTCGCCCGCGCGTCCGGCCCGACGTTGTTTATTTTGGATGAGTGCGAGGCGGCGGCGGAAGCGGTCGCCGCGGTCACGTCTCGCTTGCTTGAATGTCCCCGCGTCGCTGTTCTGGTCACGTCGCAAACGCCGCTTTTTCTTGCCGCCGAGCAACGTTTCGAGGTCGCGCCGCTTTCAACGCCACCCTCAGACGCTTCTTTAAACACTATTCGGGACGCGCCAGTTGTCGCTTTGTTCGCAGAGCGCGCGCAGGAAGCGTCGCCTGGCTGGGAGCCGAGCGAGGCGGATCTGTCGTCCATCCGTCTGATCTGCGAACTTTTAGATGGTTTACCGCTTGCGGTGGAACTCGCCGCCGCGCGTGTCCGGCAAATGACGCCGTCCGAGATCGAAGCGCGATTACACGACGCATTAGACCTGCTCACGTCGCGCCTGCGCGATGTTCCTCCGCGACGCCGTGCGGTAGAAGCCGCGCTTTCGTGGTCGTGGGGCTTGCTGAATACAAACGAGCAGCGCGCGTTATCGTGCTTGTCGGTGTTTGGCGGCGCCGGATTTAGCCGGGACGCGGGTTGCGCCGTGATCGCTGCAACGGTTGCCGTAACCTCGCTCACGGCCTCCGATCTCCTTGATAGCCTGGAGGAAAAGTCACTCCTTGCCTTGTCGTCCAAAGACAACAATAGTCGTCGCCGGTTCGCGCTTAGAAATCTGGTGCGCGCCTTCGCCGCGCGCCGTCTGCGCGACACCGAAAACTCCGCCGATGCGGCGCGCCGCGCTTCCGCCGCGCACGCCGCCTTTTTTGTTGATCTTGCGGCCCGCCTCGGACCTGCGGAAAACACCGACGCCGAGGTAGACGCTTTTGACGCACTGGACGGGGAGATGGAAAACCTGCGCGCCGCGTTCGCGTTTTTGCAACAAAACGACGCGCCTCGGTTGCCGCTGTTTGTCGTCTCGATAACGGATTTCCTGCGGCGGCGCGGCCATCAGGACGCGCGCGCGCAGTGGACGAACGCCGCGCTCGCGGTTTTGAACAACACGTGCGTAAGCGTGGAAGATAAGGAAACCACGCGAGTCCGGGCGCGGCTCGTCTACGCGCGCGGCGTCGCGGACAAGGATGCGAACCAATTCGATGACGCGGCGGCAAACGCGCTTGATAGCCTCGCGTTAGGGCGTTTATTGGGTGACAGTAGAATAGTCGGTGATGCGCTAAACCTTCTTGGCATGACCCATTCCGCCGCAAAACGCTACGAGGCGGCGCGCGCGTGTCACGAAGAAGCCCTTGCGACGTGCCGAGACGCGGGCTGGGCGCGCGGCGAGGCTGGGTCTCTCCATAATCTCGCGCTCGCCCTGCTCCGAAGCGGCGACCACGACCAAGCGCAGGCATTGTACGAGCAGTCCGTTCCGTTGTGTCGCGCCAGCGGCGACCGGCACGGACTTGCCTACGCGCTCAACAATCTCGCCCACATCGCGAGTGAAAACCAGGACTTCGACGCCGCGCGCGCTTTGTTTGCGGAAAGCCTGGTCTTCTTTCGTGAACTGAAGAACGCCCCGGCGCTCGCGGTTGCGCTTGCAAATCTGGGGGATGTGCTGGACCGGCAAGGCGAATCCCATAACGCCGCCCCGCTTCTGGTAGCGGGCGAGGAAATCTTAACCCGCCTCGCGCACCGACATCGCGCGGAGGTGACCGAGTACGTGGAGCGTTGCGCCGCGCGCATTGGAAGCGAGCGTATCGCCGCGCTTCGCCCCGAGGCCGCCCGGCGAACCCTTCCCGCCCTGCTTGCCACGGCGCCGCCGCCGCCGCCCCGCCATCTGGACACCGTTTGATTTACCGGCTATGGGAAATCGCGCCCTGCGCCTTTTCTTTACGCTGTTTTGGAGTCAACGCTCGTAGTTGGGAGCGACTCGTCGCTTATTGGCGGCGTTTTCCCTTGCGCGGCAATGCCGCCTTGCACGGCGCTTTGCACGGCGCACCGCGCTTTGAGGCTGACGAAGCCTAAAGCGTCGCAAAACTCCGCCAAACCCTCGGCGGGAAACGGGCGGGCGCGGGCTTGCTCCAAAACAAAGCCGATGTCCGCTTCCTTTTCCAATGTAACCAGGCGGCGAGAAAGGGGAAGCCAGCGCCGCGCCCGCTCCAAACTCTCCCACGTCTTGGTGGGTACCGGACGCGTCCCCGCCGCGCCGCCGTTTGAAGCGTCTTCGAGAGCGTTCAAAATTTCCTGAAGCGAGCCGAATTGTTGGAGTAGTTTCGCGGCGTTTTTAGGCCCGATACCGGCAACGCCCGGGATGTTGTCTACCACATCGCCGGTCAGCGCAAGGAAATCCGCAATTTGGCGCGGGGCGACGCCCCGTTTGCTCCACAAGGCCGCTTCATCCATCTCCGCGCCGGTATGAATATCGAACAGCGTTACCCTGTCCCCGATTAATTGCTCCATGTCCTTATCGCGGGTCACGATTCGCACGCGCAATCGAGGATGGGCGGGATGGGCGAGCGCGCGATTAGTAAGCGTCGCGATAACATCATCGGCTTCCAACCCGCTTGCGCCAATAACGGGAATGCCGAACAGTTCGAGCAGTTCCAAGATGCGCGGCGTCTGCTGATGAAGCGAATCGGGCGTTTCTCGGCGCGTTCCTTTGTAAAAAGAAACCGGCGGCGGCGGGACAACAACGGGCGGCGCGTCAAGCGCGGGAAGATCAGGCGTCGGTTGATCGATCTTCGGTTGATCGGGCGTCGCCTCGTCTCGGGGCCGCTCCATCGGCGCTATAAGATCGTGGCCGTGCTGGGCGTACTGGTCGTACTCGGCGAAAAGCGCGTCCCGAAAGGTTTTGCCCGGCGCGTCCCACGCGACCACGACGTAATCCGGTTTGAACGTCCCGTAAAGTTTGAGGAGCATCTGGGCGAACACCAGAATGGCATTGGTCGGCTCGCCGGTGACGGAACTGTAAAGCGGATTGCGAATCGCATAGAACGCCCGAAACAAGGCGGCGTAACCGTCTATCAGGTACAGCGTTTCTTCCGCTTCCGCCGCTTGCCTATCTTGATTGTCGTGTTGCATATTTTCTTTAAGGAAATTCCACAAGATCCATTTTTAATTCTGTCGTCGGCGGGAGTGACAGCGCGCTAAAAACAACAGCCCCTCCTGCACCGCTTCTATTCTGGTTAAAAACGCGACAAACGCCCGTTTCGTTTCGCCGAAAATAAATCAAACTATTTTAACAAAACATCTTGACGGATTGGGCAACCTTTGTTACTATTCAGTCAGATGACACGAGGTCGTCCTCACGACGAGGTCGTCCTCACCGCAAAGGGGGCTGGTCTCATGCGGATTAGTGGCTCTCGGTTGATCTCACACCCGCTTCTGCTGGTGAACGCTTTGCTCGTCACGGGCTTTAGCGGTTATGTATGGCAGGCGAAGAACGCGGAACTCGCCGCGCCCGCTTTGCCCGGCTGGAATTTCGCGTCGCACCGGGCGCCGACGTTGCTTATCTCCTACCGCAAGCCTTCCGGTTGCTCTTGTTCCTCAAACCTTGCGCCCGCAATCCGGCAAGGTCTGTCGCAAAAGATGAACGTGATTGTCGTCGGGACGGCATCCGAACTGCCCGACGCCGACACGGGCGGCTTGGAAAAGGACACAAACGTCCGCCTTATCTCGCTTCCCGCAGGTAGTCAATTCCCCCAGCAGATCGCCGCCGCGCAAACCCGCACGTTCCTGATTCGTGATGGTCGCATCGTCCATCGTATCGGAGGAAGCGTTCTTACAGACGCCTTTTTCGAGTAGTCCGCCTTTGTTTCCTCGTCTCGCGTTTTTGTAAAGGAGCGTTTTCCATGCGTAAGCGATTGTGGGTCGTAGTCCCCGTGGCTTTGCTTCTCGTTCTCGGTATTGGCGCCTTCTGGCAAATCAAAAAGAATCGCGCCGAAGCCGCCATCTACGCCAAGCCTGACCTTCTCTATGGCGTCATGATAAAAACCCCGTCTATGAAGCGGGTTGCGGATCAGCGGCGCGAGACAATCATCAACTACGCCAAGATGTTGCGGGAGAAATGGCGTCCGTGGGTTGAACAACACCGCGCTTTGTTCCTTGAAGCCAAAAACAGCAACGGGAGTGAGCAGGCGGCGCAAAAACTGTACGATGCAATTCCCGATGGATTTGGGCGCGGGGCGAAGAGAGGCGACATAACTGATGCTATGCTGATGCCCGATGTTCGCACCGTCGAAGATTTGACCCGCCCAGACATGGTAATTTGTTTCACCTGGAATATGCCGCCGCACGAAGGCCCTACTCATCGAATAATGAAAGCGCAGAGAGAGGATTTTGCACGCGAGCGAAGATTCAGGCTCAGTAGTACATACAATGCGGGCCGCGCTACCATTTACCTGTGGACGGACGGGAGCATTACCGAGACGGTCTCAGAGCCAAACAGTAAGCCCGGCGAACCTTCATTGGTTGATGGGACGCCGCTCAGGATAATGCCGCCGTACGAGTTCCTCCAGTAGTTTCGCCCGCTTAGGAGGCGACTGTCAATCCTAAGAGCTACCTGCTCACCGTCATCCTTTGGAGGTTAGAATTGATGCGATTCATAAACTTGTTTGCGTTTGCGCTGATGTCATTGGCCCTTGTAGGGGCCTTCTTATCCACCGGAAGAGTGGCGTCCGCCGACGTGTTCGGGACCGACTGCAACCAGAGCTACACGCAACGAAAGATACCGCAGGTTTACTGCCCCAGCACCGACGATGGGACCAGCGAGATTGATCCGATTGACACCTTTACAACAAGTTGCGCGACCAGTCCGACTGGCCTGTGTTGCACCTATAAAAACTTCAACGTCTACTGCAAACAGGGCCACGCTTTTTGGGGATGAAGTTACCAACTCAAACAAGCGGGCGAAGCGGGAAAAAACTGTGTTAACGGTGAGTGCGTCATTCGCACGCCGTAGTATAAAAACGCGTGTTTTGGAACAGTTTTATACGCGCGGAACGGGTTTAACCGGCTCGTTCCGCGCGTTTTTATTTGTCCGGTTTTTCCACGAGCGCGAGGCGCAACACCTCGTCGGCGTGGGTGACGAACTCGAAATGGAGCGTCGCCTTGACCGCATCGGGGATGTCTTCGAGGTCTTTCTCGTTTTCGGCGGGCAGGATGACTTTTTGAATGCCTGCTCGGTGCGCGGCTAACACCTTCTCCTTGACGCCGCCGACCGGGAGGACCTTGCCCCGAAGCGTAATCTCGCCCGTCATCGCGATGTCCTTATGGATGGCGCGGCCCGACAAGGCGGACGCCAAAGCGGTGGCGAGCGTGACGCCCGCCGACGGGCCGTCTTTCGGGACCGCGCCTGCAGGAACGTGGACATGCACCTCCACTCCCGAAACCGCGTCGGGCGGCAGGTCCAGATGGGCGAGGCGCGAGCGAACAAACGTCCACGCGGTTTGGGCGGATTCTTTCATCACATCGCCGAGTTGCCCCGTCAGTTGCAAACGGCCTTCGCCGGTTCCGCTCGCGGTTCGGGTAAGCGCGACCTCGATGGTGACCGTATCGCCGCCCGATTCGGTGTAGACAAGGCCGGTCGCCGCGCCTACCTCGTCGTTTTCCTCCGCCATTCCCCAGTGGAACCGACGCCCGCCCAGGAACGTGGTCACGTCCGCATCAGTTATAGTGACGGCGTCGGTTTCGCCGGTTGCGAAGCGGCGTGCGACCTTGCGGCAGATCGCGCCGACCTCGCGCTCCAGATTGCGAACGCCCGCCTCGCGCGTGTATTCGCGGATCAAGCGGCGAAGAGCGGTCAATTCAAAGCGCAGTTGGTCCGGGTTCAAGCCGTGGTCCCGGATTTGCTTGGGCGCAAGATAATTCTCGGCGATGGCTAATTTCTCGTCCTCGGTGTAGCCGGAAAACGTGATGACCTCCATGCGGTCGCGGAGCGCGGCGGGAATCGGGTCCAGCAGATTCGCCGTCGTGATAAACATCACGTCGCGCAAGTCGAACGGGACTTCCAGATAATGATCGGAAAACTCGCCGTTTTGCTCGGGGTCCAGGGCTTCGAGTAGGGCCGACGACGGATCGCCCCGGTAGTCCGACCCGACCTTGTCTATCTCGTCGAGGAGGAAAACCGGGTTGCGGTACCCGGCCTGCTTCACGCCCTGCACGATGCGCCCGGGGAGCGCGCCGACATACGTCCGCCGATGTCCCCGGATCTCGGCCTCGTCGCGGACGCCGCCGAGCGACACGCGAATAAAAGGGCGCCCCAGCGCGGTTGCGACCGACCGGCCCAAACTGGTTTTGCCCACGCCGGGCGGCCCGACAAAGCACAAAATCGGGCCTTTCAAACCGGGGTGTTCGGGTTGGTCTTCCGCGTCGGTTTTTTCGCCGCCGTCGGTCTCGCTTGTCTGCGCGGTCGCCGCGTCCCGCTCCGCGCGCTCGCGGCGGAGTTTGCGAACCGCGAGAAAATCCAGAATTCGCTCCTTGACTTTTTCCAAACCGTAATGGTCGGCGTTCAACACGGCTTCGGCGGCGGGGATGTCGATGGTTTCTTCGGTTTGCTTGGCCCACGGCATAGCCACAAGCCAGTCCAGATAGTTGCGGATAATGCCGTGTTCCGGCGACGCCTGCGGGGTGCGCTCCAACCGGTCCAATTCCTTGAAAACGCGCTCCTCCACGGCTTTGGGCATCTGGGCGGCGGCGATCTTTTCGCGCCAACCATCCTCGCCGCTCGCTCCGTCGCCGCTCACCTCGCCCAACTCCTGTTGGATCGCCTTTAACTGCTCGCGCAAAAGAAACTCGCGCTGGGTTTCGCCCATCTCCTTTTCGACGCGCGCCCGGATGTTTTTCTGCACTTCGAGAATTTCGTATTCTTTGTGCAGAACCTCGGACAGTTTTTCCAGGCGCTCGCGGGCGTTCGTGAGTTCCAGCAACTCTTGTTTCCGCTCGACGCGAAGCGATAGGTAGGGGATAACTGTATCGGCGAGGCGTCCGCCTTCGGTTTGGCTGAGAACGCTTACCATCGCTTCCGGCGGGATGTTGCGCCCTTCGGTGACAAGCCGCTCGAACTGCTGGGTTACGGTTCGCATCAACGCTTCGGCCTTGATTGCGTCGGCGTCGGCGCGTCCTTTGCCGCCGCTTCCCAGAGCCGTTTCGCCGGTGGTTTCCACCGGGGCGATTTTAACCAGGAAGAACGGATCGGTTTGCAGAAACTGGTTCAGCGAAACGCGGTTCCCGCCTTCCAGCATCACGCGCACCGTCCCGTCCGGCATCTTGAGCAACTGCATCACCTCGGCGACAATGCCGACTGGGTGAATATCGGCGGGTTCCGGGTCCTCATTAGCGATCTCGCGCTGGGACGCGAGCAAAATATGCCGCGACCCGTTCTCGGTCGCCGCTTCCAGGGCCTTGACGGAGCGGTCGCGTCCCACATAAAGCGAAAAAACCATGTGCGGGAAGTACACATTGTCGCGAATGGGAACGAGCGGCAGAACGCTGGGAGAGGCGTCACTATCCCCGCCCCCGGGCGCGCTGTCGGGTTCGCCCGCGTCGAAACCGTTAGTCGGTTCCTCGTCGCGGAACAAACTGACCGTAAGCGCATCAAGTGCGTCCGATGCGGCGGTGTCACTTGGTTCGTCGCCGCGAGGGGCCACGGCTACTAAATCGAGGTCTAATGGGTCCTGCATCGGCGCGCTCGGTGCGGCGGAAGGAGAAGACAGAGTTTTGGTTTTCGGGGTGGATCGCATAAATTAATGGGTCGGCGTTCGGCTTCGCATGGGGGCGCGGCGAAGTACAACGCGGCGCGCGCACCCTATTTTATCAGTTCGCGATTTCACGACGCCATCGCTGTTCCGCCCTCGCCCGCGCCGTTTTCAGTCCGGACTTAGAAGCGTGCTGAAGATGGCGAGAACCAGCCCCAGCAGTCCGGCGAAGCCAAACAAAAACAAGTACCCGTTCCACAGCAAGAAGCCCTTCAAAAGCGTCTTGGGAAACGACTGATGATACACCGCGCGCAAAGCGACGAAGTTGTACACGGGAATAAACAAAATAATAGCCCAGTTGACCCACTTCCACGGCGACATCGTAACCAGCGCCAGCGCGATAAACATAAACGTGTGCGTGTGCAAAACAAAAATGAGATGCTCTACGTAGAGTCGCCTGCTCCGCAGGTACATCACCTTCAAGCACACGGCGAAGAGCGGCAACATGAACACCATGACGTTCGGCAAAGTTGCATAGATAATGCCGCGAAGGGTGTCGGCGGGGCTTGCCTCGAATCGGATGAGCTTCAGCGCGACAAACGAATGAAACAAATCGTGGCGTTTTGCAGGCGGCAGTTTCTTTTGTTGTTCGCGGTATTCGTGAACCGAAGCGGGGAGCGTACGGGCGTTGACACCGAACGCGCTCAAATAAAAGGTTTTTTTGCCGGGGGGCGAGAACGCCGCAGTCGCTTTGGCTTGCTTCCCCTTAACCGCAGTTGCGTTTTCGCCCGCGCCGCTCGGCGGATTTGTGGCCCTAACCGGCGACGGTTTCGGCGGGGCGGGGGGCGGTATATTCGTTGCCGTTTTCGCCGCGCCGGGTTTGGTCGCCGCTTTGTCAGCCGCCGCTTTGTCGGTAGGGGAAAGACTTCCTTCAATCTCGCGCAACGCTTTCCCTATAGGGCCGGTTTTGATGTCGGCGTCATCAAACGGCATGGGATTAAGAATAGTGAATAGCAAGAAAAACAGGGCGCTGACAACGACGTACATCTTGAACGGCGACAGGTAACGCACGCGCTTTCCCGCCAGAAACTCACTAGTAAGAAAACCGGGGCGGATAATCAGCGGGGCCAGCGTTTTAACCATGCGCCCGTCCACCTGAACAAACTCGCCGTACATCTCGCGGAGCAGGGCGCTGAACGAGATAACGTAACTGACGTTCTCCTGACCGCACTCATGGCAGAACGCGCCTACCATGCGCGTTTGGCAGTTCATGCAAAGTTCGGGACGGCCTTTTTCCCCGGTGCGCCGCCGCCACGCGAACCCGGCAGGTAAACGGGGTAAAGGGTGACGCCGATTTGTTTTTTCGGACGCTCCTTCCGTTATTTGAGCCGCTTCCTCACTAACGTACGGCGTGCTGTCCGCCGTTGACGAGAGCGCGGCGTTGTCCCCGAGCGGTTCGGCGCCAAGACGAGGAGCGGCGCCATCGTCCTCCAAATCGAAAACGGAAGGGGGTGTGGTAGAGGCGTTTTCCATAAGGCGTTCCGGTGAGAACAATCAAACGAGGAGGAGAAACAAAGTAAAGGCGCCTTCGGGCGTAAACGCGCGTCGGATGTTCTATCGGAACATTCTACTGATACGGCGATAACGCCTGCATCGCCAAGCCCGAAAAGGGAAAAACCGTGGGGGACGCTTTCGCAAAAGCGTCCCCCACG
Source organism: uncultured Armatimonadaceae bacterium (assembly GCA_964252165.1). Taxonomy (GTDB): domain Bacteria; phylum Armatimonadota; class Armatimonadia; order Armatimonadales; family Armatimonadaceae; genus CAXUMS01. The sequence continues at coordinate 70,494 of CAXUMS010000001.1, forward strand.
GTTTTCCGTGGCTCAATCTGGCGCAGTTTAATGCGCGGCGCAACAAGCCGGTGCAGGCGCGGCGGCGCAACACGACGAACCGCAACAAGCGGCTCCGGTCGCGCAACAAGCCGCGCCGGGTTTGCAGCACGATCCGCCGCCGCCACAGCACGACTTTGCGAGAGCGGCGACCGGCTTAGCGGCGGGCTTCGCCGTGACGGCGACCTTCTTGGCGGGCGCGGGCGCGCTTGTCGCGGCGAGGGTCAGGCTCGCGAAACCGGAGGCGGCGGCGGCGCAAACCATGCCCGCCGCAACGAAAGCGCGGCGGGTTACGGCGCGCGAGGAAACGGGACGAAACAACATACGAACTTCTCCTGAAGTCAAAAATGAGCGCGGCGATAAACGCCGCAGGACGATGAGGGCGCGCAATGACTGCGCGGTTAGTTCAGGAGACGAAAGGGGGGCCGCGCGGCGTGTGGCCCGAGCCAAACGGCGGGCCGCGCTCACGGTTCGAGGTGAGTAAGTACGCTCGAAGGGGAGCGTTCCCCCATATCGGCGCGGGGGCGGAGGGCGCCGCGACGAGAAGAGCGAACACCGGCGTTTGCGGCGAGGCGGGGGCGAGCGTCGGGGTATCGGCTCGATCCGGCGCTTGCCGCAGGTCGCAACAACAAGGAACCGAGAACACGCTTGCGCCGGGTTTGACCAGATGCGGCGCGGCGGCCATGGCGCGCATACGGCAACAAGCGCGCCCGGAAGAAGCAAGCGCAACCAGCGGCTTCGGCGCGGCGGGCGTCATTGGTTCGCCCGTGAACCGGCACACCCATTGGAACGGGGCCGCCGTCGCTCGGTTCGCGAACGGCGCGACGAGCAAAAGGAGCGCAAGAAGAAAAGCGATCTTCTCACGGTATCCTGGCTGTTTCGTTTGAAAGGACGTTTTCCGCACAAGTATAGAATACCGCATCCGCGCCGTTCATGGCGCCTGCGCTTGAAGGCGAGAAGAAGAAAACATTTGTTTAACGCTTAATAGGATATTTCTCGCTCATAGCAAGCGGAGAAGGTACTATGTAGTGGCCAATTAAAAGAGGGCCTGTTTCCTGTTGCGTTTGTTAATAATTTGTTCTTTCTATGACCTCTTTGCCCGATCTCCGACAATCCCCCGCCGCCCCCCCTCCTTCTTTGCCGGAAGACACGGCTCGTTTGGCGCGGTTTCAGCGGATGGTGCGCCGGGCGGTATGGCCGCCTATTCTCGCCATGGCGCTACTCACCGGCCTGTTGCTGTGGCAGGTAACATCGCTTCTGCGCAACGCCGCGTTGGTGTTTGAAACCGGGACTATTCTGACCCGCGCGAACGGCACGCTCAAACTGCTCGTGGACGCGGAAACCGGGCAACGCGGCTATCTTGTCGGCGGCAATCGCGTGTTCCTGGCCCCGTACGAGTTGGCCCGGCGCGAACTGCCCGACGCATTTGTCAATCTTGCAAATCTCGTGCGCGAGGAACCCGCGCAGGCGGAGCGTGTAAACAAGGCGCGCCGACGCTACGCGGTCTGGCAGGCGGTCGCCGAGCGCGAAATGTCGCTACGAAACAACGGCTCGCCGAACGCGGTTGCGTACTTCAACCGGGCGAACGGCAAGCGCGAAATGGACGCGATGCGGCAAATCTTCGGCGAGCTTATTCGGTTCGAGGAAGCGCGGCGCGACGCCCGTTTGAATCAAGCGCGCCGCGCGGGGGCGCAAGCGCTGGGAGGCGGCGCGGCGGTAACGCTTTTGATCGGCGCGCTCCTCGCCGCCTCTACGCGTTTCCAAATGCGCGATTTGTCCCGGCGGTACGACACGGTCCTCGAAGAAGAACAGGACGCGCGCCAGTATCTTGCGACCACGCTCACAAGTATCGGCGATGCGGTGCTAACTACGGATAACAAAGGCTGTGTTACGTTGTTAAACCCGGTCGCGGAAACGCTGACCGGCTGGACCAACGCCGAGGCGAGGGGCAAACCCGCCGCCGAGATCTTCGACATCGTCAATGAGTACACGCGCGCTCTGGTGGAAAGCCCGATTGAACGTGTTTTGCGCGACGGCGTGGTGGTCGGCCTTGCCAATCATACCGTTTTGCGACGCCGCGATGGAACCGAAACCGCGATTGACGACAGCGGGGCGCCGATCAAAGATCGGAACGGCAAAACGAGTGGGACGGTGCTGGTATTCCGGGATGTGACCGAGCGGCGGCGCGCCGAGGAAGTTCTCGCCGCCGCCGCCGCCAAAAACGAGCGTATCGCGGAAACGCTTCAGGTCGCCATGCTGATGACGCCCCCGGAAAACGCGTTCCCCGGTTTTTCGCTTGCCACCTTGTACGAATCCGCGTGGGAAGAAGCGCAAATCGGGGGCGACTTTTTCGACGCCTTCGCGTTCGATGGCGGCGAGGTCGCGTTTGTGGTTGGCGATGTGACCGGCAAGGGCTTGGAAGCCGCCGCCTACACCGCCGAGGTGAAGTTCGCCCTGCGCGCGTTTTTGCACGAGGACCCCGACCCCGCCCGGGCCATGCAAAAACTCAACCATTTTCTGGCCCGCCGCCACGAACGCGCCCGCCGCGCCGCAGGCGACGGCGCGGCGACCTCGTTTGTCAGCATCGCTCTCGCAATTATCCATCCCGAGACCGGCGACGGAATGGCGGTAGCGGCGGGGGCCGAGCCGCCGCTTCTGGCGCGCGCCGCAACCGGAGCCACCGAAGAAATGCCGCTACGTGGCGTGATGGTCGGCGCCTACGCCGAGGCCGAATACGACGCGGTTGCATTTCATTTGGATGTTGATGATTTGATCATCTTGACCACCGATGGCGTGACCGAAGCGCGAAGCCTGCAAACGCGCCGGTTCTTCGGTTACGACGGCCTGCAAGCGTCGGTGCAGGCCGCGCTTCCTCGGACCGAAAGCATGGAAACGCTCGCGCAAGCCATTGTCGCCGACGCCAAAGCATTCGCGAACGGCCCGCTCCGCGACGATGTTTGCGTGCTTGTCGCGCGACGTACCGCCGCCGCTTAATCGTCTAACCGCCTAACCGCTGGGCCAGAACGCGTTCGCAGCTCCCGGCTTCCATAACTGCGACAGGTCGGCGGATTTAACGTGACCGTCGCCGAACAGCCAGTTCGGGCGTTGTTGATGCCGCGTCAGCGAAAGGTCCTCGCCCGCCCGTGCGGCGGGGTCGGGCAATGCGGCGGGCGGCCACACGGTCGGCGTTCCCTGCCACGTCCAAAAGTAGAACATCCACCACGTTTTCGGACCGCGCGCCCGGTTGTTCCGCTCGGCGAGCAGTACCCATTCGGACGGGCGCTTCACGGCGGATTCGGTCAGGTCGTATTCGGACCAGCCGTTGACCGTGTACGACGACACATATTCTTTTTTGACCGTTAAATCCGGGTTTTGGGGATCGGCAGGCGCAAGCGAATCATCGGACGGACAGCGCAACACGGCGAAGTTCTTGATATACGGTTGCAAAACGATGTGCCAGTCGCGCTCGGGCGGGCCGTCCGCGTCCGGCGTTTCCGGGTCGGGCGGCAAACCCGCGATCTTGGCCTTGTCGTTATCGCACGTCGGATACTGCCCGTCGGCGTCGGAAAGATACTGCGCGAACGCGACTCCGACCTGCTTCATGTTGGACAAGCAGGCGGTTTGACGCGCTTTTTCACGCGACTGGGCAAAAACCGGAAACAAGATCGCCGCGAGCAAGGCGATGATGGCGATAACCACCAGCAATTCGATCAAAGTAAACGCGGCGGCGCGCCGACAAGCCGAACGCGAACCGCCTCCAAAACAAAAGTTCATAACTTCTCCCAACCAAATCGAGCGAGCAAACGGAGCGGCGCGTGAGAACAAGCGCGGTCGCGTCGCATTAAAGACGATAAAGGTGTCAGGAGAAGTGAGGCGGTCCGCGCGGGGCTGCGGCGCATAGCGCGGGCGGGCCGCGCCGGGGAGGGGTTCGCGCCCCAAATCGCGCCTTAATTAGCGGCGTCGTGCGGGGCGGAAAAAGGCTTTGTGCGGCGGCGAACGCGCAATCTGTAAATAACTCCGCGGCGGGGGGCGTGCGCGGTGTGGCGTTCTTGTCCTGCGCCGCCGCGACGCGTACATCGCAACACGCGGCCTTGCGAAGTGTCGCGTGCGCAGATTCTTCTCCGCCAGCAGGCGCTGTCACCTCGTCGCAACAACCATCGGCGGCGCTTTGTGTTGCCGCATAGCCGTCGCTTGCTCTTGTCTCAAAAAGGTCGAGCGGCGTGGCGCGTCCCGTGATGCGGCATTTCAGCGTTAGTCCGTCGCCGATGCGCGGGGTGTCGAAAGTGGCCGCGCCGCACGCGAGGGCAAGCGCGACAAATAGCGACAAAAAGAAGGTGGAGCGACGATGGCGTTTCACGGTATGGTAATCATACCGCGCTCCCGCATCGCATCGCTCCGCGTCCGCTATGTCTGTAACTCCCAAAACGCCATTGCCTTCGTCCTCGCCTCGTTTCGCGCCCGGCGCCCGCGAAGCGCTTGCGCTCGCGGTCGCCGTGGCGCGCGGCGTGCTGGGCGGCGCAGTCGTGGGCGTTTTGTGCGGGGCGTCCTCGGCGGTATTTCTTCAATCCCTCGCATGGGCGACCGCAACGCAGGCCGCGCATCCCGCTTTGCTGTTCTTGTTACCGCTCGCGGGTCTTGCGGTCGGGCTTGCCTACCACGTTTGGGGCGGCCCGGTTGAGGGCGGTAACAACCTCCTGTTGGAGCGCATCCATAGCGAGGCCCAAATAGAACACGGCGTTCCGTTTCGGCTCGCGCCCCTTGTGTTTATGGGAACGGTGATAACGCACCTGTTCGGCGGCTCGGCGGGACGCGAAGGCACGGCGGTTCAGATGGGAGGCGCCCTCGCAAGTCTGGTTTCGCGCCCGTTCCGGCTGACCGCGCGCGATCATCGCGTTTTGCTGATGAGCGGCGTCAGCGGCGGCTTCGGGGCGGTGTTCGGAACGCCGCTCGCAGGCGCAGTATTCGGAATGGAAGCCCAAACGGTCGGGCGCGTCTCCTACGACGGCATCATTCCCTGCTTCGTCGCCTCGGTTGTGGGCGATATTACCTGCCGCGCGCTCGGCATGACGCACCACGTTTACCAAATCGCCGCGCCGATGCCCGCGCTAACGCTGGGCGTTTGGGGTGTCATCGCGCTACTGGGCGTATTGTGCGGCCTGACGAGCCTTGCGTTCGTGGAACTGACCGAAGCCGTCGCGCACGGCGTAAAGCGGCTTATTTCCAAGTATCCGTACCTGCGTCCCGCGGTCGGCGGCGTTGTGGTTATCGCGCTGACATTTCTGGTCGGTTCGCGCGACTACCTGGGCTTATCCCTGCCGCTTTTGGAGCGCGCGTTCACGCTCGGTGACATCGTCCTGTGGGCGTGGGCGTTGAAGTTACTTTTTACCGCTGTCACTCTGGGGACCGGCTTCAAGGGCGGCGAGGTGACGCCGTTATTCGTTATCGGCGCGACGCTCGGGGCCGCCGTCGCGCATGTTGCGGGTGTGCCAGTCGGGTTTTTCGCCGCGCTCGGCTTTGTCGCCGTGTTCGCCGGGGCCGCGAACACGCCTCTCACCTGCGTGTTGCTCGGAGTCGAACTCTTCGGCGCGCCCATAGGCGTTCCGGTTTTCGCCGTGGTCGTTCTCGCCTACATCGCGTCCGGGCATCGCGGCATCTACCCATCGCAACGAATCGCGGTCGCCAAAGCGCACAGCATTACACTCGCCGAAAACGCCGTCTTGCGCGACGTTCGTTCAAAACGTGATAGCGCCGCGCCGCCGCAGAAAAATCCAAACGGCGCAACGCCGCCGCTGTAATGCCGACCGTTTCTACGGTGTGACGTTTTGCATGATGGCGCGAAGAACGCCGAAAATCACACCGAGATTGTCAATGTAATATTCTTTTACATCGGGAGTTAGCGTGTCGCCGGAAAGGCGCAGGAACCGCCATGCGCCTCCGGTCGTTACCACGCCGTATACGGTTGATGTGGCGCTCGCTTCGGCGCCGGGTGAACGCTCGTTGAAGATCCGCGCGGCGTACATTGACGCGATGCATTGGCCAAGACCGAACCGAATGTTGTCATTTTTGGCTTCCACGACGGCGAGCAGGGGAGCGGTTAAGACAAATTGCTTTGCGTCCCGCGTCAAGAGGAAATCGCAGAAACCGTTCAAGCCCCGGCTCGCGTCCACATTGAACTCAACGATTGAACTCAACGATTGAACTCAACGCCGGAGAAAAGGCCGAAGCGGCGGTTCATCATGCGCCGCAATTGCAAAAGAATCGGCGCGATAATAAACCCCGACTTGGCCTTCTCCGTATTGACCGCGAGCGCAAGATTTGCGGCGTCGGCTATCTCGGCGGCGAAGAGGGCGCGTACCGGTGTGGGCGCGACGTGCGAAAACAGGTCCGCCTCAACATAAGCGACACCCAAATCCTGCTGGACCTGCGGAAACGAGAAATCACGAAACGCCATGAGTGTAGCGACCTATTGTACGGCCGCGTTTTCCTGCGGGTCGGGGCGCGCAACGATATAATGGAGGCCATAAGGCGGGGGTAAGCGTGAAGGCAATTGTGAAAACGCGCGCGGCGGCGGGGGCGGAACTGACCAATGTTCCCACACCCGCGATTTCGCGCGATGGCGTACTGGTCAAGATCAAATCGGTGTCCATCTGCGGCACCGATTTTCATGTGTATAGCTGGGATGCGTGGGCGGAAGGGCGTGTCAAGCCGCCGGTCACGATGGGCCACGAATGGGCGGGCGAGGTGATCGAAACCGGCCCGGAAGTCGTCAGTCTCAAGGTTGGCGATTACGTCTCCGGCGAATCGCACAAGATTTGCGGGCATTGCCATCAATGCCGCACCGGTCAGGGCCACGTTTGCCAGTTCACCAAAATCTTCGGCGTGGACACAAACGGCGCGTTCGCCGAATATATGGCGGTCCCGGAGGCGAGCGTTCTCCGAAACGACACACGCGTTCCGCCCGAAATCGCGTGTATGCAGGACCCGCTCGGCAACGCCGTCCACGCCGCGCTCGCCGGGGACATTATCGGTAAATCTGTCGCCATCTTAGGTTGCGGCCCGATTGGGCTGTTCGCGGTTGCGGTCGTGAAAGCGGTGGGTGGCGGCCCGGTCTGGGCGTCGGACACCACCCCGTACCGCCTCGATCTCGCCCGTACGCTGGGCGCGGACCACGCTGTGCGGGTGCCGGAGGAAGATTTGGAAGCGCGCATCAAGGCCGAAACCCACGGGCAAGGCGTGGACGTGGTTCTCGAAATGTCCGGCGCGCCGTCCGCGATCCAGCAGGCGATGCGCCTTGCGCGTCCGGGCGGGCGCGTTTCGCTGATGGGAATACCGTCGCGGGCCGTGTCGCTCGACATCGCCGAGGACGTGATTTTCAAGGGCCTCACGGTGCAGGGCGTGGTCGGACGCCGCTTGTACGACACGTGGTACACGATGAAATCGCTCCTGTCCACCGGCGCGCTCGACGTGTCCCCGATCCTGACGCACCGCTTGCCATTTGAAGAGTGGGAGCAAGGCATGGCCCTGATGCGATCGGGGCAATGCGGCAAGGTCGTGCTGAAGGTGTCGGATTGCGGTTAAATCCCCTATTCAAAGTCATTCTTGCCCTTCGTCCTCTTTTCGATACTTTGTGATTAAATTCTTTTATGAACGGGTCACTGCAAAACTTTTTAGGCGAGCAACTCGCCGCGCTCCACGATCAGCATTTGTACAAGCCGCTTTTGTCCGTGCAGTCCGCGCCAGGCGCGCGGATTTGCGTCGGCGGGCGCGAGGTGATCAACCTTTCGTCGAACAATTATTTAGGGCTGGCGAACGATGACCGCTTAAAGGCGGGGGCGATTCGGGCCGTGGAAAAATACGGCGCGGGCGCGGGCGCGGTCCGGCCCATTATCGGCAACCTCGCTATCCACGACGAGTTGGAACAGGCTTTAGCCCATTTCAAAGGCGTTCCCGCCGCCCTGGTTTTCCAATCCGGCTTTACCAGCAATGCCGGGACCATCCCCACCATCACGGGCGCGGACGATGTTATCCTGTCCGACGAACTCAACCACGCCTCGATTATTGACGGGTGCCGCTTGTCGAAAGCCCCAACCGTGCGGTATAAGCACAAAGATATGGCGTCGCTCGAAGACGCCTTGAAGGCGGCAAGCGGGGCCAAACTGCGGCTCATCATCACGGACGGCGTGTTTTCGATGGATGGCGATGTGGCCCCGCTTGACCAGATCTGCGATCTCGCCGAACGGTACGACGCCGCCGTGATGGTGGACGACGCGCACGGGTCGGGCGTGATGGGCAAGAACGGCAGGGGAACCGCATACCATTTCGGCGTCAAGGACCGCGTGGATATTCAACTCGGAACGCTCTCGAAAGCCGTGGGCGTGGTCGGCGGCTATATCGCCGGTTCCGCCGCCTTGAAGGATTTCCTGACCCAGCGCGCCCGCCCATTTTTGTTCTCGACCGGCGCGCCGCCTGCGGTCGCGGGGGCGTGTATCGAGGCCCTGCGCGTGATGGAAGGCGATGCGAGCCTGACCGCACGCTTGTGGGAAAACGCCCGCTACTGGCAAAACGGCTTGAAGGAACTGGGCTTTGACACCGGCGTGACCGAAACGCCGATCACGCCCGTGATGGTCGGCGATGAGGCCAACACTCAGGAACTCCAGCGCGAACTGATGGCGCACGGCGTTCTCGCCCTTGCGGTCGTTTTCCCCACGGTCGGGCGCGGCAAGGCCCGCGTTCGCACGATGCCGATCGCCTCGCACACCCAAGCCGATTTCGACGAAGCCCTCGCCGTTTTCGCCCAGGCAGGCAAAAAAATCGGCATCATTTAAGCGTTGTTGGTCGTTAGCGTCTGCGTTGTCGTGAGACTAAATCGCTCAAGCCGCGCGGCTCGCCTTCCAGTGGGGACCAGCCGGGCGCTGGACCGGGCATTGCTCAACGCAAAGTGGCTCGGTTTAACCGCCTGCGCGGTTTAACCGAGCCACTTTGCGTTTTCAAAATCACCGATCCAACGTTTGGTTGGTCCTCCACGGTCACACTTGTGTGACACCCCCTGGAAGAGGGAGCCGTGCGGCTTGAGCGATTTAGTCTCACGATAAGTAGACGCTAACGACAAGCAGACGGCTACTGCGCGGTTTGTCCGCCTTGACCGCTGAACGTGCCGGGGACTTCAACGTCGTTGACCGTGATGCGGAAGTCGCTCGCGACGCCCGCCTTCAATTCCGGCGCGGCGGAGGGCGCGGGACTGGGCGACGGGCTGGGCGAACTAACCGGGGAGGGGCTGGGGGATGGCGAGGCCGACGGCGACGGGCTGGGAGAGGGCGACGGTGAGGCTACTTGTCGCGTCGTCTTTGCGCCCTGCAGAACATTCCGGCCTTCCGCGCTGGACCGCTGAATTTCGCTGAGCGACGCGACGCCCACGATTTGTTTGGCGAGGTTCCCGTGAAAACGAAACTCGGTTCCTTCGCGCCGCAGTGTGGCGCTGAGACTGCCGTTGTTATCGGCAAAGCCATCAACGCGGCTGGTGGTGCCGTCGGCATTGATAACGCTACCGATGATTTTTCCCGACACATCGAGCGTGAAACTGAAAATGCCGGACAAGCGCGAATCATACGGCGCGGCGGCGGTTGAGTTCGCTCGCGTTACCAGGAAATCGCCGCCGTACGAACCCACAAAGTCGCTATTTTCACGACGCGTATCCTCGCCGCCTCCGCCGCACCCTCCGGTAAGGACCAAAGTCGCGCAGCCCAGAAAAGCCGCGCCGGTTGCCGCGAGAAAACCAAAACGGGTCGTTTTGCCCATCTTAAATCAAACCATCCTTTCGCATGAGCGGGCCGCGCAGGGGACGTTTTCGTCATCGGCGGAGGCGACCTTACGCGCCGCCCTATGCTGTTTGCGCCTGCTCGGCCCGCGTCCCTCTCGGCTGACGCCGTTGCTCCACCCTTTTTAGTATCGGCGCTCCGTTACAGATGGCTCAGGCTAACAACCGCAAATATACGGGCGTTTTTTAGGAACGAGAGCCGAAATGGAACGCCGACCCGCCTGCGTTAAGGAAAGAAGACTGCGACACGGTCATGAACGGAGCCGAGGCGCGGGCCGCATTTGAGTTGATCGTCGTAGCGTACCGCGCCGCGACGTCCGGCGAGCGCGTCACCTTCCCTTGATAAATTCCTGGTCATTTCCGTGGTAGACATATTTACTTCACGTGCCGAAAGCGGTTACGCTGTATACTGAAAAGCATGATCTTTTCGCTTAATCGCGCCGCTTCTGCGTCCCCGCCGTCTTGCATTCCTAAGCGCCGCCGTTCTCGCGTTCCGTGGGTGGCGGCGGCATCGCTCGCTTTGTTTGCGCTGACGCTTGGGGGCGCGCCTTCGCCCGCACAGGCGTGGGAGCAGAAAGGTCATCAACTTATAAACGGCGCGGCCTGCGACGCGCTCCCACCCTCGTCGGACAGTTTGCGCGTTTTCTTTGCGGCGCACCGGGTGTTTCTCGTGAACCATTCCGTGGACGCCGACAAGGACAAAAGCCACGACCGCGACCGCGCCGCAAAAGGTGAATCGCTGGAAGGCCCGCGCCATTTTCTGGATATGGACGCCTACGGCGTGGGGCCGGTGTTCGCCAACCTGCCCGATGATTACAACGCCGCAATTATACGCTTCGGCAAGAAAGATATAGACGCGCAGGGGACGGTTCCGTGGCGCATCGAGCAGTTGTACGATGCGCTGGTGCTGGCCTTCAAAAACAAAAACGCCGAGGACATCCTGACCGACGCCGCATGGCTCGGGCATTACGTCGGCGACGCCCATGTGCCGTTTCACGCGGCTGTGGACTACGACGGGCGCGCGGCGGGGCAGCGCGGCATCCATTCGTACTTTGAGGGCGATGTTCTTGACCGGTTTATCGAGGCGGGCGATCTGCGCGTGTCGCAGGGTGTGGCGATTCGACGCGCCCCGCACACGCTCGCGTTTCAATGGACGCGCGAATCGTTCGCCGATGTGGACGCAATTCTGGAGGCCGATGCCGAAACCGGGGGCAGAGGAAGCGCGGACGGAAGAGGCGCCAGCAAAACCCGTGATATAAACGCGTTCGCCAAAACCGCGCGGCCTATCGCGCTTCAACGTTTGGAGCGGGCCTCCGCGCATCTCAGCGACCTGTGGTACAGCGCGTACCTTGCGGCGGGCAAGCCGGATCTGTCCGGCGTCACCATCTCGCCCGGCTTCGGTGATGCGGTAACGGCCCAGCCCGTTGTCGCCCCCATAGGCGCAAGCGTCGCCCCGCTCCCCCCGGCGCGAATTATTCCGCCGACTGTCACTCCCGCCATCATAGCGCCGCCCACCGCGACCGGCGGCCCTGTTGTACCCGCGTCGCCTGATGCGCCCCCCGCACCGGTTGCGCCCATTGCGGTTCCGCAAACCGCCGCGTTTATTGGCAACGCGCGCTCGAAAATCTTCCACACGCCGTTCTGTAAAGGCTTGCCGCAGGAGAAAAACCGCATTCCGTTTGCGTCGCGCGATGAGGCGATCAAGGCGGGCTTCAAGCCCTGCCCGGAGTGCAAGCCGTAACGCCCGCCGAAGAAGCCGCCGCGCTCGCTCGCGCGGTTCGCGCGCGGGAAAAGCGGCGCGCGGCTCTGCGGGCGGCTTGGTTTTGCGGTCCGCTCGCTTTGTGGCTTTACGTGATCTTCGTTTCGTCCGGGCCGCGCGGTAATTACGTCGCGACGTACAATGCGGCGAAAACATTTTTGCATTTCATGGTCGGTCGCCCCATCCCCGACGACCCCACGCTGTATGCGGTCAATGAAACGTTCCGCAAGTGGGCATATGTCATCGAGTACGGCGTTTTGGTCGCGCTTACCGTGCGCGCGATCCAATGGGGGAGCGCGCGCCTCAAGCGTGTGAGCGTGGGGGCGTCGGTTGGTTTGGGCGTTTTGTTCGCGCTCGCCGATGGCTTTCACCGGCGCTCCACGCCCGGACGCCACGAAAACGCGCAGGACTTCTGGCTGATCGGCGCGGGCATCGTCGGCTTTCTCGCGCTCACGTTTTTATGGTTCGTGTTGAAGCGAATTGAGCGCGCCCTGCTTGCGCCGCTTCCGGTCGTGGAGCCGAAACCGGAAGCGGCGAAAACAGTGAAGAGCGAGGAGAACAGCCGATGATCGAACCCGCCGATATGAAACTCATTTTGGTTGCGCCGGACGAGCCGCTTTGCGCCGCATGGCGCACGGCGTTCGCGGGAATGCTCCGCGTTTCCGTCGTTCACGGCTTGTTTGAGCATCTTCCCGAAGGGGATTGCATGGTAAGCCCGGCGAATTCGTCCAGCTTTATGGACGGCGGCGTGGACGCCGCCATCACGCGGTTTTTCGGGGCGGGCTTGCAGGCGCGCGTCTTGGAGATGATTGCGCGCGATTATCTGGGCGAGCAACCGGTGGGAACGTCGGTTATCACGCCGACCGACGACAACCGTCACCCGTATATCGCGCACACGCCGACCATGCGCGTCCCGATGCCGATTATGACAACGGATTACGCCTACGTCGCGATGTGGGCCATGCTTCTCGCCGTGCGCCGACACAACCGCGACGCACAAACAAATGGGATGCCGCCGATTGAAACCGTGGCTTGCCCCGGTTTGGGAACCGGCACGGGACGTATGCCCGCGCCCGAGGCCGCGCGTCAGATGGCGCTCGCCTACTGGAACTTCATCGCGCCGCCCCCGGTTTTCGACTGGCAAGCCGCCCATGACCGTCAGGCCATTCTCGCGCGCGGCGGCGATCTTCGGTCCAGACGTCCTATGGACGAAACATGAATATAGAACAGGGGTTGTTTGGCAAGCGGCAATGCTGTACAAATCCTCCCATCGGGACTTTCCAGCCTAAACAGTACTCATTCCAGTTTCGTCCGTAGGACGTCTGGTCCGAAGGACCAAACAACGATGGGGCTTCAGCCCCTCGGCTCATTAAAGAAAAATTTACCCATGACAAACGGCGCGGTGACGGCGGTAAGTCGGGCGGCGGCGCACACCTTCAGCAAGGAGCCGTGTGAAGTTATTTACCTGCTTGCTGGCTTGGGCGTTGAGAACGACGCGCACTGCGGTGCGACCGTGAAGCATCGCTCGCGCGTCGCCGCGGACCCGACCCAGCCCAATCTGCGGCAGGTCCATCTCATACACGCCGAACTGCACGACGAACTGCGGGCGGCGGGTTTTGTTGTCGAGGCCGGGCAAATGGGCGAGAACATCACCACGCGCGGCGTCGCGCTGCTGGACTTGCCCACGGGAACGCGCCTGCGTCTCGGCGGCGAAGCGATTATTGAGATAACCGGCCTGCGGAACCCGTGCGCGCAACTGGACCAGTTTCAGCCCGGTCTTTTAGCGGCGGTTCTGGGGCGCAACGAGCAAGGCGGTTTGATTCGCAAGGCGGGCGTTATGGCGGTTGTTTTGAATGGCGGCGACGTGCGCGCGGGCGACGTTATCACTATCGAACTGCCGTCCGCACCGCACCGCCCGCTGGAGCGCGTTTGAGCGCTTGGCAAACCGCGCGAAATCGAACCGGAAGAACGGTAATACCGTATACTAAAGCGTCATTATCGTGATTGCCTGCATCGTCGCCGCTTGCTGTTTGCTCCACGCCGCCGCAGAGGAATATTTCGCCCCGTGATCCCTTTTGTTAAACTTCCCGATTTTCCCCGTCGTCGCCGCGCTTTTACCCTGACCGGCGCGGCGGGCTTTCTCGCCCTGACCGGCGCGCTGGGCGCTCTTGTCGCAACCGGGGCGGCGCGCCCGCGCGAGGATACGCCGTCCGCTTCGGCTCCGGTCGCCGCAACAAACGCAGGCGCCGCCGCGCCGCTGACGTGGAAAGACCTTGCGGGCAAGTCCTACGGGCCGGACGACATCGCGCGGGCGAAGGCGACCGTGTTCTTTTTTGTCGCGTCCGAGTGTCCGGTCGCGGGACAGTACACGCCGCGCTTTATCGAACTCGGGCGCGACTACCAGGCGAAGAACGTGCGGTTTTTTGTCGTTAACAGCAACGTTCTCGACAGCCGCGCGGTGACCGCGAAATGGGCGACCGATCGCAAGTTTCCGTTCCCCGCCGTGAAGGACAACGGAACCGCGCTTGCCGACCGGTTGGGCGCGACCGCGACGCCGGAAGCGGTTGTCCTGGATGCGTCCGGTGTGATCCGGTATATAGGGCGCATTGATGACAGCGTGGACCGCGCCAAAGTGTCACGCCGCGATGTGCGCGACGCCCTCGACGCCGTGCTTGCGGACCGACCGGTGAAAAATCCGCGCACGCGCGCGTTCGGCTGCCAGATTTTCCGCGACACGCTCAAAATCGCCGCCGCTTCGGCAGGCGCGGCGAAGGTGACGTTCGCCCGCGATGTCGCGCCGATTTTGAACCAGAACTGCGTTTCGTGCCACCGGACCGGCGATGTCGCGCCGTTCGCCCTCGACAACTACGCGCAGGCGAAAGTCTGGTCGAGCGCGATCAAGGACTACACCACGCGCCGCCTAATGCCGCCGTGGAAGGCCGTGGGCAACACGCACGAGTTCGCGGACGCCCGTTACTTGAGCGATAAACAAGTGGCGACATTGGCGCGGTGGGCGGACAGCGGCGCGCCGTTCGGCGACAAAAAAGACCTGCCGCCCGCGCCCAAAATGTACGCGCCCGGCGACTGGCCGCTGGGTAAGCCGGACCAGATCATCAAGCCCGCCCGCGCCTACCAGTTGGAGGCCGAGGGCAAAGATGTCTACCGCGACTTCGCGCTTCCCGTGGATTTCAACGAGGATCGGTATATTTCCGCGTTCGATTTCAAGCCCGGCAACCGCGCGATTGTCCACCATATTATCGCCTATATTGACCTCGACGGCTCTACCGTCGCCGCCCGCGACGGCAAGGAAGACGCTCAGCCGGGCTGGTCGGTCACCGGGGCGGGGTCGGGAATTCGCAAAAGCGATTGGGGAAGCGGCTGGGCGCCGGGCATGAACCCGCGCCGATTTCCGGCGGGTGTGGCGGTCAAGGTGCCGCAGGGCGCGAAAATGGTGTTGCAGGTGCATTATCACAAAACCGGCAAGCCCGAGGTAGATCGAAGCGCGGTCGCGCTGTACTTCGCCAAAGGTCCGGTGGAGTCCGTGGTCAAGGTCGCCCCGGTCGGCAACCCGTTCTTTTCGCTCAAGCCCAATGTCGCCGATCAGCAGGTCAAGGCCGATTTCATCACCCCGATTCCGGTGACCCTTTACGGCGTTCTGCCGCACATGCATATGCTGGGCAAAGAAATGACGGTTACGGCGACCCTGCCGGACGGAACCAAACGGCCCCTGATCCAGATCAAGAACTGGGAGTTCAACTGGCAGATGGGCTACCAGTACAAACAACCGGTCAAACTCCCGGCGGGAACCCGCGTTTCGATGGTCGCCACGTTTGACAACACGACGCAAAACCGCAATCAGCCGTCCAATCCGCCTAAAACGGTCAAGTTCGGCGAGCAGACCACGGACGAAATGTGCTTTGCGTTCCTGTCGTTCACGATGGACGGCGTCAAGGAAGCCCAGACGGACAAAGCCGCAGGTTCGATTCCGACCGTGAAAGGGGCGAGCCTGTAGCATGACCGCATTTTCGGCTTCTTCGCCTTCCGGCGCGGGCGTGGCGCCGCCGCTTTTGCATATCGAGAATTTGTACAAAAAGTTCGGCGCCGGAGCCGATGTGCTGAAGGGCGTCGGTTTGTCGGTGAAAGAGGGTGAGGTTATCGGGCTTATCGGCGCATCCGGGAGCGGGAAATCCACCCTGCTCCGGTGCGTCAACCGTTTGGAAGCGCCGACAAGCGGATTGGTTCGGTTTCGCGGTACCGAATGCGGACCGCAGGCCGCCCACCTCAACCAGTTGCGCCGCGATGTCGGTATGGTGTTCCAGCGCTTCAACCTGTTCCCGCACCTGACCGCGCTCGAAAACGTCACGCTCGCCCCGCGCCGCGTTCTCGGCTTGTCCGCAAGCGACGCCGACAAGCAAGGCCGCGAACTTTTGGACCGCGTCCACTTGGGCGACAAGGCCAACAACTACCCCGGCGAGCTTTCCGGTGGTCAGCAACAGCGCGTCGCCATCGCCCGCGCGCTCGCCCTGCGCCCCGCCCTTCTCCTATTCGACGAGCCGACGTCCGCTCTGGACCCCGAATTGGTCGGGGAGGTTTTAGAGGTGATCCGCGATCTGGCCCGCGAAGGACGCACCATGCTGGTCGCCACCCACGAAATGCAGTTCTGCCGTGAGGTCGCGTCGCGCGTTTGCTTTTTGGACAGCGGCAAAATCCTCGAAGAAGGCCCGCCCCACGAGATCTTCGAGAATCCGCGCGAAGAGCGCACCCGCGCGTTCCTCGCCCGCGTGCTGGAACATTAGAAAACCCCGCCCTACAAACCGGAGGCTCGCTTTCTGATAATGAAGCCAAAGACCGTACGCGCGCTTGCCGTTTGGGGAAGCCACGCGCCCTTTGGAAAGAAAGCGAACCTATGCCATCCATCCACCACAAGCGAAGCGCCGTTACGCTCGCCCTATCTGTCGGGGCGGGACTTCTGCTCTTCACCGCCGCCGGTTGCGGTAAGTCCGAGGAAGCGCGGAATCTGGACAACGCGACCGGCAACGCGGGCAAGGCGGTCGCCAAATCCCGCGAGTTGCAGGGCGAGCGCGAAAAACGCCTCAATGACGCCACGGCGGTTCTGGACGGGAAGTAACGCTTTAGGGAATAAGAAACCAATAATCGGAAGTCGTGTTGCCCCAGGGCGCAACCGCGCGGCGTTGGTCGCTAAACGCGTTGCCGCACGGCGTTGACCGTGAGCCTGGTTTCCGAGCGGGCTTGAGCCACTCGGAAACTACATGTTCGTTGCGCTTCTGCGCCAACCCGAACGCGCCTCAAACAAGCGTCTCTTATTCGTTAATCGCACCGTTCGCAAAAAATGGCAGTGAATCGAGGCGCCCGGCGCGAACGGTAACACGGCGGGTAACCAACGCCCGCCTGCAAAGAGGAACCGTCGCCGACATGCTTAAGGGAATATGGGACCGCTTGTTCGGGAGCGGCGAGCCACCCGCGATGACCGCGCGGCCAAACGCCGGTTCATCCGGGGATGGTGGCGGTACGCGCCATCAACACTACGTTTTCGCCCACGGCCTTTTGCCGCAAACGGCACACCGCGACCCCGCCTTGTTGCTTTCCATTCTGAGCGGCGGCAAGCGCGAGGAGTTCTTGCTCGGTCTTTGGGCGGACGCCCGAACGCAGGCCCCGGATGAGGTCGTAATTCCGCCTGCGGGCCTTGCCGCCGAAGTTCGGCAAAGCGGCGACAGATCCATTGCGCTTATCACGATGCCCAACCCCGAGCGCGTTCCGGAAGCGTATTTCGCCGCTGTGGTTTTCCTTCCTGCGGATGACGACGGTGGGGAAGGCATGACGTGCCGCTACCTGACGTTAGAGTACGGGTTCACGATGCCCGGCGACCCGCGGCACACGATTTTCGGTGGATGGACCCCAGACGGTACGCATCACAACTTCGGCAAAGGCCCGCCCGCTGAACTGGAAGCGTTTTACGACCGCGTTTGCGGGGCGTGACGCGGCGCAACGCGCGCAGGGAAAACGTTCGCTCAAACCGAACCTAAAACGGCCCGGCGCGTTTGTCGCGGGGCATTTTTCAAAGGACGCTCAAACGGTTTTTATGGCTGATACAAAATTTGATGTTTTTGGGATGTGCAACGCCCTGTACGATATTCAGGCCGAGGTGAGTGAGGTGAAACTCGCCGATTTGAAATTGGACAAGGGCGCGATGATGCTCCTGTCCGACGACGAGCAAAAGGCGATTGTGCCGTCCGTGTACACCGATATCGTCAATACCGAGGCGGGCGGGTCGGGCGCGAATACGATGATCGGCGTCGCGCTTTTGGGCGGAACCGCGTGCTACACGTCGCGGGTCGGGCGCGACGAACACGGGCGACTGTACCGCGAGGGCCTCGCCGCCAAAAGCGTCAAGGCGAACCTAGGCGAAGGCGACGGCGCGACCGGCGTGTCGCTGATTATGGTCACCCCGGACGCCCAGCGGACGATGTGTACGTACCTCGGCATGGCGCAAGATTTGCGCGAAGAGGACGTG
Source organism: uncultured Armatimonadaceae bacterium (assembly GCA_964252165.1). Lineage (GTDB taxonomy): Bacteria > Armatimonadota > Armatimonadia > Armatimonadales > Armatimonadaceae > CAXUMS01. The sequence continues at coordinate 88,617 of CAXUMS010000001.1, forward strand.
AACGGGGACGATCTGCGGGCGAGCAAGTACCTGTACATCACCGGCTATCTTTGGGACACGGAAAACCAGAAGAAGGCCGTTCTCCATGCGATGAAGGAAGCGAAAACGGCGGGTGTCAAGGTCGCGTTGTCACTGTCCGACCCCTTTTGCGTCGCGCGACACAAGGACGATTTTCTTTCCCTGTTGGAAGAATACGTGGACGTGGTTTTCGCCAACAAGGACGAGGCCATTAATCTCACCGACGCCGTTGATGCGCGCGAGGCCGCTCTGCAACTCGCCTATCTGACGAGCGGGATCGCGGTGGTGACGATGGATGAAACCGGCTCGCTTCTCGCGCAGGGCGACGAAATCCACGAAATCCCGGTGTTTCCCGTGAAAGCCGTGGACACGACCGGCGCGGGCGATATGTACGCCGCCGGTATCCTGTACGGCTTGACGCAAAACCTCCCGCTCCCCGTTACGGGCCGCCTCGCGTCCTACTGCGCCGCGCAGGTCGTCGCCAAACTCGGCCCGCGCCTCGACAGTTTGGACCCCAAAATCCTCGAAGTGATTAAAAACGGCTTTTAAGCGGTCGCGGTGACGCTGGAACCGGAACACGAACCAAAACCGCCCGGCCTTGCGCCTTTACTCTCACCCCCTCACCCCCTTCCTCGCCTTGCGCGAGGCCTCTCTCGCAAGCGAAAGACGGGGAACCAGAGAAGGAGTGCGTTACGCCAAGTACGACAAGAAAGCCGTCTTAGTTCGGGTTCCCCGTCTTTCGCTTGCGAGAGAGGCCTCGCGCAAGGCGAGGAAGGGGGTGAGGGGGTGAGAGTCCAAAGAAAAGGCGGTCACGGCTAATGGGAACGCTACATCGCGCCGTTCGGTCAGGCAACGCGGAGGAAGTCGCGACACTCCTCGCGCAGGGAAGCGACCCGAACGCCCTGAGCGTCCACGGATTTTCGCCGCTGATGATCGCCGCGCAAAAGGGCGATCTGGAACTCGTCTCGTTGTTACTGGACGCGGGCGCGGATGTCGGCGTCCGAAACCCGAAGAACCGAAACACGGCTTTGCCTTACGCGGTGCAACATCCCGTAATTATCGCCAGATTGCTGGATGCGGGGATAGTCGTAGATGACTGCGCCAACCCGCGTCAGATGACGGTTCTTCAGTGGGCTTCTATGATTGGTGCGTTGCCCTCAGTGGAACTGCTTATCGCGCGCGGAGCGTCTCCCCACCACCAAGACAAGGACGGTAAAACGGCTTTGGGATATGCGAGATCGGGAAAGGCGACAATGCAAAGGATGGGCGAACGAGACCTACAAGCGGCGGAAGCGGCGCAAAGCAAAGCGGATGACCAAGCCGCCGCAAACGCGGCGCGGCTTGCCCGATACGATGTGATTATCCGTATTCTGGAACAAGCGGCGCGGTGATCAGTGTGGCAGAACCCGCGTTTCGCAGAATGTTATATTTTTCTTGCAGGTTATGCGATTAACAGAACGTATTTTTCCGCGTATCATTAATCCAACAACGCTTGCTTAAAGCGGCGCAGTTGGGAAAGGCGGAAGTTCAAATGGCGACAGGGGCAATGGAGAGGCCGGACGCGGTATTGTCCGCGAGCGATCTACCGGTATTGCAGGCGCAGTTCGCGCGCGACGGCTATGTAGCGGTGCGCGGACTTTTCGCGCCGGATGAGGTGGCGGAAATTCGGGAAACCTTTATGGCGCAGGCCGCCGATGGCCCCGTCCCGGGTTTATCGGACACGGGCTTCAAAACGGCCACCGCCGATGATCCGCTCGCGTTTTACCCGCGCATGATGCACCCACACAAGCATGACGATCTGCCGGTCGGAAAGATAGCGCGGCGTTACCTGCTCGACCGCCGTCTGGAAAATATCCTTGCCGTCCTGATGGGCGAGGAAGCGGCGGCGGCGCAAAGTATGTTCTACTTCAAGCCGCCGGGCGCGCGCGGTCAGGATTTGCACCAGGACAACTTTTACCTGCGGGTCGCGCCCGGAACGTGTTGCGCCATGTGGCTCGCGGTTGACGACGCCGACGAAGAGAACGGGGGCATGATGGTAGTCCCCGGCTCGAACGTACTGCCGATCGCCTGTCCGCAAACCTCGGACCCGTCGGTTTCGTTCACCAGCGATTATGTTCCCACCCCGGACGGTATGGAGGCGGTTCCGGTTCGCTTGAAAGCGGGCGATGTGCTGTTCTTCAACGGCTCGGTCATCCACGGCTCGTACCCGAACCAGAGCCGCGACCGGTTCCGACGCGCGTTTATCTGCCACTACGTCCCCCGCGCCAGTTCCGAACTGTCCCAATACTACCCGTCGCTCACCTTCGACGGCGACCCCATCCATATCCCCGCCGCAACCGGCGGCGGCCCATGCGGAACCGGTCACGAAGCCAAAGGCCCGCATTAGAAGAAAAGGATGAAGGCGGAAGGATGAAGGATGAAAAAAGGACCTGCAAATTAGCATTGTGGGGCTGTCCTTTTTCATCCTTCATCCTTCCGCCTTCATCCTTTTGGCTTGTTGGGAACCAAACACGCGTTTTGGGTATTTGTACTATCGGGACTAAACCGATATGGGAACAATGTATTTGCGGCGGCGGGCCACGTTTGCCGCGGGTCACGCGTACTGGATTGCGAGCAAGAGCGACGACGAGAACCGCCAATTGTTTGGCAAGTGGGCGTCGCTCTGGGGGCATGGTCACAACTACACGGTCGAGGTCACAGTCGCCGGGAACGTGGACGAGCGCACCGGAATGGTGGTCAATATCACCGATGTGGATAAGGTGTTGAAGCGGGATGTGATCGCGCCGCTCGCGGATAAGCATTTGTCGTACGAGGTTCCGCACTTCGCCGACACGCCGCCTACGTTGGAGAATATCGCGGTTTATATCGCCGAACGATTTACCGCTCAGTTCAAAAACCCCGCCGCGCGGCTTTCGCGGGTGACGGTTTGGGAAGCGCCGAACTTGTGGGTGACGTTGAATGGTTTAGAAAAGGAAGAACAAATGCCGACAATAACATTAACTCGCTCCTTTGATTTCGCCGCCGCGCACCGGTTGCACGCGCCCGGCTTGTCGGACGGGGAAAACGAGGCGATTTTTGGCAAGTGCGACAACCCGAACGGGCATGGTCACAACTATGGCGTCGAGGTGACTGTGGCGGGCGAGCCGGATGCGGTAACGGGCATGATAGTTAATCTCGAAGAATTGGACGCCGTTTTGGAGCGCGAGGTGATGGGCCGGTTCGATCACAAGCATCTGAACTACGACACGCCCGACTTTAAGGATGTCAATCCGACCACGGAAAACCTGACGCGCGTTATCTTCAACCATCTGAAGAACGCCATTCCCGCGCCCGCGCGCTTGCATAAAATCGTGGTCAAGGAAACCGACCGTAACTTCTTCGAGTACTACGGCGACTGACGCCCCGCTCGTTTGAGCGGGCTGCGCAGAGCGGCTTTGTAGTGTTACTTAGTGTACGACAGCGATATAATGAAAAGGCCCAGTTAAGCGCGATGCGCCTACGGTTTTCGTTCCAACCGCCTGGTCTTAGATGAGGAAAAACGAACCTTGATTTCCGAAAAGAAGATGTTTTTGCACCGGACGGCGACGCGGTCCGAACCGGTTATCCCGCGCCACTACGATGCGGAGTTCCGCCCCGACGCCGACTATTACGCGTCGCTCCCGGATATGAACGCCGCCGTAGACGCTATCGAGGGCGCCAATGTTCCGATCCAGCAGGTCGGCGTGTCCGGCTTTCATCTGCCGCTGAAATTTGAATCCGAAAGCGGCGACGTGTTGACGCTCGAAGCCGCCGTTACCGGCTCGGTATCTCTGGAGGCCAACCTTAAAGGCATCAACATGAGCCGCATCGTCCGTACGTTTTACGAGTACAAGGACGAAACGTTCACGGTGGACACGCTGGCGCGTGTGCTGGAATCGTACCGCTCGCAGGTCGGCTCGCTTCAAGCGCGCGTCCGGGTCGCTTTCTCGTACCCGATGATGCAGCAAAGTCTGCGCTCCGGCCTGGAAGGCTACCAGTTCTACCGCGTGTCGTTCGAGGCGAAACTCGCAGCGTCCGGGGTTATTCGGCGGTTTATCAACTTCGACTTCGTGTACTCGTCCGCGTGTCCTTGCTCCGCCGAATTATCTGAACACGCCCGCGACACCCGTTCGGCCTACGCCATCCCGCACTCCCAGCGGAGTCGCGCCCGCGCCCGTATCGAGCTTGCCGAAGGCGCAACGCTGTCGGTCGAGGACGTGCAACGACACTGCTTGAACGCGCTCAAAACCGAAACGCAGGTGATGGTCAAGCGCGAGGACGAGCAAGCGTTCGCCGAGATGAACGGCGCGTACGTGAAGTTTGTCGAGGATGCCGCCCGCCTGGTTTTTGAGCAACTAAACGGCGACGCGCGCATCGCGGATTTCGAGGTCGCCTGCGCGCACCTGGAATCGCTCCACAGCCACGACGCCATCTCGGTTATCTGCAAGGGCGTCCCGGGCGGCATGGAAGCCGACTTCATGGATTTCGGCTCGCTTGCGGTGTAGTCCTGATCTCACCAAATAAAAAGCGTAGGTGGCCCCACTGGCGCCGCCTACGCTTTTTATTTGCGCGTCCTTGAATTTTGGACTGCAAAGTAAAGCCAGCAACCCTTGTTTGGCTCGACGAACCCGGCGATGCGCCAGCCAAACGCTAACCGGAGGGGTTCTCCTGGTACGATATTCGCGTTGACCGGGCGAACTTCCATACTCAGTATGTCGTCCTGTGATTGCGCGCTTTGCACAGGCGGAGTGGTATCACCTGCATAGCAGTTGTCCAGCAGGACAAGCATGCTCGCTATAAGAGAGAACGCTAAAAATGAAGATTGGTAAAATCGCATTAGGGACTTCCTTAGCTACTTTTCATAGCCGATAAACCTAAAGTTCTTTGTAGTCCGAGTGACCATACGCTGTTGTTCTTGAACGCCAGTACCCGGGTCTCGCAGGGTCTGGTTCGGGCAGTGCAACATTTCGTCTGTAAAATCTCGAACCCTGCAAACGCTACTCTTTTTTAGCGAGCGTCAGGTAGACCTTTCCCATCTCCCACTCGTCGCTTATTTCCATCAACACGGCGGACGCGAGGCGCAAGCACGACGTCTCGGACACGAACGAGCCAACCACACGAAAACGGCGGCGCAACTCCTTGTTCACCCGCGCGTGCAAGCCCGCTTGCGTTCCAGACCGTTGCTCGTCCGCAAGAAACGGCGGTACGCTTCGGGAAGGCTGAAAACCGCCAGCCCTTCGGGAACCGCTTGTTCCAGCCATCCTGACAACTTCGCCGCGCCGCTTGCCTGATAATGAACAACAGCGGCTTTTAGAAGCGTCTGAGCCGCCGTCAGATCAGGCGCGGTGAAGATAGCGCGAATGGTCGCGGCGACCTCGCTCTTCATCGAATCCTTCGGCACATACGCTTGGGCGTTCTGCTGAAGATGAAACTGACCTGTCATTTCGCAGAAATGACACCTCTGCCACGAAACGCCGCCGAACACGGCCCGCCGCGCCGCTCCCAAACCGCTGTGGTCATCGCTTGTTATCATCTGCACTCCTCGTAAGCCGCGAGCGACAAGACCCTCCAAGAACAAACGCCAATGCACCTCATGCTCGCCCGATGATACCGACACACCGAGCAAAGCGCGTTTGCCATCTTCGCCTACGCCACTTGCCACCAGAACGGCGGCGTCTTTGACCAGACCGTTCTGCCGCACCTTGCACCAGAGCGCGTCTAACTGCACGAACGGGAACACGCCTAAAGGCCGTTCCCGCCACGCCCCAAGAACCTCGTCCAATTCCTTCGCGGCGCGACTGACGCTGGTGGAGGAAACGCTTGTCCCGCAAAGCGCTTCAAGAACCGCCGACACGCGCCGCGTGGAAACCCCTTGAACGTACATCTCGGCAAGGGCGACTTTGAGCGCTTTTTCCGACAACAACGCCGCTTCTAAACTTTGCGGGCGGAATGGCTCGCCGCTACCGCGCACTTGCGGAACGGACAGGTTCAATTGTCCCAGACGGGTTGAGAGCGTCCGCTCCTTGTAGCCGTTGGCGTGTCCGTTGCGCTCCTCGTTCCGTTCGTAGGGCGCGGCTCCGATATGCTTTTCACGCTCGTGTAGCATTGCCGCGTTGAGCAGAACCGCTAATGCGTGCGCAAGCGGATTTTCGCTTTGGCCTTCCGCCGTCAAAAGTGGCAACAGAGTTGCCAGGGCGCTATCCTCGTTTTGGTAAGCCATTTCTCATCGTTTCTCTTTCTTAAGCAATCGAGAAGTTCGAGAAATGGCTTGCTACTCCTGCCCAGCCAACTTTTACAGACGATATGTTACGCTACTGGGTAAATCCCGGAGTTGCCGGATCGTTACCGGAGTAGTTGGCATTTCCTTTATATGAAACATACTCATAGACAAATATTAGTGGAGGAAATGGTATCGTGTTTGCCGCCCCGCCGCTACTTGATTTCCATTTCATTTTGACCCAGACACCACCCTGCGGAATGCCAACGGATCGAGGGTCTGTGTTTGTCGTACCTCCCGCAGGTGCGTGGGTCTTTGGTCCCCAATCTTCCTCTTCCATATCGGCTGGGTGCGCGTGTGGTGTAATAATTCCTGCGCTGTAGGACACAGCCACCGAACCGCTACCGACCGTTCCCGCTTGCGTCGCTCCGCTTAACTGCGCTGTTACAGTCGCGGTGCAGGTGATTGTCTCACCGCCGCCCTTGTGGATTTTAGTACGAACGCTACTGGATTTGCCCCCCTTTGAACTTGCGGTGTTTGGGTTGGGATTTGAAAATTCCGAGCCGCCTAAGCCGTTATCCGCAGAACCCGAAACTGTCCATGAAGGATCGCCGTCGCTGTTGTCGGCGCGGTGAGCCGTTGCGCTCCAGGAAGCGGAAGCGGCTTCTTTGGTCATAGCCTCCATCGGAGCGGGGTCAGCTGTGGGATTAGTGGGGTCGGTGTGTCGCCATGTAAACGTCGCTGTAACGCTGATGGTCTTGGTTGCGGAGGAGGGCTTGTTGAGCGCCTGGATGGAAATTTTGCTTCCAGAGGGTGGGTTGGGCGAGTATGCGGGCGCGGACCACGAACCGCACCAAGCCGGGCGGGCGGCGGTGATAACAAGGCAACAAAACAAGGCCGCGAAATGGCGTTACGTTACCCGCAACGTAAGGGTGTCGGTTAAACTAAGCGGCGAACCGAGGCGGCGATGTGTTTCAAGACGGAATGCAACGGTGGGAACTCCCTCTTTCTGCGCGACCTTTTGCAGTTGCGTGAAGTGTAGCGCAAAACCAAGTTTTCGTCAAGGGGAATTTTACAAATCGTCGTCGTGCGTTATTCCCATGTTGCGGCGACGAGGATGGGCGGGCCCGCGCCGTTTGGCGACGTGATTTCGACGCGCGTTCCGCTTCGGGCATCGCCGACCGAAATTGCGAGGCCGCTCAGAAGGTCTCGTTTGTACAGCGCAAGCGATGGCGGCGATAAAAACTAATCTCGGGGCGTGTTGAACCACGCCTCCAAATACTTCAGGCCGCTTCCCGTGTTGAACAAAACCACGCGCTCGTCCCGGCCTACCAAGCCGCGCTCAGCCAGATCGCGGAGCGCGGCCCAGGTCGCCGCGCCCTCCGGCGCGACCATCAGGCCCGTCAGCGACGCCATCTCTGACCACGCCTCGCGCATCGCGGTTTCGGTCACGGCGACCGCGCACCCGTTTGATTTTCGCAGGGCGTCCAAGATCAAAAAGTCGCCGATGGCGCGCGGAACGCGCAAACCGCTCGCCATTGTTTCGGCGTTCTCCCACGGGGTTGCGTGATCCGCGCCTTGCTCCCATGCCCGCACAATCGGGGCGCACCCGGACGCTTGCACCGACACCATGCGCGGACGCTCCGGCCCGATCCAGCCGAGCGTTTCCATTTCATCAAACGCTTTCCACATCCCGATAAGGCCGGTTCCGCCGCCGGTCGGGTACACGATCACATCGGGGAGCGTGTGGCCCATTTGCTCCCATAACTCGTACCCCATCGTTTTCTTGCCCTCTATGCGGTACGGCTCGCGCAACGTCGCCATGTCGAACCAGCCGTGTTCGCGGACGCCCGCCCCGACATGGGCGTTGGCGTCGGTTATCAGGCCGTCCACCAGCGCGAGGTCACAGCCGAGCGCCTCGCACTCGGCGACAATCGCGCGCGGCGTGTCGCGCGGCATGGCGACATGGGCGGTCAGGCCGGACGCGGCGGCGTAGGCGGCCAGTGCGCTTCCCGCATTGCCCGCCGTTCCGACCGCGAACTCCCGGACGCCCAACTCGTGCGCGCGGGTGACCGCGACCGCCATCCCGCGCGCCTTGAACGACGCGGTCGGGTTGACCGATTCTTCTTTGACGTACAGATTGGGCATACCAAGCCGTACGCCCAAACGGTCTGTGTGCAGAAGCGGCGTCCAGCCTTCGCCGAGATCCCGGATAAAATCGGCGTCGCGGACGGGAAGCAGTTCGCGGTAACGCCACAGGGTCGGCTCGCCGTGCGCCCGGAGGCTTTGCGGCGTTACGGCGACGCGGTTCAAATCGTAGCGGGCGAGAAGCGGGGCGCCCACGCGGCTCAGGTTTTGAAGCGTATCCGCGTCGTACGTTTCGCCGGTTTTGGAACATTCCAAATGCGTCAGCGCGCTTCCCGTTGGGGACGGCATCAGTACGGCCCTCGGATTTTCTCGTTGATTCCTTGCTCAACGTAGAAGCGGCGCAATTGGTCATGGAGGTCAGGGGGAAGCGGCGGCAGGTCGGACACACGGGCGTTGGCGCGGGCCTGATCCGGGTTCTTGGCGCCGGGAATGAGAACCGTGACCGCCTCGAAGTCCAAACACCAGCGAAGAGCGGTTTGGGCGAGGGTTTCGCCTTCCGGGACAAACGGCTTTAACGCATCAGCGAGCGCAACGCCGGTTTCAAACGGCAGGCCCGCGAACGTTTCACCGACATTGAACGCTTGCCCGTCGCGATTGTACGTGCGATGATCTCCCGCGTCAAAGGTCGTCGCGGATGTGTACTTGCCAGACAGCAGGCCGGACGCGAGCGGCAAGCGCACGATAAGGGCGACGTTCTTCGCGCGGGCGTCGGCGAACAAATCGTCAATCGGCTTTTGACGAAACAAGTTGAAGATAATTTGAAGCGACGACAACCCGTCCTGCGCCAAGCACAGGCGCGCTTCCTCCATGGATTCCACGGACGCCCCGAAGCGGCGGATTTTGCCATCCGCCCGCAAACGGCGTAGATGCTCGAAAACCTCGCCCCGGCGCAACTCCTCGGTCGGAATGCAGTGGAGTTGTGTCAGATCCAGCGCGTTAACGTCCAGGCGCGCGAGCGACGCGTTTGTGTGCGCCTGCATTGCGTCAAACGTGAAATTCGCCGCACCGCCCGGATCGCCGCCGCGTCCGAGTTTGGTTGCGACAAAAACGTCGCGCGGTTTATCCTCGGAGAGCCAATTGCCGATCAGGGTTTCGCTTCGTCCCCCGCCGTACACGTCGGCGGTGTCGAAGAAGGTGGCGCCCGTCTCATACGCGGCGCGCAGGGTCGCGCGGGCGTCGTCCTCGTGGACATTTCCCCAATCGCCGCCGAGCTGCCAGCAACCCATCCCAATCTCGCCCACGCGGACGCCGTCGTTTTCCGCCCCGAAAGTTCTTTGATGCATACCGCATTGTAACCGGAACGGGAACCCGGAAAACCCGACCCTTCGGACTTTGAAATCAGAACGCGTTTTCACCCGTGGGAAAGGCGCGGGCGCGGGTGTCGCGGGCGTACTGCGCGACCGCCTCGCGGAGCGGGGTGGCGAGGTCGGCGTAGCGGCGGGCATGACGGAACACCGGGCCGGGCGACAATCCGATCAGATCATGGAGGACTTGCACCTGACCGTCGCACGCAACGCCCGCGCCGATGCCGATGGTGGGAATCGAAATGGCGGTGGTGATACGCGCGGCGAGAGCGGCGGGGATGACTTCGAGAACGATACCGAACGCGCCCGCGTCCGCTAAAGCGTGCGCATCGGCGAGTAGGGCGTCCGCGTCCGCGTCGGTTTTGCCCTGCGCTTTGAAGCCGCCGAAGCGGTGGATAGATTGCGGCGTCATTCCCAGATGCCCCATAACGGGAACGCCCATCGCGGTCAAACGGCGCACGGTTTCCAGCATGACGGGCGACGCCCCTTCGAGTTTTACCGCCTGCGCGCCGCCCTCGGACAGGAGCCGCGCGCCCGCCCGAACGCCGTCCTCGACGCTTGCGCCGTAGGAGCCAAACGGCAGGTCCGCGATCAGCATCGCATGTCGCGCGCCGCGTTCGGTTTCTTCCGGTGTCGGAACGGGGGACAAAACGCGGGCGGCCTGACCGCGCGACACGGCTTTGGTATGGTGCAACAGGTCGTCAAGCGTTACCGGGAGCGTGGTGTCGTAACCAAGCGTGGTCATACCGACCGAGTCGCCGACCAGAAGGGCGTCCGCGCCACCGTCGTCGGCTAACCGCCCCTGGGGTGCGTCGTAGGCGGTCACTATAACCAGCGCCTTGCAATCCGACGCCGCGCCCTTGCGCGCCAGAAACTGCGTGACGGTGAACCGTTCGGACAAACGAGTGGAAGAGGTTGCCATAGCGGTTTTCAGTTTATCACGGGAGCGGGTTTGCGAGACGCTACGGCGATTAGTATATGGCTGAATAAGACGTGCCGTTGCGAGACTGGGGAAGTGTTGGCGATGGGCTTCATAACGCATGGCGTGTGTACGAGTGGCTCAAGCCCTCTCGCTACCGGGCTAAGAAGCCATGATCCCGCTGAAGCGGGAAGAAACAGACCGCTCGTGTTGCTCGGTTTGGGTTTTAGATAGCGTTGTTTGCGACGGATAGGAACTGCCATAGGCCCCCTACTCCGCTTCCCGCTTCAGCGGGATCATGGCTTCTTAGCCCGGTAGCGAGAGGGCTTGAGCCACTCGTACACACGCCATGCGTATGTTGCAAAAGCAAGCCCCCGTTGTCTTGCGACAACGAGGGCTTGCGGTTTCAGTAGAATTACTGCGATAACCGCTTCGTCCTGTTAGTCCAGAATCAGAACGCGAACGCGGCGGCGACCCACCTGACGGGCTTCGCCGTCGGTGTTGAAGCCGAGATCAATCCGCGAGCCTTTGATCGCGCCGCCGGTATCACCGGCGACGGCGGAGCCGTAGCCTTCGATGTACAAACGGGTTCCGAGGCGGATAAAGCGCGGGTCAACCGCAACCACGCCGTAGCCGGGACGGCGTCCGGTCGCAGTTTGCATGCCCCACTTGCCGTTGCCGGACGGGCCATAGCCGGTCGCGACCATGTCTACCATGCGCCGCCCGGAGAACATTCCGCGCGAGGCGAGCGACATACCGCGAACGCCCACCATTTCATAGCGGGTTTGGGGCTTGGTGACGGTCGTGCCGACCTTGACGCGGCGGACGCGGGCGGCGTCCTTGAACGTATGGATGTACGTGTCGGCGCGCTCTCCGGCGACGCCGGGTTGAATGACTTTCTTTTCGCCCGCCTTCAGGGACGGCGTGTACTTGCGCTTGACCGAAAACGGGATCGGGGTGCGCTCAACGGCGGTTTCGGTACGAACGCGAACGATGCGGACGCGCATACCGGGCGAAAGAGGAGTGGAAAGTTTGAACGAGCAACGGTCGTTCTTGCCGACCGTGAGGTTCTGCTGGGCGAGAAGCTCGCCCACGGTTTTGGCGACGGTCTCAACTACGATTTCGTGGCCATCGGCGACTACGGCTACCGTAAGCGGCGGTGTGACGGAAACGGCGTTAGGTGCGGTCTGTCCGCTATTTGATGTATGAGTGTCGTGTTCGGCGTCGTTTTGCGCGGAAGCGACCGCGCCGCCCATCAGAACGGCGATAACGAACGACAGCGCAAGGCTGGCAAGGTCGGCGGCGCTCTTATGCGGCGCGGCCATCCGGCGTAGAATCGGCACTAAATGTGCATCCTTATGGCGTTAAAACGGCGGTATATTTTCACGCTGTTCGGCCCGGTGTGTCGGCTCGTGCGCTCTGCGTAACCATCGTTGGTCGCGCGCACTGAAAAAGCCGGGGCCTGATTCGGTGAAAAAACCGTTTCTTCGCAGTCAGGAGCGAACGTAATTGTCCGCTCGCGGGTCCGATTACCCGCTGTGCGTGAGATTTGCTCGCCAGGTGGCCGCGCAACACTGCGCCGCCTTCCGGGTTCGGGCAAACCGAGAAGAGTATAAGCCGCCCATCGGACTGTGTCAATGCTCGAAATGTTTAAGCAAGCCTTCATAGTGACACCCGAATGCGCTTGGAAACAAACGTTGTCAGGTAAAAAGCGGTGGAAATACCGGCTTTTACGAACGCCATTGATATAATAAAAAACGTAGAAAATGGGGAAGACAAGCGTTTAATGCGGTTTCCGGATTTGGGAGCGGGCGCGGAGTATCCTGATGAAACGGCGCAAAGCAGGATTTGTCCGGCGCGGCGTGGAACCCGCGTGCTAAATCGCGCGGCTTGCGCTCCGGTTCGCCTCCGCCTTAAAAGCGGCGTTTCAACTTTTCGTGTGATGAGTTTACGATTTTGTGTACACGTGATGAGGAGTTAGTTTTATGGCTTTTGATCTAAAAAAGCACGTGATTCGGGTGCAGGGCGGTCGTGAGTACCTGCCCGTGTCCGCCCGTTTAATCTGGTTTCGCGGCGAGCATCCCGACTGGGGAATTGTGACTGAGGCTATCGAGATCAACCTCGAAAAGCAGTACGCCATCTACAAGGCCAGTATCTTCAACGAAGAAGGCAAGCTGATGGCGACCGCGACCAAAATGGAAAACGTCAAGGGCTTCGGCGATTACCTGGAAAAAGCCGAGTGCGTGCCGCTGACGACCCGAATTTTGACCGCGGAGGGGTGGAAAACGCACGACGAATTGCGCCTCGGCGAACTCGTTTCCGCCTATAATGCGGAGACGGATCAACTGGAATGGGTTCCGCTTCTTGCGGTTCGCCGTTACCACGATGCGCCGGTTGTTCGCGCCCACAACGCAAAAGGCTTTGATGTTGTTTGCACTCCTGATCATAAATGGCCTGTGCGCTATAGCGTGACCAGCGGCGGCAAACGTTACGAGTACCGCAAACTGCGCGAAACTCAGGCTTTGACAACAGCGGATGCTATGGTGGTAGCCGCCCCCGCACCGTCCGGTTCGATGGCGGTGACGCCGCAACAAGCGTTTGTGATGGGGTTGCTCATTACGGACGGAAGCCTGCGGTACAACGGAAAGCACATTCACGGCTATATTTGCCAATCCAAGCCGCATAATGTCGCGCTTTTTCGCGAACGCCTGCAAGGTATTGCCTGTCGTGAAGAGGAGATACCCGCTCACACGCGTACGTTCCCGACCGGTAAAACGCATGACTGTCTGGTGGGGTATCGGTGGGAAGTTCCCGCACGCTACCTGCATGAGTTGCATGAGGCGTTTGGCATCGAGCATGAAACGGAATTGCCGCTGGTAGTTTCGGGACTCTCCGCCGACGCCAGAGCCGCTCTTCTGGAGGCGATGACGCTCGCCGAAAGCGATGCGCGGGGAAGTTTCGCGCAAATGCCAGGTCGCAACGATTGGGTTATTGATTTGTGGACGGCTTTATGCGCTTTGGAAGGAAGCATGGTCTGCAAGTCAACGGTTCGCACATCGGTCGGCGGTATCTGGGTAGCGCGACGTAAGAAGACCCGCCAAGTGTGGGCAAGCAATATCGTTGTTGAACCGCGCGGAACGCTTGATGTGTGGTGTCCGCAAACGCCGCTCGGAACATGGGTGGCGCGATTTGATAACGATGTGGTGACGATTACGGGCAACACGGGCGCGGTAGGTCGCGCTCTCGCGTACTGCGGGTATGGAACGCAGTTCGCGCCCGAACTCGAAGAAGGCAACCGTCTTGCCGACGCCCCGCGCGGCGGCGGGGGCGGAATGAACCGCTTCGGCTCAGGCCCGCGCTCCGGCGGCGGCGGCAACGGCTACAACGGTGACGGGGGCGGAAGCGCCGGTGGCGGCGGTTATAACGGCGCCAACAATGGGGGCGGCGGGAACGGCTTTGGGAACCGGCCCGGCGGGTCGGCCCCGCCGCCGCTAATGAACCGCGCGCCTGCGCCGGTGGTCCGTGACCTGCCCCCGCCGCCCGCAAGCGACGGCCCGGACGACGACTTTGGCGATGACCATGCGCCCGCGCCGCCGCCGCGCGCCGCCGCTACGCGCCCCGCTCCGACGAACCGCGATGCATCCGCCGCCGCGCCGCCCTCCGGGGGGATCACGCGCGTTCGCGAACCCGAACGCCCCACCCTTGATCCGGGCGGCGACGACGACGATGACGAGAACCCGTTCGATGACGAGGACGATCTCGACAACGTTTCCGCGCCCCCTCCGGCAAGTGCGCGGCCTGCCGCGTCCCCCCGGCCCGCCGCCGCGCCCGCGCGTCCGACTCCCGCCGAGGACAATGATAATGATGAGGCGGACGCCGCGCCCGCCGCGCCCAAGCCCAATCCGCTTGGCGGTAACCGTTGCTCCGTGGCTGGTTGCTCTAACGTACTAACGACGGGGCAGATGAGCATGAGTATGAACAAGTTTGGCAAAGCCGTCTGCTTGCTCCACCAACGCGATATGGCCCCACTCGCCGCCGCGGGAACCGGAGCCGCCGCGCCGCGCCGCGGCGCGGCGCCCAAATCAGGCGCGGACGACGGCTTGTTGTAAATTCGCCAAAGCGAAACAAAACCCCGCGCCGGACGGCGCGGGGTTTTGTTTTGTCGGGACCGGTTGCTGATAGATCAATTAGATCGAACGGGCGCGGCGGTTGCGGCGAACCAGGGTAAAACCGGCAAACCCGAAAATTCCGGGAACGAGAAGGGCGAGCGTTCCCGGCTCCGGTACGGCCACACCCACCGCGTCGAAGCGCAAGATGGGACCAGCCGCCGTCGTGTTGCTGAACCCGCCATAGGTCGCCGCCGTGGTTGCCGTCGCGGGGGTGATCACCAAACGCAGTGTTCCTCCGCCGTTCAACGCGCTTGCAAAAAACTGCCGTGACTGCGCGCTCGGCGTCAAGGCGAATGTATCCACCTGTCCGTTGTTGACGTTGCCTGTGGTGGTGAATGCGCCGCTTCCGAGCAGGAATAGGTTCCCCAATTGCCCGCCCGTTGTCGCGATACCTTCGCTCCCAAGTGCGGCATTGTAGACAAGCGGCGACGCGGGCGCAGGCTCGATGCTGGTCGCGGTATCGGACGCAAGATAAAAGTTCAGTGTGCCAGGGGCGGTAAACACGGCGTTCGCCTGCGTTAGTTGAACCGAAATATTGCTTACCGACGCGACCTGACCGGCCCCGAACGAGGCGACTGTGTAATCGGCGACGCCATAGCTCGCGTTGGCGCCGTTGCTATCGCCTTCGATGTTGAAAAAGTTCTTCCCAGCAGCTGCCGCACGCGGGCCGCCAGGCCGAACCGTGGCGTTGTTGGTTGCGTTCTGCGAAAAAGCCTGCGCCTGAGCCGGGCGCGGCGCGGCGAACGGAGCGAAAACAAGAACGCTGGAAATGACCGGAACCAGAACCGCGATCCGGCTATAGCGGGACGACAAGACGAACATAATTTTGAAAACCCTTTCCGTGACGACGAAGCGTGACGAACAACGCCGATCAAGCGCGCCAAAGCGATAGCAGGGCGAATGTCCTCTACGTGCGTAAAATAACGAAAAACGCCGCGCCGCGAGGAACGTGACCAATTGCGGTGACACGCTCCGCATATTTACCCAGAAAAACGGAAGGTCAGATTAAGCCGACGTTAACTTCTGATTAAGTTTTACCAGTGCGGCGGGCGTACCGAAGCGACCTTGCCGCGCCCCGCTTTTTTGCGCGCTGTGTTGGTTCACGGTTAACTTGAAAGCATGGACTTAACAAAGCCGTCGGAACTCAAGCGTCTGCTCGCCAAACACGGCTTGACGCTGTCGAAGCGGTTCGGGCAAAACTTCCTGGTGGAGCGGGCGCACCTGATGCGCGTTGTGGAAACATCCAACGTCGGGCCGGGCGACCGGGTGATGGAGATCGGGCCGGGCGCGGGTGTGTTGACCGTGGAACTCGCACAATGGGCCGCGCGGGTCGCCGCTGTTGAACTGGACCGACAACTGCTCCCGGTTCTCGCCGAGTCGCTTGCGGGTTTCGCTAATGTTACCGTCGTGCAGGCGGACGCGCTGAAACTGGACCTGCCCGCCTTTATCGCCGAGAATTTGCCCGGCGACAGTCCGCGCCGCGTGGTCGCGAATATCCCGTATAACATCACGTCGCCCCTTCTGGTCAAACTCCTCAATTCCAAAGCGCTGTTCGCCTCGATCACGCTGATGGTGCAAAGGGAGGTCGCGAAGCGGCTTATCGCCCCGCCCGACGGCGACGACTACGGCGCGCTGAGCGTTTTCGCGCAGTTCCATGCTGATGTCTCGCTTGCCGCTATCGTGCCGCGCGGCGCGTTCTTCCCGCCGCCCAAAGTGGATTCCGCCGTGATCCATCTCGTTCCAAAAGCCGCGCCGCCCGTGGATATTCGCACCGAGGCCGAATTTTTCGGCGTATCGAGGGCCGCATTTGGTCAGCGGCGCAAAACGCTGTTCAACGCCCTGACGAACGCCCCGCGCCTGCCGTTCACCCGCGAGGAAATCGGCGACGCCCTTGCGGTTGCGGGCGTGGACGGCAACCGGCGGGGCGAAACGCTGACGCTGACCGAGCTTGCCGCTATATCTCGCGCCCTGCCGTTTGACAACTACGACGGCGCGGCGGTACAATAAAGCCCTTGCACTCGTAGCTCAGTGGATAGAGTGTCTGCCTCCGGAGCAGAAAGTCGTGGGTTCGAATCCCGCCGAGTGCATGACCCCTTTCCCGCCTCTTCCGCCCGATGCTAATCCGCTCTTTTTTTGTTGCGCCCGTTTGCGCCCTGCTTTGGTCCGCGCTTTTTTCGATTAAGCCCGTTTGGGCGCAGGAACAAAAACCATCCGTCGCCGCCGTCGCCCCGCTGGTTTACCACACCCTGCTCGGTGATGTTCGCCAGCACAAAATGTTCCACTCACGCTTCGTTAAGGCCGACCGCGATGTTTGGGCATACCTGCCGCCCGGCTACGACGACGCCGCGAACCGCAAGCGTCGCTACCCCGTTTTGTACCTCCACGACGGCCAGAACATTTTCGACGGCGCGACCGCGTTTATCACGGGCAAGGAATGGCGCGCGGACGAAACCGCCGAATCGCTCATCGCGCGCCGTCAAATCGAGCCGGTGATAATTATCGCCGTCGCGAACGCGGGCGGAGACCGCATGAAAGAATACACGCCGGTCGCGGACGCCAAATACGGCGGCGGGGGCGCGTACGCGTACGGGCGGATGCTCGCCGATGATTTGAAACCGTTTATTGACCGCACCTACCGCACCAAGCCCGATACCGCCCACACGGCAATCGGCGGCTCGTCGCTCGGCGGCCTGGCATCGCTTCACCTCGCGCTCGCGCGCCCCGATGTGTGGGGCAAGGTCGCCGTTTTGTCGCCATCGGTATGGTGGGCCAAACGGGAGATTTTAACCGAGGTCGCCGCCTGGCCCAAAGCGCGGGCTTTACCGCCCGTGTACCTGTCCATCGGCGGGGCGGAGGACAAAGACGGCGACGCTCTATCCGGCGCACGCGCCCTGCGTGACGCCCTTGTCACCAAAGGCTGGACGCCGGGCGCAAATCTCCTATACGCCGAAACCGAAAACGCCGCGCACAACGAGGAAGCCTGGGCCGCGCGCGTTCCGGGAATGTTGCGCTTTTTGTTTCCGGCGAACAAGCCAAAATAAGCGCTACGGGGCTTCAACGTTGTCGCGCGTACGCATCTCCTTCCGCAGTATGCTATCAACGGTTCGCTTACCTTCGGCGCAGAAGCGACGCGATCAAGTCTATGATGCCTAATTGCGCCGCCGTCTCCCTACGCTTACTGGTTCCGTCTTGCCCTACTTGATAATCGCCGCGCCGCTTGCGGGGAACGCGAGGTTTTCGCGCTCGGCGAAGGCGTCGAAGGCGGCGAGGCCGCGCCGCGCCATCGCCATGCCGCGCTCTTTTTTATCGCGGATACGGTCGCCGTCGAGCGGCGGTAACATTCCCCACGACGAGTTCATCGGGGCGAACGCCTTGCCCTCGTAGCCGGACACGTAGCGCGTGAGCGACCCCAACACGGTTTCGTCGGGGAACACGACCGGATCATCGCCGCACGTTTCCCGGCCCGCATTCAGTCCCGCGATAAGTCCCATCGAGGCCGCCTCCAGATACCCCTCAACGCCCACCATCTGCCCGGCGAACCGGATACGCGGATGCTCGCGCATTTCCAATGTTGGCGCGAGCAGGGAGGGCGAATGAATATACGTGTTGCGGTGCATTACGCCGAAGCGCACGAACTCGGCGTTTTCCAGGCCGGGAATCATGCGGAAAATGCGCTTTTGCTCGCCCCACTTGAGCCGCGTTTGGAAGCCGACCAGGTTGTACAGCGTCGCGGCTTTATTTTCCTGACGCAGTTGCACCACGGCCCACGGACGCCGCCCGGTCAACGGATCGGTCAGGCCGACGGGCTTGAGAGGCCCGAATGACAGCGTTTTCGGCCCGCGCGACGCCAACTCCTCGACGGGCAAGCACGCCTCGAAATATTTGACATCCTCGAAATCGTGGACGGGCGCAAGTTCGGCTTTGACCAATTCCTCGTGGAACGCGAGGTAGTCTTCCTTCTCGAACGGGCAATTGAGGTACGCGGCGTCGTCGGAACTATCCGCTTCCAGCCCTTTGCCCCGGCGCGAGGCGCGAAACACCTTGTCGTAGTTGATCGTGGACGCGTCCACAATCGGCGCGACGGCATCGTAAAAGTACAGATCGTAGCGGCCCGTGAGTTTGCCGATCTCGGCGGCGAGCGTGTCGGATGTCAGCGGCCCGGACGCGATAATCACCAGGCCGTCATCGGGTATCGTCACTGCTTCCTCGCGCACGAACTCGATATTCGGGTGCGCTTCGAGTTTGCCGGTTACCAGATCGCAGAACGCATCGCGGTCCACGGCAAGCGCCTCGCCCGCGGGAACGGCGGTCTCGTCCGCGCAACCCACAATCAGCGAGCCAAGCCGCCGCATCTCCTCTTTCAGCAGACCCGACGCATTGCCGATATGGTTGCTCTTAAACGAGTTCGAGCAAACAATCTCGGCGGCGCGGTCTGTGTGATGGGCGGGCGTCATCTTCACCGGACGCATTTCCACAAGGCGTACGTGCGCGCCCCGGCTCGCCGCCTGCCATGCGGCTTCGCTTCCCGCCATACCCGCGCCGATCACGGTCACGATTTCTTTTTTACTCATGCGCTTATTTTATCGCGGCGGGGACGTACGCGGGTTCACGGTCGCAAGACACGCCGCTCTGTAACTACCACGGTGAGCGGCGCATCCCACGTATCGCGCGGCAGAGCCGGAACAATTTGCGATTCTGGCAACACCCCCACGCGAACGCAAGCGGGGGACAAGGACGGCAGGAAACGGTCATAATAACCGCCGCCGTAACCCAAACGGTCGCCGTTCGGCGTGAGCAAAAGCGCGGGAACTATCACCAAATCGAGCAAATCCGGCGCGGCTTCGGGGGCGCGCTGGGGGTCCGGCTCGCGAATGCCGAAAGGGCCGGGACGAAGCGGCGTGACGCCAGGACGGAACGAATGAACGGCCAGACGACGACCGGGAGCGCACCGGGGCGCATAGAACACGCGCCGTCTCTCCTCGTCGTCCGTTGCGAGCGCGTCCACATTCACCTCACTCGGCATCGCGAGATAAACGAGAACGTGGCGCGCCTGTTTCCATTCCGGCAGGCCGCGCACCCGTGCGAGCAACGCCCCGTTTACCGCCCCGGTAATAGGGTTTGCATCACGTCGCGCTTTGGCCCATTGGCGAAGGCCGGGCTTATCTACGGGCGGCAACGGTTCGTCACACACCGCCGCTTACCAATCGCCCGGTTGGTACGCTTTACGCGTTTGCGCCGCCGCCCGCTCTTCCTGCTGGGCGCGCCAACCCGGCCCGCGCAGGGCTTCAAGAACCACATCGCGGACATGCTCGGGCGAGTCCGTCGTCATTAGCAGAGAAAGGTCTTCCTCCGCGATCTTGCCTTCTTTAAGCAGGGTGTTTTTCGCCCAATCCAGCAGGCCCTGCCAGTAAGCCGTGTCGAACAAAATCACCGGAAAATTTTTAATCTTGCCGGTTTGAATGAGCGTCAAGGACTCGAACAACTCGTCCAGCGTGCCGAAGCCGCCGGGGAAGATAACGTACGCTTGGGCGTACTTGATCAGCATGGTCTTGCGGATAAAAAAGTACCGAAAATCCACGGCTATATCCACGTACGGGTTCAAATGCTGCTCAAACGGCAGTTCGATATTCAAGCCGACCGATGTCACGCCCGCCGCTCGTGCGCCTTTGTTTCCGGCCTCCATAATACCCGGCCCGCCGCCCGTAATAATGGAAATGCCCGCCTCGCCCAAAAGCCGCGCGGTTTCCACGGCGGTTGCATACATCGGGTCACCCGGCTTGACGCGCGCCGACCCAAAAATCGTAACCGCGGGGCCAAGCCCGGCAAGCGCGTCGAAGCCGTTGACGACCTCGCTTTGAATCCGCAAAACCCGCCACGGGTCCGTGTTGGTAAATGACTCCGAGGCAAGCGAGACCGACGCAACAGGCGCGGTCGCGGCTTCGGTCGCAAGATTTGCCTCGCCCTCTACAGGAGCATGGGCGGGCGCGGTAGCGTACTGTTGCTGATACGGGGCGTTCAGCATCTGCTCGTCTTCGGTGCAAGTAATCCCTTTAGCGCGACGCCGATTCAGCGGAAGCGCGGCGGGAACGGGCCGATTCGTCGGCACGCCATTATCGTTCATATATCAAACTTTCTATTTAACATGAGTTCGGTTTGTATTTCGTTTGGTTGAGTGCGTTCCGCGTTGTGGTTGCCCTGCGCGGGCGGCGGTCCTCACGCCGGACGGCGCCAACGCCATGCGTTGGATCAGTTGCTTTTGATGCAGGCGACGGGTTTCGTTGTTTTGCCGCGAAGACGGCAAAACAACGAAACCCGTCGCCAAGCGCAAAATGCCCGGTCCAGCGTAAGGCTGGCGCCGTCCGGCGTGAGGACCGCCGCCCGC
>CAXUMS010000002.1:0-23683 GCA_964252165.1 uncultured Armatimonadaceae bacterium
CAGCGGGATGGAGGCGCCGCGCCGCTTAGCGAGAGGGCTTGAGCCACTCGGAAACCAAGTGTTCGGCAAGAGGTCTTTGTCTTACCTTTGTCTGAGCGTCCTTCGTGTTCTTCCCTTTGTGCGCTTTGTGGTTAAATCTTCTTTTCTTTGCATTGCGCTCGCCTCCGCTCCCGGTTACAATTTTCTGCTATGAGTGACAACCGTAATATCTCGGACGATCTGGATGCGCTCCCGACCCCGCCGCGCGTGGCGATTATTGGCGGGACCGGCGTGGGCGCGTTCGATCTGGAAGGCGAGCCGGAAACCGCGAGTATCTGGACGCCGTGGGGCGCGGCGACCGCGACCACGGGCAGGCTCCGGGGCCGCGATGTCGTGTTTCTGGCGCGGCACGGAAGCGGGCATCGCTTGCCGCCGCACCGCATCCCGTACCGCGCCAATATCGCCGCGCTTCGCATCTTGAATGTGCGGGCCGTTGTCGCGACCACGGCGGTCGGCGGTCTGCGCCTCGACCTGTCGCCCGGCGATTTAGTGTTGCTCGATGATTTTATAGACTTCACCACCGACCGCGACGGTAAAACGTTCTTCGATGGCGATATGAACCTCGATTTTGTGGAAACGCCGCCCGTCGTGCATACGGACTTTTCCCGCCCGTACTCGGACGCTGTGCGCGCCCTTGTCCAGGAAGCGGCGCAATCCATTGGCGTCGCCCTCCGGCCCGTGGGAATCTACCTCGCCAACGATGGACCGCGCTACGAAACCCCTGCCGAGGTGCGCCTTTACGCCCAGTGGGGCGCGGATGTGGTCGGCATGACCGGCGTCCCGGAAGCCACGCTCGCCCGCGAGGCGGGCCTCCACTACGCGGGCATTTCACTTGTGACCAACGCGGGCGCGGGCCTGTCCCCCCACCCGCTGACCCATACCGAGGTCGAAGAGGCGATGCGCGAGGCGGCCCCGCGCCTGCGCGCCCTGCTCACGGAAACCGTCGCCCGCCTCGACCCCGCCACCCTCCCCCCCATCGGGCCGGGCGTCCCCCTTCCCGGCCTCGCCTCCGAAGGCTGGAGCGAAGCGCCCGTTTTGTAGTTCGTTAGGTGAGGCGTTTGTCGTTTTGTGGGTGCGCTCAAGCCGCGCGGCTCGCCTTCCAGCGGGGACCAGCCAAACGCTGGACCGGGCATTGCTTCGGCGACTGGTTTCTCTCTTAAACCGCCTCAAGCGGTTTAAGAGAGAAACCAGTCGCTCAAAGAAAATGAACTGATCCAACGCATGGCGTTGGCGCCCCCTGCGTAAGGGAGCCGCGCGGCTTGAGCGCACCCACAAAACGACAAACGCCTCACCTAACGAACTACAAAACGGGCGCTTCGGTTTCCAGTTGGGCGCGATAGTGGGCGGTGAGGGCCGGGTAATCGCCTTCGACCTCTTCCCAGCCTTGCGGGCGGAGGGCGTAGAGGCCGTGACCTTGACGCTCGAACCAGTCGTAGACGTTTTTGAACAGAATGTTCTGGGCGCGGGGCGATGCGCCCATCGCACGTAGCGCGCACGGGGTTTGCGGGCCTTTGGCATGAAGGCACACGGCAAGGTGAACCGCTTGTTCGCGGTAGGCCGTGACAAGGCGTTGTTTGGTCACGCCGCCCGTGTTGTAATCGGCGGAACGACCGGCGATCTCGCGCACAATGGCCGCCCGTTTCTTGGGATGCTGACGGGGCTTGGGGGCGGCGACAGGATGGAACACGATTTCTACGGAGGGCGGCGCGTCCGGGTCGGACAGGGGGAAGGTCACGAGAATCAGGCCGATTTCAAGGCGTTTCAGCAGGTTCTCGATACCACGGCGGCGGCGATCCCAGCGTCCGCTCCGCGCGAACACCCCTTGCGCGGGCAGGCCGACATACACGCCATCGGAGATTTTTTGACGTTCGGCGGCTTGCAGAAGAACGTCAATGCCGAACGCTTTTTTCAGTTCGACCACGACCAATTCCTTCTCGCGCGATGCGGTGATGTCGCATCCGCTGACCTCGCTACGAACGGTCCACCCTTGCGCCTCCAGAAACTCGCGCACGGGCGGACCTAAATCGCATTCGCGAAGCGCGCCCGGTTCTGCCGTTGCAGGCGGCGTCGCGGCTTTGGGTTTCGGGTTTGTTTTCGTTTTTCTCACGACGTCCCGCCTTCACCGCGGCCCAGTTCCTCCAGAATGGCGCGAACCGGGGAACCGTCTGCGCCAACTAAACGAAGCGGAAGGGCCGTCAAGCGGTACGCTCCAACCGGGACGTTTTGCAAATGGAGCGACTCCAGGATATATATGCCGTGCGTGGCGAGGGCGTGATGGATGGGAAGCGTTTTGCTGTTTAGTTCGTCCACGGATGGAACATCCACGCCCAGAAGAACAACGCCCCGGCTGACGAGGAAGTCGCAGGCGTTCGAGGTGAGCGTGGGGACAGTGTCAGGGAAATGGGAATGGTCGGTCCACGCTCCGGTTCGCACCAACACGCGCGGCGTTCGCGCAAAGTCCACGTCTGCGAAAACATCAACGCCGATAACCTCCCGCCCTGTTGCATCCACAACCGCCGCCGGTCCGCAGAAAATGGACAACGGAAGAGCGTCCACGCCTTCGCCGTTCGGGAGGAAATGGAACGGCGCATCGGCGTGCGTTCCGGTGTGAACGCTCATCGTCACCGCGCCGACATTGACGGCTTGCCCATCCGCCATGCTCCAGCCGAGCGCGAATGAGTAGGGCGTGTCGCCGGGCCAAATCGCAAGGCTCGCGTCAATAGGAATCGTAATATCGTAGATCACGCTTGTTATTTTATCAAACGCTTTTTCGCCCTGTTCCCATTTACACGGGGGCTTTGGCGGCCTCGATGGCGGGGGCGGATTGCGAGGCGATTGGGGAGGTTGCGCCTGCGGCGTCCAGGCCGCGCGCATGCGAAGCGTCGTTGTAGTACGCGAGACGCCAAACAAGGCGACCCTCGCGCGGAATCCGCTCCCAGTGGGTGAGCGACGTGTTGCTGGTGTGGAACCGGGCGGGCGGCAAGGCGTGGGCGTTCATACCGAAGAAGTGAAGGAACGAGCCGTCTATAAGGCCGCCGTGCGTCACGACGACCACCGTTTTGCCCGCGTGGTCGCGCGCGATACGATCAAGCGCGGTCGCGACACGGAGCATAAAACTCGCCCACGATTCGCCGCCCGGGTCCACGGGCGTTAAGGGATTATCAGCGATGTCAATCCAGCCAAAGCGTTTTGTGTATTCCGCGATGGTCAAACCGTCCCCGTCCGGCCCGGTACGCAATTCGTGCAAGTCATCATCGGGGGTAACGGCAAGGTGAAGAGCGGGCGCGATAATTTCGGCGGTTTGTCGGGCGCGCGGAAGCGTACTTGCGATAATAACGTCGGCGCGAATTTCGCCGGTTCGCGCAAGGCGGTCGCGGAGCGCCTCGGCCTGCCGAACGCCGAGCGGCGTCAGGCCCGTATCGCCGTTCGGACCGCCGATAATCGGCGTGACATTGATCACCGCCTGTCCGTGCCGCACGAGGTATAAGTGCGTTTGCGGCGCGTTATCGGGGACCGGATTTAACAGAACGGACGGGGCGTCGTGGGGACTGGGCATAGCGGAGTTAAGCAATCCTTAGCGGTAGTAGATCAGCGACACGCACCGGGGCGGCGAGACCGCTTGGCGTCACAGCGTCGGTTTCCCCGTAGACGGTTGGAGGCGGGTAGGTTCCGTTTTCGGGTTCGCGCCGCACTTCGAGCGTCCGCTCTCGCAAGTTCAGAATCCAGTATTCCGCGACTCCGTCCTGGGCGTATACCGCCGCCTTTACAGTTCGATCAAAGACAAGCGTGGCGTCAGAGATCTCGACAAGCAGAAGCGCGTCCTCCCCGGTCGGATGGGTGGCGCTGTAGTCATCGAACGCGCCGCGCACCACGGCAACATCCGGCTCCGGTTCGCTATCGCGGGAAAGCCGCAAGGGAAGTTGACCGCGCACATGGCAATGAATGGTCGCATACGCATTTAGAAGTGCGTATTGCGTCTTCGCAAGCGCGACCGCGTGCGGCGCCCCCATCGGACTCATGACGACAATTTCCCCTTGAATCAACTCCAAACGTTCGTCCGGCGCAAAAACCCCCGCCTCGGCGGCGCGGTAGTATTCGGTTCGCGAAAAGCGGCGCGGACGGGGATACTCGTCCCTTGTAGCGGCGGACGCGGCGGCGGGCATTTCTGGCTCGGTTGCAGTTGCGCTCATTGTTTATTGCCTCTTCCTGCATTGTAGCGCGTAGAACGCGCTTTTGACGCGGACGCTAAAAAAGCGAGGCGCACGAGCGGCGCTTGAGCAACGGAGAAGCGGCGAGTTCCCCTTTTAGTTCTGAACGGAATGCCTGACAACGCACGAAGCCGACAAAAACAATGGGTCGCCACCTTATGAGGGACGACCCATTGTTTTTGTCGGCTCGCAATTATCTATTTGCGGTCGGCGTACCATTTGGTTTGGAAGTCGCGGTACTCGGCTTGCTTTTCCTTGATCTTGCGCCACCACGATTCGTTGTCCACGTACCAGCGGACGGTTTCCTCAAGGCGGTCCTCGAACGACTTTTCGGGCTTGTAGCCCAGCGCGGCGAGTTTTGCACAGTCAATTGAGTAACGGCGGTCGTGGCCGGGGCGGTCGGTGACATACCGGATTAAACTCTCCGGCTTGTTCAAATGGTGCAAAATGAGTTTGGTAACGTCAATGTTGAAGCGCTCGTTGCCGCCGCCGACATTGTAAATCTCGCCCGGCGTTCCCTGATGCAACGCGATGTCAATTCCCTGGCAGTGGTCCAGCACGTACATCCAGTCGCGCACCTGCTTGCCGTCGCCATACACGGGAAGCGCAAGGTCATCGAGGGCGTTTGTGATAAACAGCGGGATGAGTTTTTCCGGGTAGTGGTACGGGCCGAAGTTGTTCGAGCCGCGCGTCACAATCGCGGGAACGTTGTACGTGACATGATACGCGCGCACCAGTAGCTCGCCGCCCGCCTTGCTCGCCGAGTACGGGGAGTTGGGTTCGAGCGGATCGCCCTCGACAAAACTACCCTCGTCAATCGAGCCGTACACCTCGTCGGTCGAGATGTGCAGGAACCGCGCATGCTCGAATTTCTTGGCGGCTTCCAAAAGCACAAAAACGCCGCGCACATCGGTTTCGATAAACGCGCCCGGATCGGTGATCGAGCGGTCCACATGGGATTCGGCGGCGAAGTTGACGATGGCGTCCACATTGCGCGCCAAATTCTCGACGATGCTTGCGTCCTCGATGCGCCCGTGGATAAATTGGAAGTTGGGGTTTCCCCACAAATCGTGGAAGTTGTCCAGATTTCCCGCGTAGGTGAGGGCGTCCAAAACCAGAATTCGATAATCCGGGTATTTTTGCAACATGTACCGAACAAAGTTTGAGCCGATAAACCCGGCGGCGCCGGTAACAAGCAGTCGTTTCATAAGTTGATTTCCTGAAGGTTTTTGAGCAGTGTAGGCGGGTGAACCTTACTATTTAAGGCGGCGCAGCGTTTGGCGTTTTCTTCGTTATCGTAGATTGTTATCATCGTCGCCCGTTGACATCAGGCTCGATAGGGAAACGCCTGCGGGGAAGCGGCGGAGTTTTTCGCGGTACGCCTGGGCGAAAACCGACGCGAGAAGCGCGTCCCACGAAAAGTATAAACCCGCCACATCCTCGACATTCGCCATCTGCATACCGCGCGATTCGGAGCCTTCCGGCACCTCAGCGAAGTTCGCGACCTCGGCGATAAAAGTTGGCGCGTGACGAACCTCGTCGGCGCCAATTTGCGTGAGGACGAAGTAGCCGATATAGGCGACGCGTGACAGCGTCACCCCGGCCTCCTCCCACGCTTCGCGTCGCACGGCCTGCTCGGCGGTTTCACCGGGTTCGATATGACCGGATGGAATACACCAACCGCGATTTTCAATATCGGCGAGAACCACCCGGTCGCCGTAGAACGGGAAAACCAGAGCGGCGGGAAGCGGCGCGAGCGCGGCCCCGCCCGCATCCGTTTCCGGTGACACAACGCCGACGGGCGCGGCGGAAAAGGTCGCCGATTCGGTTTTCCAGCGAACGGTCGGGAACGCCCCGGTTGTCGCTTCGCCCCAGTCGTTGGTCAAAGAACCCTCTTTCGCGGATTTAACCCGGCGTTATGTCCCAGAAATCCGCCCCCAGAACGTCCCACGGTAACCGGCGCTCGTCCGGGTCCCCCAGGTCAAAATGCTGATTGACATAGTACAAAATGGTCGCGGGTTGCGTCCCGATGTTCGCGCCGCCATGCCCTACGCCGCGCGGAATGTAGAGGATTTGCGCTTTGCCGCCGCCCATGACAAAGCGCATGGACGTGTTGTATGTCGCGGAGTTCTCGCGCGCGTCTATTAGCCCGATAAGCAAGCGGTCGGTTGGCGGCACAAACCAAACGTCTTCCTGATTGTAATGCAGATGAAACGCCTTGATCGCGCCGGGCAAGACGAGCGAGTACGACGATTGCCGCACCTTGAACTCGGGGATAGCGAGCAGGTTGCCGTTGTCATCGAAGCGGACCAACTCGGCGAACGATCCGCCGTCATCGGTCAAAAGTCGCAAGTCTATGATTTTAACGCCTTCGATGGGCGTTTTTTTGTCGTAGCCCTGCGTGGAAACCACATCGCGAAATTGGGGGCCGAGATCACTCGGCGATAATTTGGAAAGCATAAGGTCGTGTATCGGGTTCCTGAAAAGTTTACTTAATCTACGCCGCAGGCAAGATCCTTGCCGTCGCCATCGGCGACCATGCGGCGCAGGTACGATGCATACTCGGTTTTGCCTAACTTGGCGGCCTGCGCCAAAACCGTTTCGGCGTCAATCCAACCGCAGGAAAACGCAATCTCTTCCAGGCAGGCGATCTTTAACCCCTGCCGATGCTCGATAGCGGCGACATAATTGCTCGCCTCCAGAAGGCTGTCGTGGGTTCCGGTGTCAAGCCATGCCGTTCCGCGCCCCAAACGCTCCACCCGCAGGGTTTGACGTTCGAGGTACACCTTGTTCACGTCGGTAATTTCGTACTCGCCGCGCGGCGACGGCGCAATATCACGGGCGACATCGGTGATCTGATTATCGTAGAAGTACAGCCCGACCACGGCGTAATCGGATTTCGGCTTTTCCGGTTTTTCTTCCAGAGAAACCGCCATACCATCCGGGCCGAACTCGACCACGCCGTAGCGCTCCGGGTCACTCACGCGGTAACCGAAAACGGTCGCGCCCGTGGTTTGAAGGGCCGCCGCGCGTAACTGCTCGGGCAGTTTGTCGCCGTTGAACAAGTTATCGCCCAGCACCAAACTTGCCGGACCGCCGCCCACAAAATCCTCGCCGATATGGAACGCCTGCGCTAAGCCTTCGGGCTTAGGCTGGGTCGCGTACTGGAACGACACGCCGTACTGCTCGCCGCCGCCCAAGAGCCGCTCGAATTGCGGCAAGTCCTGCGGCGTAGAAATCACGAGAATATCCCGCACGCCCGCCTGCATCAGTGTGGCGAGCGGGTAAAAAATCATCGGTTTATCGTAAACCGGCAACAACTGCTTGGATGTACACTGCGTAACGGGGTACAGGCGTGTGCCGCTCCCGCCCGCAAGAACAATGCCTTTCACTAATTCAATTCCTCCGCTGTTGTAAGTATCGGGCGACGGGTCGCGGTTTCGTAGGAAGGGCCGGGCGAACGCAGCAATACGTATAAAATTGTTTATATCAAGCGCGGAAAACGGGGGACGCGCCTTGAAAAGGTGACTATCATTACCGCCATAATAACGCCCCGCGCCTGGTTTTGTCAAACCGGCGCAAAGCCTTTACAACGTCCGAAACGCTTACGCCGTCGCCCCATTTACCTGCGCCAGTCCGCGCTGTCTACATCAACAATACCGCCAATGATGTCTTTGAAGCGGTTGGGCTGTTTCATGTTCGTGACCTGAACCTTGTTCACGGAAACGAAACGTGGTCGCCCATCCTTAAAATATTTACGCTGAAGCGCGGTGGGGCGCAAGGCGACTTGCTTGACAACGTTTCCTTGCAGATCGGTAAACTTTAAAGGCAAGGTTGCGCCGCGATCCGGGGTGTTCTCAGCCGTGTTCCACGAAAGGAACGTTTTGTTGTCCCACCAGACTCCGGGGTGGGCAAGGCGCGTTTTTCGCCCGCTTTTAGTTTCGACGATGTAAGTGTTTCCGTCCATGGTCGAAATCGCGTAGTGTTTGCCATCCGGCGCGAAGCCAAGAAAATTCTTGTAGTTCGCCTTCATTTTCCGAAGCGTAATGCCACGCGGCGTGACGAAGACAATTTTGTCATGCATCTCTATGGCAAGACACGCGCCGTCGCCAGACCAAGATATTTTCTCGATACGGAAGTTTGCGTTGCGTGGGCGCAGAATAGCGTGTGGCGTAGCATTCGGGCGCGCAGACTGAATTGTTATATCTGTGCCACTCGCGAAGGCGACGCTCCTTCCGTCTGGTGACCAACAGGCGGCGGTGTCGTCATGGCGTCCAAAGGTCAACTGCGTTTTGCCTGAGCCGTCCGGGTTGAACCGGTACAGGTGATAATAACTTTTGTCCCACGGGCGCGAAACCGGCGTGCAATAGCGGGCGGAAACGAGCAAGGGGCGGTCCGGCGTTCTTGCGGCGCGTGCGGAGGCGGCGACGTTCATCGTCAAAAGAAACCAGACAAGCCACACAGAACGACTTTTGCAACGATTTTTCATACCGCTACCAAACCCTTCGCCGAGATTTTCGTGTCAAGCAACGCGCGAAACGCCGCCATATCGTTTTCAGAGGAAAAATAACGCTTCGGGATAAGCGTATAAAGGCCTTTGCCGTACAGGAGCAGGAACAAATCCGCGCTTTCGATAAAACGCTCGTAATGCGTCCATTGAAGAACGGAATCTATCGAGGCGGTTTTGAAGTGAATGTTGTAAGGAACAAAGCAATCGAGACCGCCTTATCTATCTTCGCCATCGCGCCTTTACGGTAAAGAAGCCGTTGCGCTTTAAGATGATCGTCGAGTTCGTTGGTGAAGCGAACTGAGAATGCGGAAGATTGCGTGACCATGTTTGTAAGTATAGCGCGGGGCGTAAGTGCGGCAAGACAATAAGCAAACAAGGCGCTGATTTATATGACGACGACAATGGGCGGGGCGTCAGCGAGGCGTCAACTTGGATACCGTTACCGCCCGGAGTTCCAGCCACACCATAGCCCAACCGACATTCGCGATTGCATTGAACGGCAATTTGAGTTGTATGTTTTCAACCAGATTGCTCACGGTCAAGTAGACAAAGAAACCAAACAGCAATGTCCAACCCGCGCTCCACGCCCAGCGCTTTTTGCTCCACGCCAGCCACGAGCAACGTTGTGGAAAGCGGCGCAAAATGAGCCAAAGGCAGAGCATCAAAAGAGGAAACAGTACGCCGGTGACGACTAACTCCTCAATGATTGGCAACCCGATACTGTCGCCGTTTATCGGGTAGCGTCCCAATTCTTGGGTGCGCTCGTAATAGTAAGGGACAAACGCAAAGCGAGCGGCCCAGAGCGCGCACGCGCAGGTGAAGACGAAGGATGGACGTAGAACGACTTTTCTGCGTTGTTCCATAACGCGAATTAAACCACTTTGCCTGGCAAAGCGAAGTCCGGCGTTTACCTTGAATGGAGCGCCCCCTCAGTTTAGCGAGGAGTCTTTATCGTGTTCTCAGTCACGTCTACAGTAGCGAATTGTAAGAGGTGAGCAAAACGGAAAAGAAGGAACGGCGAAAGATTGCTTGTTGCGCTCTTCCATAACCGGACACTATGCATTGCTGTGCAACAGTCTTGACGTATACCGCTAAAGCCGCGCCTGTGGACGGTGCGGCTTTCCGTTTCGCCGGTTAGCCGATAACCGCAATCGCCTCGATTTCCACCGCCGCACCGGCGGGGAGCGCGGCGACCTGGAATGTGGAGCGGGCCGGGCGCACATCGCCGCTGAAATGGCGCGCGTAGATCTCGTTCAAAACGGCGAACTGCGACAGGTCCGCGAGGAAAACCGTGGTTTTTACCACATCGGCGAGCGTTCCGCCCGCCGATTCCACCAGCGAGCGCACGCCCGCGATACACCCTTCGACCTGCTTTGCGAAGTCATCGTATGGCTTTTTCGTGTCGGGGTCGAGACCGAGTTGCCCGGACAGGAACACCATGTTCCCTACTTTCACCGCAGGGCTGTACGGCGCCCCGCCGAGCGGCGCGTTCGCGCCGAAAATCGCTTGTTTATCCGCCATGATGTGCTGGAACCTCAAATTTATTGGGATGCGCCCTCGGCGTTCGCGACGCGCGACGCTTCCCCTGCGCTACGTTTCGGGGTCGCCCGCCGCGTTTCCTTCCGTATAACCGTGAAAGCGGCGGCGCCGCAATGGGCGGCGCCGCAACGTTGTCGCTTACCTGAACCTGCAAAGATTAACAGCAAATTAATCTTGCGTTAATCTTTTATTAACGTTCGATGCACTTTATTGGGCTACGATAGCAGGGAAAGCAGGGCCGGTAGCGGTTCCTTTTTTTACCCTTCCTCTGGTTTTTGTGCATTGATTGTTCGGTTTCTCCTGCACCGTGAAAGGTTGTGGCAAGCATGGCTGGTACGACTTTCGTTTCTGTTCCGTCTTCCCTCAGCGGCAAACGACGCGCGTTTACCCTGATCGAGCTACTTGTTGTTATCGCTATTATCGCGATTTTGGCGGCGATTTTGTTCCCGGTTTTCGCACAGGCGCGGGAAAAGGCGCGCGGGGCCGCCTGCCTATCCAACCTGAAGCAGATGGGTCTTGCGGTGATGCAGTATTCCCAGGACAACGACGAAATCTTGCCTGCGACCGGTTGGCGCGGGCCGTGCAACAACCCGGACCCGGCGGTTAACCCCGCCGATTCCGCCAACACCAACGATAATTTTTTCAGCGGCGTCCTTTCGTTCCCGCTTGCGGTTCAGCCTTATGTAAAGAACTATGGCGTTCTTGTTTGCGCGAGCGACCCGGATCAGGGCGGCTTCAACAAAACAGGTTCGACCTGTTACGAAAAACAACTGATTGAAATGAAAGTGCCGGGCGCGTATGCGGGCATGAGAAACGTCACCAATGCAATGCGGGATGCGCTTCCCCTGTCCTACGCGGGAAATTATATGCTTTGCAAAAGTTACCTTCCCGCCCCGCGAACCGGGTTCTCCTCGTTTGAGATGGTGTCGCAGAGCGACATCGTGAGTTCATCGAACTTGTTTTACTTGTCGGATGTTGGCTCCTCCACGGCGGCGTTTGCAGGCTGGTATATTATTCCCGGCTACGGCAATGCCGCTACGGACGCGCGGTGGCGCAAAGGTAAACGGCACAACGAGGGCCGTAACTGGATTTTCTGCGACGGTCACGCCAAGTGGAGCAAGGATCCCGCCTTCCAAAACGCGAACGGGACCTATAAAGATAGCGCTACACTAATCGAGGAATATCGCAAGCGCGGTATTTACACGTACTTCTACACTGATTCGAGCAACTAACCCTCGGCGCGACACTTGCGAACACGGCGCGGCGCAACGGCGCCGCGCCGCTTTGTCGTTTGAACGTATCGCCTTTGCCTGCCCAGCAGTATCCGCGCCCGCCTTGTTCGACAGCCTTTATTTGGAGAACCCTGTGAAAACCGCCCCGGAAATCAAGAGTCTTTTTGTCGCCGCCGCAACCGTTGTCGCTGTGTCGGGCGTCGCCCTGCTCGCCGCTCGGCTTCCGCTGTCCGCAGTGGCCGCGCCGCAAACGCCGAGCCGCGCTGGCGCGACAAAGGCGGGCGGCGTGATCCAATTGCACAACGGATGGCGATTAACGCCCGCAGGTCGCCATGAGGAAATGGGCGATCTGCTTCTCGGCGGCGCGGTCAGCCCCGATGGAAAATGGCTCGCGTTCGTCAATGCGGGCGCGGCGGCCCACGCGGTTCATCTCGCAAGCGCGGTCACCGGCAAGGTTGTCGCGTCGCTTCCCGTGGAGCGGGCGCAAAGCGGCGGCGGGATTGCGTGGTCGCCAAGCGGCGAAACGCTATACGTTTCGGGCGGCAATGCCGGACGAATCTATGTGCTTACGGTGGGCGCGGACGGGGCGCTCGCGGCGCAGAAGCCCCTTCTTATCGCGGGTCTCGCCACCGTTTTGGACGTGAAGCCGGACCCTGGTAAGGACGCGGGTCGCGACCCCGCACGTCAGGATGCGCCCGCCGAAGACGCCTTTTTGGGCGGTTTATGTTTATCGCCGAGTGGCGACACGCTTTATGTCGCGAACCTTGCGGGCGATTCCGTTTTCGCCCTGAACGCCCAAACGGGAGCCATAAAAGCGCAGCGTCGTTTGGCGACGCAAAGCCGTCCCGGCGCGGTCGCGATGGGACCGAACGGACGGGTTTACGTCGCCCTTTTAGGCGCAGCGTCCATTGCGGTTCTCGACGCCGATACGCTCGCGTCGGTCGCGACCCTTAAAACCGGCGCCCACCCGAACGCCCTTCTGCTCACCATAGACAAAAAGCGGCTGTTTGCGTCGTGCGGCAACGACGATCACGTGTACGTTTTCGATGTCGCGACGGAAAAACTCAGCGAGAAGATAGCGATGCGCTTGACGCCCCGCGCGCCCGCCGGGGCGACGCCTTCCGCTCTCGCCTTATCGCCCAACGAAAAAACGCTGTATGTCGCAAACTCCGACAACAACGATGTCGCGGTTGTGGATGTCGCGAAGCCCGGTCATAGCCGGGTTGAGGGTTTTATCCCGACGACGTTTTATCCCACAATGGTAGCGTCAAGCCGCGACGGAAAGCGGATTTTTATCGGAAGCGGAAAAGGCTACTCCACCGGGCCGAACAACGCCGCGCCCAATGGCAAGATTGACCCGGTCGCGCCCAAAGGTTACCCGTATATTATGGACCTTCTCAAAGGCGTTCTGTCCACCGTGGAAACGCCGGACGCCAAGCGCCTCGCCGCCTATACGCGGCAGGTGTACGCCAACAGTCCGTACCGCGACGGCCTGCTGGACCGGGCCGCCTCCGCGCCGCGCGCAAGTGACAACCCCATTCCCGCCGGTCCCAAAGGCAAGGCGTCGCCGATCAAACGCATTCTTTACATTATCAAGGAAAACCGCACGTACGATCAGGTGTTGGGCGACTTGAAAAACGCGCAGGGCAAGCCGATAGGCAATGGCGACCCGTCGCTGTGCTTGTTCGGCGAGGAGGTGACCCCCAATCATCACGCGCTCGCCCGCGAGTTCACGCTTTTGGATAACTTATACGCGAACGGCGAGGTGTCGGTGGACGGACACCATTGGAGCAACGGGGCATATGTGCCGGACATCATGCAACGGACATGGCCCGCGCAATACGGCGGCAAGGGCGCGCCGCCCATCCGCTACGGCGATTTCGGCGATCCGCTCGCCGAAACGCCCGGCGGTCGAATCTGGGATTTGTGCGAGCGGGCGGGACTTTCGTACAAAACGTATTACTACCATGTAGACAAACACCGTAGCGACGAATGGGCCGAAGGCCGCAAGCGGCGTGACCGGGACTACCAACTCGCTGATATTTACCTCAAAGATTTGGCGCAATGGGAGGAAACCGGCGCGATGCCGCGCTTTATGGTGATGGCGCTGGGCGAAGACCATACGAGCGGCACGCGGGCGGGGGCGTGGACGCCCCAGGCGTCGGTCGCTAGCAACGACCTGGCGCTGGGGAAAATCGTGGAAGCGTGCAGTAAATCACGATTCTGGAAGGAGATGGCGATCTTCGTTATCGAGGATGACGCCCAGAACGGCCCGGACCATGTGGACGCCCACCGCACGGTCGCCCTCGCTATTTCGCCGTACACCAAGCGCGGTCATGTGGACAGCACGCTGTACAGCACATGTTCGCTTCTTCGTACGATGGAGCTAACGCTCGGTTTGCCGCCGATGAGCCAGTACGACGCCGCCGCAACCCCGCTCTACGCCTCGTTCGGAAGCCGTCCCAACCTCGCGCCGTACACGCTTCGCCCCGCCCGCATTGATCTTCAAGCCAAAAACCAGAAAACCGCGTATGGCGCGAAAGCGTCGCTCGCCCTGGACCTGTCGGAGCCGGACCGCCTAACCGTCGCCGATGAAGATACGCTGAACCGCGTTCTTTGGCACAGCGTCAAAGGCGCCCAGGTTCCGTACCCCGGCATCGTGCGCCGCCCCCTATTTGATATAACAGGTCGCCCGGTCGCCGTTGCGCCCGGCAAAGCGGCGAGTCGGGCCGACGATGACGACGACGAATAACGCCAAGCGCGCGGTTAAACCGGGATG
Source organism: uncultured Armatimonadaceae bacterium (assembly GCA_964252165.1). Classification (GTDB taxonomy): domain Bacteria; phylum Armatimonadota; class Armatimonadia; order Armatimonadales; family Armatimonadaceae; genus CAXUMS01. The sequence goes on from CAXUMS010000002.1 coordinate 14,308, forward strand.
ATACTGCGCGTTTCCGTTGACAGACCGGGCGGCGCGTCGGCATAATGAACAAGGCGTGATGCGGCGGTAGCGGCGACGACGCGCCAAATAGACGGTTAAGCGGGAAGCGTAAACATAATATGGCGAAGGTTTTAGTGAGCGATCCGGTCGCGGCTGAGGGCGTGGCGATTTTGCGGCGCGGCGGTCTGGAAGTGGATGTGCGGACCGGGCTGACGCCTGCGGAACTTATCGAGATTATCGGCGAGTACGACGCCCTTGCGGTCCGCTCGGAAACGCGTGTGACGGCGGAGATACTAAACGCCGCGAGCAAGCTCAAGATTATCGGGCGCGCGGGCGTGGGCGTGGACAACATAGATGTCGAGCGGGCGACGCAAAAAGGGATTCTGGTCGTCAACTCCCCTGAGGGCAACACCATCGCCGCCGCCGAACTTTCGGTCGCGCTTTTGCTTGCCCTGTCCCGAAGCATCCCGCAGGCCGCCGCTTCGATGAAGGCCGGAAAATGGGACCGTAAACGCTATGTGGGCGTGGAGGTGTACGGCAAAACGGCGGGCGTGATCGGGCTGGGGAAAATCGGACGCGAGGTCGCCAAGCGGCTTTTGGGCATGGAGATGGTCGTGCTTGCCTATGACCCGTTCTTGGGGCGCGAACAGGCCGACGCGCTGGGCGTTCGCTTGACGGACCTGGAAACCCTGTACCGGCAAAGCGACTACATCACGGTTCACGTTCCCAAAACCAAAGACACGGCGGGCATGATCGGAGCCGCCCAGATCGAGATGATGCGCGACGGCGTCCGGCTCATCAATGTCGCGCGCGGCGGAATTATGCAGGAAGCCGCGCTTTTGGAAAGTATTCAAAGCGGCAAGATCGCGGGCGCTGCGGTGGATGTATGGGAGGCCGAGCCGACCGCGCCGGACAATCCGCTCGCGCTCCTTCCGCAGGTGATCGCGACCCCGCATCTGGGCGCAAGCACGGAAGAAGCGCAGGTGGGCGTCGCTGTGGATATCGCGGAGCAAATCGTGGACGTGCTTCAAGGACGCCCCGCCCGCGCCGCCGTGAATATGCCGTCCCTCGGGGCGGATGTTCTCGCCCAAACCGCGCCGTATCTCGCGCTTGCCGAAAAGATGGGAAGTTTGCAAACGCAACTCGCGTCCGGCTCGCTCGCGTCTGTGGAAATCTTGTATCAAGGCGATTTCGAGCAATCGCAGATCGTTCACCTGACCCGCGCCTTGATGAAAGGCTTGCTCCAGCCGATTTTGTCGGAGTCCGTGAACTACGTTAACGCGCCGACACTCGCCGAGGCGCGGGGAATTCGCGTCACCGAGTCGCGCCGAAGTCGCGACGCGGAAGGCGAGTACCCCGAACTTGTCAGCGTTACCGCCCGCACCGGTGACAACAGCGCCCATAGTTTGTCCGGGACCGTTTTCGGTCGCGCGGACCTTCGGATTGTCGCTTTGGACGGCTACGGCGTGGACTTCAAACCCGAGGGCCACCATATCATCACGAGGCACACGGATAAGCCGGGCATCGTCGGGCGCGTCGGCTCAATTTTGGGCGAGGAAAGCGTCAATATCGCCGGAATGTACCTGGGCCGCTCGTCGGAATCGGGCCGCGCCGTGATGGCGTTGTCGCTGGATCAACCCGCCCCGCCGTCCGTGATGGCGCAGATCGCCGCGATGGAAGGCATGGAGTCCGCGCGCTTGGTCGAGTTGTGACGCCGCTCAAAAAGGACGACACGGCTTCGGCGCCAAACGCTCCTTTGGATAAACGGGCGGCGGCGAAGGCGCGCTTTCGCGAGGCCGCCCGTTTTTTACCGAACCTGGCGAAACTCGCCGCCCGGCTCGCTCGTGACCGCCGCGTGCCGCGCTCGCGCAAGATGGGCCTCGCTTTGCTTGCCGGGTATCTGGCTTGCCCGTTCGATCTCATTCCCGACTTCATTCCCATACTCGGTATAGCCGTATAGCCGACGATTTAATACTGGTCGCCGTCACCCTGCGCTGGGTGGCGACGTCCGTACCGCGCGAGGTTGTGCTGGAGCATTGGGACGGCGATACGGATTTATTCGCTCTTCTCGGCAAGGTGCAAGACGTAATTAACGGCTTGCGGCATCGTGGGCGAGTGACAAGCGGCGATTAGCTCCGCTCGTAAATTCTTTTTACGCGGCTTCTATACGTGCGCGGTGCGTTGCAGTGCGTTGTAGTATAATACGCTAACCCGTGTTCGCACGTTTCGTTTGTTGCGACAGGATTAGCGTTTTTGGTGGGGCCGCACCCTGCGGCTTTTCCAATTTCGCACCGTAAAGTATGCCCGAGAAGTTCACGCCGGAAAATACGGAAGGGCAGGCGCCGCAAGCGGACGATGCGCCGACCGTCGCATCGCCTTCGCAAGCCGATGACGCTCTTGCTGGCGGCCCGTCCGTAGCCCGCGCGGGCGGGGCGGTTTCCGCGCCTGGCCCCGCCTCGCCGCCCGCCGCGCCGACAAATTCCCCCAGCATCGCGCAGGCGGTTGCATCCATCGAACGCCGCCGCGTACTGGGGCTGTTTTTGATCGCGGCTTTTGCGTGGGCGTTGGCGACGCTTGGTATCGCCTTCGCAATGGGGACATTTTCCTCTCCGCTTCGTCCCGCCCCCCCACGCGTTTATCGAATGACCGCACGTCTACAGATTCTTCCGCCGCTATCCGATAGAATGGGGGACGACGCCGCTCCCGGCGTTTATACGGGCGCGGATGACAAAGATAACCTCGCCTCCCCGCTTACGCCGCAAACGCAAGCGCGCGTTTTAAGCGGCGCACTGGTACGGGAGCGGGCCGCGCAACAGTTGAACATGCCTTTGGCGACGTTTCCCGTTGTCGAAGCGCGCGCGGAAGCGATGGGAGTAGAGGGGGGAGCGGTTCTCGTATACGCCGACGATGTGAACGCCAAGCGCGCATCGGATGCGGTAAAAGCGACAATCGCGGTTTATCTGCGGATACTGAAAAACGCCCAAAACAAGGCGGCGGAGCGGCGTATCGCCGCGCTCAGCAAGCAGATCGCCGCGCTGAACCAGCGTATCGCCCTGCTCAACAGGCGTATCGCTGCGCTCGACAAACAAATTGCGAACGCCCGGAGCGACATTGCCAAAAATAAGGCGAGTGGCACGCTCCATGCAGAGCGAAACGCGGACGAGGAAAACGGATACCTTTCAAAACATTCCGCGAAGAACGACAGCGGCATAAAAAAAGATTCGGTTCGAGAAGTGAAGACGTTGTCCCGGCGTCGCGATGCGCTGGCGACGGAAATCCATCGAGCCGAACCTAACGGCGTTTCGTTTAGTGGCGAAACGTTCTTACAAACGATCAATCCGGCGGCGACCGGAGGCGGACAAAACACGGCGGCGGTAAGTCCGCGCACCGCCCTGGTCCGAACCGCACTCGGTTCCTTGATCGTAGCGCTTTTATGCGTGGCGAGTATATTTATGTTCATGAACTTTCGTGCTAAATCGCAGGATTCTCTGACAAAGGCGAGCCGCCTGATGGGAATTCGTAACCTGGGAGAAATTCCCACGCTTATCGCCGACTCCGGGCCGGAACAAGGAACGCTGATCGCGGATTGCGCCGCCTCATCGCCCGCCGTTGGCCTGTACAAAAGGCTTGCCGAGGCGACCGGATTATCCGGCGCAAGCGACCGGTCTCGCCCCAACCGAACCGTCGCGGTCACGTCTACCGAGGTCGGCGAGGGCATCTCGACCACGGTCGCGAACCTTGCGATTGCGCTCAGCATGGAAGGCTTATCGGTTCTCGTTGTGGATGCGAACCTTCACGACCCGTGCCAGCACCTGCTTTTAGGAACGCGCGGCGGAACGTCCTCGCCCGGCCTTACCGATATGCTGGTCGGCAATGTCGCATCGCCCTCCGATGTGGCTCGCGCAACCCGTGTGGAAAATGTGCGCGTGATTCCCGCAGGGTCGGTGACCGCGGGCGATCCCGCCGCGCTTTTCGGATCGCGAACCATGGAGCGGTTCGTGAAAACCGTCGCGCCCGCGATGGCCGATGTCGTATTGTTTGACACGCCCTCGGTTTTGTCCGGCGAGCCGGGAACCCTGCTGTTATCGAAAACGTCCGGCATTTTGTTCGTGGTTGATTTGGGCGGCACCAAAATGCTCCGCGCCCAACAGGCCGTGAAAACGCTCGCCGGGTCCGGCGCCAACATTCTGGGCGGCTTGTTTGTTCGCGCCAATGGGGCCGTGAACGTGTCCATCGCATCGGGCGCTTCCGCCGCCCCGCTCGGCGGGAACTCGTCCGAGTCGGATCTATCCATCAACCACGCCGCAAGCGCGTCCCGGAACTTCGCCACCACAAGCGCGCAAGCGTCCGTTGCAGGCGTCGGCGCATCGGCGGATGAAGACGATTTTGACGGCGACGCTGTTTCGGATGACGAAGACCAAACCGCGCCGCTTAATGCGACGGCGATGGAGGCGGCCCTGCGGAACGCGGACTTCACCGACGTTGCGGGGCAAACGTTTGAGGCGGATGCGAACGATGACGCCTCGTCCCCTTCTTCCCCTGCCGATGAAGTTGAAACCGACGCGCCCTATCGGAACAACGTAGCGGATGAAACAAAGTCCCCGAGGGCGTCGTATCCGACCGACCCGGCCTTTTCCGCCATCGCCGACGAAGAAATCGAACTGCTTCCGGTCCCGGCCCTCGCCGCTCCGGCTACATCGGTAGATTCGGTAGATCACGATGTTGTTCCCGCCGCCACAAACGAGCCTGAGCCAGAAGAAGCGCAAACGGTCGCCGCGCCCACGGCGTCCGTTGCTGAGGAAAGCCCTGTTATGAGTACGACTATGCCTGAAACGAACACAGACCACGCCGCAATGAACGGCGCAGCGACTTCCCCGTCGGTTGCGCCGCCGTCGCTCGACGACGCCGCATCGCAACCGCTACCGTCGGTTTCCGGGGCGGCCACGCCGATCGCGCCGCCGTCCCTGTCAGACGTTCCGGCCCCGCCGTCGCTCGCTGACATCGCGCCGCCCGCGCCGCAGGTTTCCGCCCCGCAAGCGCAAGTCGCCGCGCCGTCGTTCGCGCCGCCTGTTGTGACGCCCGCCCCGATCCCTCCTGCGCTCGCCGAGGTGTTGGATGCGCCCGCGCCGCCTGCGCTCACCAAGGTTCCGGCGCCGACCGCGCCGCTTCCGCCCGCATTCCCTCCGCCCGCCGAGCAAGCGCCTGTCGCCGCCGCGCCCGCGCCGGAAGCGGCGTCGGTTCCGCATTTCGCGCCGACCACAGACGCGCCGGTTGAGGCCGAGCCGGTCGCCGAAGTGACGCAAATTTCGTCGCCGGTCGCCGATTCCGTTCCTGAAGCCGTGGTCGCGTCGCAGGAGGAACCGGTGGAAGAGGAAACGGTTGTCGCCGCGCCCGCGCCGCGCGTAGAAACGGCGGAGGAGAAGCCCGCGCCGACGCTCACTCCGGAGCCGCCCGTTTCTCAACCCGAGCCTGCGGTCGCCGCCGCACCCGTCGCGCCGCCGCAAGAAACGGTGGTTTCGCCCATGGAGTCGCCGTTCCCCGCTTTCGCGCCGATCATCCCGCCTGCGCCGGTTACGATTCCGGCTCCGCCCGCCCCTGTCGCTTTCGCTTCGTTTATCTCAACCCCGCCCGTCGCCGCCTCGGGTCCGCCCGCCGCGTCGCCGGTTGCGAAGGAGGAACCCTTGTCCGCATCACCCATGATTTCCGCCCCGTCAACCGTTTACAACAATGAACCCGATGCGCCCGCCGCGCAACCGACGCCGCCCGCCCCGCCCGTCGCCGCCGCTCGCATTAAGCCGGAAATGACGTTCGAGGTTTTGTCGCCGAACCAGGACACGACCACGATCCGGGCAAGCGCGATCCCCAATGTCGCCCTGCCGAACTTCCCGCGTTTGGTTCTCGAAATCTCCGCACTGAAATCCGAGGTCACTTCGATGCGGGCGGGCGCCCCTATATCCGGCGCGTCGGAGCCGGCCTTCTCCCTCGAAACCACCAGCCGCCGCGAGGCCCCCGCCGCCGCAACCATGCGCGTGTATGTTGCGGACGCCCACGGCGCCCCGTCCGATCCGAACGCCGTTATCTTTGATGCGTCGCTTCAGTCGCCGGAAACCGTGGTGATTCGTAGCCTGAGCGGTCAGCCCGGCAAGCCCGAAGTCAATGTCGAATTACGCTCCGACAAAGACGGCGGCACCCGCTTCCGCGCAACCATAGTCGGTGTGAATAACGGCGGCGATGTGGTTGTGGAGATGAACCGGACGCTGGAGAGCGGCGATTCCGCCCCCGCCGCGTTCGGCGCAAGCCCGCTTCCGCGCGCGACGCAGTGGAAAAGCGCCATTTCGTTAACGGTATAAAATCCGCTTATCCGCCCCTTCACCGGCCCCGGTTCCGCAAGCGCGCTGTGCACAGCGCGCTTGCGGAACCGGGGCTTCGCTTTGCGCGGCTTGTTCCCGCCTTTCCGTTTCTCAACCCCACTTGACTACGGACGTAGGTTGACGGTATACTCGCGTCACAATACTTATTTTCGCGGGAACGTTGAGGAAGCAAAACAATGATGAAACCGCCGCAATTGGGCGAACAAGAACTGGAAGCGTTACGGTTTGTGACGGATCGCGCGCCGGTCACGGTACGGGTGGTCGCGCAGGAATGGGGCGAGCCGAAAGGGCTGGCGCGAACCACTATCCTTACAATGATGGAGCGATTGCGAAAGAAAAACTTCCTGGTTCGCTGGAAATCCGAAACCGAGCCGGGCGCGTTCTTGTACGGCCCGGTTCAGGAAAAATCCGTTTTGATGCGCTCGCTCGTTCAGGATTTCGTCGAGCGAACATTGGGCGGGTCGCTATCGCCGTTTGTCGCTTATCTTGCGGATGCGCCCGGTTTGACCGACAAGGAACAAGCCGATCTGCGCCGTCTGATCGCCAGCATGGAAACCGGCGAAGACGATACATCGGCGCGGTCATCCGCCCCGGATGACCGAACCACGGAGTAAACACGGTGGGGTGCGAAAGCGGAGGCGCAAAACGAGAATGGACACGTTGAGCGGCGGCGAGATTAGTCAAACGCTGGGAAGCGCGGCGGATGCGCTTGGGAGCGGCTTGTGGCGGGCGGGCTTCGGCGGCGGGTTGCTCATTTGTTTCGTTTGGGCTGTATGTCGCGCTTTCCCGCGTCTGCCCGCAAACGTTCGATTCGGCTTGTGGTGGCTCGCGTGCGCGAAGCTCGTGGTCGGTCTTTTGCTCGCCGCCGCGACCATTCCGCTTCCCGTTTTACCCGCGCGCCGCGACGTTCCCGGCTTGCCCGCGATTATGGCGCGGCTTGCGCCCCCAACCCCGTTTGTCGTTTTGCAACGCGGCGGAGTCGCGATTCCGGCCCCTACATCGGTCCGTGAAAGTACAGAGGCGGCACCGGTGGAAATCCGCCCGCCCGCGACCGTAAATCCTTTGGCTCATCCCGCCTCCGCGCTGGAAAAGGTCATTTCGACGGACAGGATTGACGCCGAGTCCCCGCCCGTACCGCCTTCGGTGTGGGCGATAACGCTGTATGTCGCTGGGGTCGGTGCGTACGCCTTGACGACGGGGCGCGCGGCGGCCCGATTAAAAAGTCTTTTACGCCGAACCGCGCGCGCGGCGACAAAGGACAGCGATGCCGCGCTTCTCAATGATGTCGCAAAAGCGGCGCAGGCGGTGCGTCTTTCCGCTACTCCTCGCGTTTGGGTGTCGCCCGCCGTGGCGTCGCCCCTCGTGGTCGGACTGCTTCGTCCCGTCGTAGTCGTGCCGGAAGGTTTTGCAGATGCGGTTTCGCCGCACGAGGCGCAAATGGCTTTAGCGCATGAAATGGCGCACCTCAAGCGCTTCGACCTGCTTCTCGGAGTGGTTCCCGCGCTTGCACGCGCTCTGTTCTTTTTCTTTCCGCTCGCCCATGTCGCGTTTCGCGAGTGCGAAGCGTGCCGCGAAGAAGCGTGCGATGTTCTCGCACTTCAAGCGACCAACGCCGCCCCGTCCGGCTACGGCGCGCTACTCCTCAAAATGGTTTCGCGGCAGGCCGCGCTTGCGGGTCGTTCGCATAGCGGCGGCGCAACCGCTGTCGGTATGGCGTCGCCCGGCTACTCCGCCCTGCGCCGTCGCCTGCTGGTGATCGGGGACGCCGGTCAGCGCGCCCCCGCCCCCGCGCCGGTGCGCCGTGCGCTGTGCGCGCTTCTCGGCGCGTGCTGTGTCACGGTCGCGCCGTGGCGCTTGACCGGATGGACGGGCGCGCGGGTGACCGCGATGGGCAACGACGCGAACCACGCCGTTGCGCCCATTTACGATGTTCCCCACTATGTTCTGACCGACTTGGGAACGCTCGGCGGCGAGTACAGCCACGCCTTCGGGATTAGCGATACCGGGATCGCAGTCGGGGCGGCGAGTGTGCCGGGATGGCGCGGACGCGGTCATGCGGTCCTTTTTGAGCCGCAAACCGGCAAGTTAACCGATTTGTCGCGCGTGTCCAAATACCGGCGCAGTTTGGCGTACGCCGTGAACGACCGGGGTGAGGCGGCGGCATCCGCCTACAATCGCCCCGGTCGCCACTATGCGTTTGTGTGGACGGGCGGGCAACGCCGCTATATCGGCTCCCTGCCCGGTTACCGCTACAGCAAAGCGGTTGGCATCAATGATCGGGGGCAGGCGGTCGGCGTCGCCCTGTCCGGTCGCACCGATGATGCGGGCCGCGAACAAGCGCGGGCGTTCCTGTGGGACCGGGGCCATGTTCAGGACCTGGGAACGCTGGGCGGCCCCAACAGTCACGCGTACGCCGTAAATGAAAACGGGCAGGCGGTCGGCAAAGCGGATTTGCCCGCGCCGTCGCCGTGGGAGATCGCCGCAGGGTTTGTTTCGCCGCGCGCCCTGTCCGGCGCAACCCATGCGTTTTTGTGGCAGAATGGCGCGATGCGCGACTTGGGCGCGCTTCCCGGCGGCGCGAACAGTTTGGCATATGCGGTCAACGACAACGGGCGCACGGTAGGCTACTCGGAAACCGGAGAAGGACTGGTTCACGCGTTCGCCGCCGACGTTCCCTCGGGCGCGGATGTAAATACCGCCCCGCCGATTCTACGTGATTTAGGCGCGCTCCCCGACTACAAAGAAAGCGTCGCGTACGGTGTCAGCAACGTAGGCTTCGTCGTGGGCGCATCGCGTCAGACCGGCGACCAAAGCCAAGCGAAACAACGCGCCGTTCTCTGGGTCGCGCCGCAAAACAACGCGCCGGGCGCGCCGCTTCGCATCGTGGACCTGAATAATCGCGTCGTCCAGGCGTCCGGGTGGACCCTGGAAACCGCGCGGGCGATTAACAGCGAAGGTCAGATTGTCGGGCAAGGCGTACTTCGCGGCAAACGGCGCGCGTTTTT
>CAXUMS010000002.1:23693-88089 GCA_964252165.1 uncultured Armatimonadaceae bacterium
TAGGAGAACGCGGGTTGAAACCCACGTCTGCAGGCGTTTCACGCCGGGCGACCTTCGGTCGCAAGACACCAACGTGCCGAGGCAAAGACGACGTTACCGCTCTTCCTCCCTCTGCGCGACCGGAGGCCGCTCGGCGTGAAACGCCTGCAGACGTGGGTTTCAACCCGCGTTCTCCTATCTCGAATGTTAACTACCTGACGAGGCGCCTTAACTCCCAACACGGCCTGTTTTCAGCGCATACGGCGATAAGACTTGCCGTCAAGGGTGTAGCTCGTCGCGAGGGTTTGGGCGGCGGCGCGCTTCCAACCGTTCGGGGTGCGTGTCCAGAACGAGCGGCCCGTTTGCTCCTCGACGAGCAGGTGCGTTTTGTTGTCCGATCCGCGCGTCAGCAGGGTCAGGCGTCCCCCTCCGACGGTTTGCGCGCGGTTGTTCCCCTGCGCCGTTACGCTTTGGACCGTGTACTCGACCCGCTTCAGATCCGGGTTTTGAAGCAGGCGGCGCATTCCGGTCGCGAACTCCGTCCGGTTTGCGGTTTGTCCGTTCGCGCCCTTGAACCGGAAGTTCGTCGCGAGTTGTTTTTCCAACGTCGCGGCGTCGCGCTTCTGCATCGCGCGGGCCATCGCCTGCGCCGCCTGCGTCACCTCGCGCTTCGCATTGTCTTCCGCGCCCGCGCGCGCGGTCGCCCGGTCCCCCGCAACAATTCCGCCCGCAATAATCAGCCCCGCCGCCGCCATGCCCGCCGCCCGTTTTGCGCCCAGATACAATTGTGCCAGTCCCCCGTTAAAATGCGGTACTGGTTGTATCTTCGGCAGGCGCAGTCTGTGCGTGCAGGGTCAGATGTTCAATCTGCCACTTTTAGCCGTCAGCGAAAAAGTCAGAATCCACGCGCTTGACGTCGTAACGCTTTTCCAGCGATACGCCCAGATCATACTCAATCATTAATCGGGCAAGTTCGACGCCGTCGATCAGAGAGATTTTGAACGTACCGCTTTGCTCGGCGAATTCTCGTGCGCCCTTACTGAATGTGGAAGTAGTCATAAAAACACCTTTGTTCGACTTTTTGCCTACCAGCGCACCGATGAATGCCTGTACTTCGGGTCTTGTTACGGCTTGACTTTTATAACGCTTCGCTTGCAGATAAATCTTTTCCAAGCCCAGTTTGTCCTCGCTGATAACGCCGTCTACGCCTTCATCATTCGATTGGCCCAGCACCCTCCCTGCTTGGTCCGATGCGCTACCATAGCCGAGACTAAACATTAGTTGCAATATTACCCACTCAAATCGAGCAGGTGGCATGGATTTTAGTTGTTCTTGTAGGTCCTGTGCTAAAGCGTCGTTTAGTTGCACAAAAGCATCTTCAATTGCCTCTCTTGGCGTTTCCTCTGATGAGGTTTCAGCGACAATTATTGCTTCATTTACTGTTGGCTCATTTGATGATAGCGTCGCTTTCGTTACCTCTTCTGCTTCATTCTTAGCGGGCTTGATATTTTTCTTTGTGAGATAGGCAACAAACTCAGGAAACTCTTTCAGGTCCTTTCTTTGTATGATTTTAGGACAACGGGTCAAGTACTCAATTCCACGATCCGTAATACAAATTTGGCCCTTCATCGAACTGCTGGTTAAGAGGGCTTGCCTCAAGTCGGTCAAAGCCCAATGAAAACGGTCATCAAACTGTGTTTTCGCCCCACTAGGAAGTCTGATCTGTAGGTCATCTTCACTAAGACGAAGTTTGATTGCTGTAGCCGTCTTTATTTCTTTCAGGCTATGAGTCTCACGGTCTTTAACGGCATCAAGTATAGGATAGATGAAGTAATAAAACGCTGGTACAGCCATAAAACACCTTTCGCCTAACCGCGCAAAATCCCCTGCAACAGCGTTCGGGCGGCGGTTTTGTCCAGCGGTTCGTTGTTGTTGCCGCATTTCGGACTTTGGATACACGACGGGCAACCGTCCGCGCATGGGCATTCTTCGAGGAGCGTCCGGGTCGCGCCGAGCCATTCGTCGAGGAGGCGGTAGCCGGTTTCGGCGATACCGACGCCGCCCGGGTGGGCATCGTGGACGAACACGGCGGGCGCCCCGACCTGCGGATGGTACGGTGTGGAAACGCCGCCGATGTCGTTGCGGTCGCACAGGGCGAAAAGCGGGAGGAGGCTGATGGATGCGTGTTCGACCGCGTGGACTGCCCCGCCAAGATCGCCCTCCTCACGCTCCAACCGCGCGACAAGGCTGGACGGAATGGGATACCAAACCGCCTCGGTCTCGAACTGTTGCGACGGTAAATCCAGATCGAAATTGCCCAGCACCTCGTCGGAGAACAACTGCTTTTGCTTGAACCCGACCACGGTAGACGTGACCGTGACCTCGCCGAAGTAGGCGATGGTATCGCCCCACTCCTTCGATGCCCACGTTTCCTTGATCTCGGTGTGTGATTCTATGCGCGGTTCCGTGTAGTAACTCGCGACAGCCGGGCGGACATGGGCGCGGAAGTTTTGCACATCCAACTCCTCGACCACGAACGCCTCGCCCATATGCAGATACACCGCTCCGGGGTGCAGCGTCTCGAACGCTTTGGCCTCCTCGACCGTGCCGAGCGTCGCCCCGCCCCGGCTCATATCCACAATCACGAATTGGTTCAGCGACGCCGAACGAATGTTTATCAAACCGGCGGGGTACTCGGTCCCGGCGTACACGAACCGGTCGCCGCGCGACGCAAGCGCACCCTCCTCGCACAGCCGGTGCGCGACATGACGGGCGCGCTCGCCACCGAACAGCTCTAAGTCGGCGGCGTCTAAGGGACGCTCGTATGCGGCGCAAAGCAAATGCCCGCCCAGGATATGCCGGTTCAGCGGATCGAGCGCGGCGTGTTCATGGGGACGACCGAAAAAGTAGTCGGGGCGACGCATCAGGAATTGATCCAACGGATTATCGGCGGCGACCAAAACCGCGAGCGAATCGCCTTGCCGACGACCCGCGCGGCCCGCCTGTTGCCACGTGGACGCGACCGTGCCGGGATAACCGGTCAACACGCACGCATCCACGCCGCCGATGTCCACGCCGAGTTCGAGTGCGTTGGTCGCGGTGACGCCGGTCAGTTCGCCGTTGAACAGCCGACGCTCGATCTCGCGCCGCTGGGCGGGCGTGTACCCGGCACGGTACGAAATAATCTTCTGGGCTAACTCGGGCCGCGTCGTTCGCTCGAACGCGGCCCGCGAATAGGCGAGAAGCAACTCCGCCGACTTGCGCGCCCGGGTGAATGCGATTGTGCGGACGCCCTCGCCGACAAGCGTCGTGAAAATCGTGGTCGCTTCGGCGTTCGAGGATTTACGCGCGCCGGTTTCCTTGTCGTAGATCGGCGGGTTCCAGAAAACGAAATGCTTTTTGCCGGTCGGCGCGCCATCGCCGGACACGGTCTCGGCGGAAAGGCCGGTCAGTTTCCCGAACAATTCGCCCGGATTGGCGATAGTCGCCGAACACGCCAGAAACTGCGGCTCGCTCCCATACGACGCGGCGACCCGGCGCAACCGGCGCAGGATATTCGCGACATGCGCGCCGAACACGCCCCTATAAACGTGCGCCTCGTCCACAACCACATAGCGCAGATTGCGGAAGAACAGCCCCCAGCCCGTGTGGTACGGCAAAACGCCGATATGGAGCATATCCGGGTTCGTAATCACCAACCGCGCGGCCCGCTTCACCCAGCCCCGTTCTTCTTTGGGCGTGTCGCCGTCGTACGTCGCCGCAACCACATCGGGCGCGAGGCCCAGCGCATCAATCTTGCCCTTCTGGTCCTGCGCGAGGGCTTTGGTAGGAAAAAGGTAGATGGCGCGGGCGTCGGGGTTCAAAAGCAGGGTTTCCAGAACCGGCGCGTTGTAGCACAAACTTTTGCCCGATGCCGTCGCCGTGGTGACGATCAGGTTATGGCCGGTTCGCGCAAGGTCAATCGCGTCGGTCTGGTGGGCGTAAAGTTTGTCCGCGCCCTGCCGTGCGAGAGCGTCCGCGAGGCGCGGCGGGAGCGGCGCGTCCAAATCGCCGTAGCGGGCCGCGCGGGCCGCGATTTCTTCGACATGAACAATCTGGTTGTGGTAGTCGGGCTGACGGGCGAGGCGGGCGAGGAAGCGTTCGGGGTTCACCGTTCATTATCCCGCGCGGCAAACACCCTGTCAAACAAACTGTCCAGCCCTGCTACGGTTTCCAGTGTAGTGGGTCGTCGAACAACTCCGGTCCAGCGATCTTAGTTTGTCCGGTTCCGTCCGCCTTCATCCGCCATAGTTCATGACGCCCCCTCCGCGACGGGTCGGATAGGTACCAAATTTCCGTATCGCTTTTAGCAAAACGCGGGGAAGTAATATAGGAGCGGCTATGTGTCAGTTGTCGCGCTCTTCCGCTGAGTATATCTACAAGCCATACATCATAATTGAAGGAGTCTGACATATCTGAGGTTAATGCAATCATATTGCCCTTAGCAGAAAAATCAACATCGTTCCCTTCCGATGCATGTTTAGGGTCAATAAATGGCACACCAGATAGTAGGTCGAGTGGGGACACACGACTGACCGCCAAAGCCGAAGTTTTGTACATTCTAACAGTGCCTTTGTAGTTCATGTCACGTTCAAGCGTACTACATACAACTTCATCCTGTACTGGCGACAGAGCAATAGCGGGCGCTCTATCCAAAGATTGTTTTGTCAGTCTCTTTACTTGACTTCCATTGGGCATAATGCTATAGATGAAATAATCATCCCAAATGTGACCGCCCATACTATACGAACGGTAAACATTAGCCGAAGAAAATATTATTTGGCTCTTTTTCTTTGTCATTACCCACTTACAAGAATTTATAAAGCATTGTGATTTTTTAAATATAACCTTTTCCTTGCGGGTATTCAGGTCACAAAGTACCAGTTCACTGTTTCCACCTTTCGCGGTGGGGGTGTAACGTGCATAAACAAAGTCGCCGTTGCTGTTCGCAGAAGATACTGCTCCCTTCGTTCCATTTGACTTTGTTAGCGGGCTTACCTTCAATGTATCTGTGTAAAGCGCATAAAGTTCTTGGCTTGAGTTGCTGGCTCCATTTGTGCTAAAGATGATAGTTTTACCATCGGGGGTCGCGTCGAATTGAACATCTAAACGAGGTTTGTTTATAGAGGCGCAACCCAAAACTGCAAGTAGAACCAAAGGTGACATTTTTATACTACCAAACTGATTCGCTGTTATTCGACTTGTCATACATCTTTCCTGCTAAACTTTGTATTGGAACAACAAGTCTGGGTCATACAACGCAAGCGTAGGGTATTACAACACCATTTTTTGCAATATCGCAACTCAAAACTCCCTTGCAGTCAGCAAGCGCGGCGCAGGCGCACAACGTTCTGTTGCATATCTTGCAGGCCAGCCGTGATTGAGTGAATGCGGTACAGCCTTGATGTGCAAAGCAGGCGTCATGAGACTCACAACAGTTGTCAAGTTCATTGACACCGCTACCAGGAGGGGACGCTTTGCCCTGGGGGCCACAAAAATTATAGCCAGGCAAAGTGCCTAGCGGTCCACCTATAGCGCAATCTCGAGGATTTTTGCCTGCCATAACCGGCCCAAATAAATTGTAACGCAACTGGCGGTAAGCGTCAGATAGGTAAGCGGCGGTAATTACTGCGGTTGTGTTCGTTTCAACCACAGCTGTTGCGTATATATCTTTTGCGAGTAGGCATTTTTCCACTTCGGCTGTGGCCCTTGCACTGGTGACGACGCCGGTTTTTCCTGACAGGTCGGCGTGGTAGTAAACTCCGTTGTTGCTTACCAAACCGCTGGGGCCGCGCAGGTAGGTTGCACTATCCGTCCACGTTCCGCCCGCAATGGGTTTTTGCTTTTCCACAAGCGCGCCCGCGCAACAGGACACGCCGCAGGGAAGCCATGTCCATGTGTTCGCCGCGTAATCTTTGGTCCAGCGTCGTTTGCCGTCCGCGCCGTAAGCGTGTTCAAAGGTAATTGCCACAGGACCTGTCGCGCTTTGGTGACTTTCCGCAACTAACTCGTTCCGCTCATTATATGAGTACAAGGTTTGCTCTTGTCCCTCAGTAATGCTTTGCAGGTTGCCGGTCGCACTGTAACTATAAAGTGTTGTCGCTCCGGTCGCCGCGTCCTGCACTTGCGTAACACGTCCCGCGCTGTTGTATTGGTACTGTCCGTTGTGGGACACAACGCCGTTTACAGAACGTAAGGCCGTTAAGCAAAGCCCCATCGCGTCATACGTGTACTCGCTGAAATACGACCGGTCGCCGGTGCGCTCTTCGCGGATCAGGCGGCTGGCGTCGTCGAACAAGTAAGACGTAACCGCTCCGCTAGGTTGCTCCGTTACCTGCGTCATACGTCCAGCAACGTCGTACACAGCAGAGTAAGAAACTATAAGGCTGTTGTCAGCGCGTTTGTGAGCAACGTTTACAATTTGCCCTGCCACATCATAACTATATTCGGCCCGCGTTCCATTTGGATAATGGGCAGCTGACATCTGATTGTTGATGGTGTAGTCGTAGGTAGCGGTTTGGTTTCCATCGCTCACCGATGTAAGCCGCTTCAAAGCATCAAAATCATACGAATGGGTGCGCCCGGCGGCGTCGGTTTGTGTGAGCAGACGCCCGGCAACGTCATAAACGGCGTCAGTCATCCCCATCGGGTCGTCCAGATGGGTTTTACGTCCCCATACGTCGTATTGGTAGGAGCGGACGCCGGTTGCGTCCGTGGTTTGGACGGTGCGCCCTTCGGCGTCGTAGACGAACGAAACGCCGGGATTGCCTGTGGTAGGGTGCGTGTAGCCGGTTTGCCGTCCCCACTCATCGTACTGGTACGCGGTAACACGGTTTAGCGCGTCGGTTTGCTCGGCGATGCGGTCGGTATCGCCCATGTACTGTAGCGTGGTTATCGCGCCAAGCGGATCAACCGATTGCGTAAGGTTCCCCCGAACATCGTAGGTGAACTGCGAAACCGCCCCGCGCGCATCTGTGGCACTTATGGCTTGGCCATCAGCGTCATACGCGGTCACGCTGACATTCCCGAGCGGGTCGGTGTGCGTCGTGCGATTGCCGCGCGCATCATAGCCGTACAAGTTGACATGACCAAGCGGATCCGTTACACTGACTGGCAGACCCGCCGCGTTATAGTTCGTGACGGTTACGTTGTTTAGCGGGTCTCGATGCGTTAGAGCATCTCCCTGCGCATTATAGGTCCACTGTTGCGTTGCGCCAGAATCCATTTCTGCCGAAATCCGGTTATTGGCGTTGTCATAACTAAAAACCGCCCGGTCGTCTGTCGCTCCTTTCACAGCGACTGTGCGACCTTGGTTGTCTATGCCGTACTCAACTGTCGCACCCGTAGGATCAGTGACGCCGCCCGCACCATATACATCCGAAGGCCATACTCTTTGGGGATTGTCACTTCCACTGCCTCCGCCGCCTGCACCCGCTCCCGGCAGAGGATTCGGCTCATTCCCTACTGGACTGGGTGTTAGTGTTCCCGGGGCGATATGGGCGCGGGCGGAGCGGAACGTCCATCCCTTGCCATAAGGGTCTGACATAGCGACAAGCCCATTTGCGCTATCGTAAGCGAAAACCCATTGACTGCCCAAACGGTTTTGAATACCAGCAACATTATTTCCGCCATCGTAGGCAAAGGAAGTGTTGTACACAATGCCTGCGAGCGCCGGTTCAGAGATAGCAGTAAGCCTGCCATTGACGTAGGAGAGATTCCAAATGCGGCCTTCGTAATCCTCAATATGGGTCAACCGTCCATTTGAGTAGCCAAGCGTCAGTGCGCGCCCCGATGCATCTGTGATTGTAACAAGTTCGCCCAACGCGCTGTATGTACAGGTTGTCGCATTGTTGTTGGAGCTAGAAACACTTTCGAGTTTGCCATCGCTCGCACGGAAGCGAAGTTGTGCGCGGTCGCCCCGTCGTGTTAGTAGCCACGCGCCGCTTGGCTCTTGCGTCAATGTTTGCCGCACGCCAACAGGCGCGGCGTAGGCGCCATTGACAAGCAACGTAAACCGCACCTCCGTTCCGTCGCCTTGCACAACCGTCGCGCCGTCCGCGTCGGCTTGCACGAAATCGCCGAACGAATGGCTCCATTTGGCCCCGATCAAGGCCGTGCGCGTGGATTGCGTATTGTGAAAAAGCGTGAAGTTCAGTCCGCCTCCCTTGCCATTCCATTTGCAAACACGATGCCGAAACATTACGTTGCCCGTCACGATATTGAAAACGCCGGAGTAAACGGGTTTACTCGTTTGCCACAGTCGAGGCTGACCGGGCGCAGGCGCGAGCGCGACTCCGGCTTGCTGTGCGTGCGCCTTTTCTTAGAAAAGGTGTGGCGATACCGCTAAGACCGCTCCGGTTAACGCGGTTTTTTTCAAGAAGCGCCGGCGGGATTCATGCAAGTCTTTAGCGATTTTAGAACGGTCGGAAGCGTTTTGGGACATGGAAGGCAAACTCCAAACTCAGCGTTACATGAACTATAACACAAAGTTCGATTTTTTGGACGATTTGAAATAATATTTTTTCCGAACAAATCAAAGGGCCGCGATAAGCGCGCGGACCCGCTCAAGATCGTCCGGCGTGTCCACAGATTCCGGCGCGCGTTCCGTTAGCGCCATTCGGATGCGGTAGCCGTTTTCCAGGGCGCGCAGTTGTTCCAGCGACTCGGCTTGTTCGAGGGGCGTGGGGGCAAGGGCAGTGAAAACCGGGAGGAAGTCGCGGCGGTAGGCGTACAAACCGACGTGCTGAAAGGTCGTCACGGATTGCGCGGCGTTCGTGTCGCGGCGGAACGGAAGGGCGGCGCGGGAAAAATACAGCGCGAAGCCGCGCGTGTCGCACACGACCTTGACCACGTTGGGATCGCTTTCGCGGCCCGGCGGAACCGGACACATCATGGACGCCATTTCCGCCATTTCCGCCACATCGCCGCTTTCGCTTTCTTGAAGCGCGTTCGCCACGGCGTCAATCGTAGCGGGTTCGATCAGCGGCTCGTCGCCCTGCACATTGACGATAATCTGAAACTCGTGCGGTAATCCGTGCGCGGCCTCGGCGACCCGGTCGGTTCCGGTTCGGCAATCCGGCGATGTCATCACGGCCTCACCGCCCCACGCCTGCACGGCATTGAAGATCGTCGTGTCCGGCGTCGCGACCAAAACGCGGCCTACCGTCTGCGCGGCCTGCGCCCTCTCGCACACGCGCTGGAGCATCGTCTTGCCGCCGATGTCGGCGAGCGGTTTGTTGGGAAGGCGCGTCGCGCCCAAACGGGCGGGGATAATAACGGCGACGGACGAGGCGAGGCGGGCGGCGGTTGGGTTAGTTGGGTTAGTCATGTTTTACGGTGTTGCTTTTGCGGCGTGATAAACCGTTTTGTTACGCCGAAACGCCCGCCTGCGGCGCGAGAAGGGCCTTGTCGCCGCGCCGGGCGGCGAGTTCACGGTAGTACAGGGACTCGATGCGGTCGGTCATGCCGGATAGGGTGAAGAGGTCGTCCACGCGAACGCGGCCCGCGCGTCCCATTTCCGCGCGGCGAGCCGGGTCGTTGTAAACGGCGCGCAGGGCGGAGGCGAGCGCGTCCGGGTTTTGGGGCGGGACGATCAGGCCGGTTTCGCCGCTCGCGACCATCTCGGGCGTTCCGCCCATATCGGTGCCGACAACCGGCTTGCCCAGCGCCATCGCCTGCTGAACCACGGCGGCGCACGGCTCCGCCCACGTCGAGGCGAGAACCAGAACATCGAGGGCGTTGATCGCGTTGTTGACATCTTGCCGGAAACCCGCGAACGTTACCCGGTCGCCGAGTTTCAACTCGTATTCCAGATGGCGCAGTAGCAGATCCCACGGACCGTCGCCCACGATCACCAGATGCACGGGCAGGTCTTTTAACTTGGCGACCGCCCGCATCAGATCGGTGACGCCTTTTTCCTCGGCGATACGGCCCACGATGCCGACCACAAATCGCCCTTTCGGTACGCCCCACTCGGCCCGCACGGTTTCGGGCGACACAGTGGTTTTGCGGAACGCCTCGGTATCGGTTCCGTGATGGATGGTGGTGACGAAGTCGGCGGGCAGGCCGGTATGAAGCAGCATTTGGCGCACGGATTCCGAAAGCGCGATCATCCGGTTACACAAGCGCGGCAAAATCACGCGTTCCTTTTTCTTCAACGGAAACGGCGAATGGTGCGACAGCAACACGACCGGGACGCGGGCGAGACGCGCGAGCGTGGGCGGGACGATGTAGTCGGGGCGCCAGTGGGCGTGAACGATGTCGAACTTCTTCTCGCGCAGGAAGCGCAGGTACGCGCGCGAATCGCGCCAGTCCTGTTGCTTTTCGATAGTCGTGTTGAAAACGGATAAGCCGCGCGCCCGCGCCTGCGTATCCACGAACCGACCGGGCCGGGCGGAGATAGTAACATCATGACCGCGCTTGACCAACTGCTCGGACAGGTTCAAAACATGAATTTCGGTTCCGCCCCAGCCGGGAAAGCAGGAGCCGACTTCAAGAATGCGGAGCGGACGAGAGGGTTTAGATGACATGGGCGAGGCGGGAGTAGCGGCGAAAGGTGAAAACGTCATCGGGCGGCGGCGGTGGGCGCGGCGGGTTCGCGCTGACGTCCTGAACCAAATTCCGACGGCGACGCGGCGCTCGCGGGTTGTTTGCGTGATTTTACCACTTTAAGCAAACGGCAGGCGGCATCGAAGACCTCGTCCTCGGTATGAAGGCTCATGCAAAGCTTGTGCGCGTCGCCCTCGTTCGGGCAAATATACTGATGGCACGGCCCGCACGGAACCGGGTGAATCAGCGGCAGGCCGCGCCCGACCAGCGGCGCGAACCGCTCTACGGGCGACGGCCCGAACAGCGCGACATACGGCGTATCAAAAACCGATGCAAGGTGCATCGGGCCGGTGTCGCCGCTAATCACCAACGCGGCCCGCTCGATAAACGCGGCGAGCGCGCGAAATCCAAACGTGCCGACCGCGAGAACAGGCCGTGTCGCCGTCATCAGGCTCGCGATATGCTCCACCACCGCGCGGTCCTTCGGGTTGCCGCCGCTGGTCAAAACCACGCGCAGGCCGGTTTGCGCGGCGATCCGATCCGCGACGGCGGCGTAGCGCTCCGGGGGCCACGACCGCGACGGCCAGCCGGTTAAGGGCGCGACCACGACAAACGGCTCGCTTTCCAGTTCGCGCGCGATAAATGCATCCGCATCGCGCTTGTCGCTTTCGGTGTAGCCGATCATCAGGCGTTTTTGGCTTGCGGTCGGTTGCCCTAACCCCAACGCGCGAAGCGGCAACAGGTACTGGTCTACCCGGTGGCGTGGATGGTCCTCGTACGCGTACACATCGGTGTACAGGCGCGCGCGGCGGCTGGTTTTGGTCGCGCCGTGGAACTCGCGGAACGTATCGAACACGCCGATGCGCCGATTCGCGCTGAGGAACCGGGTCAGCATCGGCCAGTCTTCCGGCTCGAACGAGATAATGGTATCGAAGCGTTTGCCGCGCACCAGATTCCACAGGCGCACCGCGCGCGTCAGCCAGACCGGATACAACCCGCGCCGGGTCATTTTCTTCCAGTACATCGTCTCCCACAGGAGAAGCTCGTCCACATACGGGTTGGCGTCAATGGCCTCCTGATCGCTGCGCTCGACCATCCAGGTAATATGCGCGGCGGGGTACGCGGCGCGCAGGGCGGCGAGAAGCGGCGTTCCCATCAAAATATCGCCATTCGCGGACGTACGAATCACCAGAATTCGTTGCGAGGCGGTTTCGCGCGATGGGGCCGTAGAGCGCGCGAGCGGCAAATTCGCGGGCGTCAGGGGACGGACGAACTCCGGGAACAGTTGTTTGGTGGGTCGCAACCGAATCAAAGCCGCCCCCCCTGCGCCGCCGCTTGAAGGAAACGCGACCAGGCGCAACGTCGAAGCGCCGCTCGCGGCGCGGCGATGCCAAAAACATACAGTTGTTTTGCGTGCGCCGTCAACGTTCTTCCTGTAACTTCTCGATAATCCGCGTGGACGAGCGACCGGAAATCAGCGGCAATAGATGCACTTCGCCGCCGAGCGCGCGCACCAGCGGCGTTTCCGGCAGAGCGTCGGGGCTTGCGTAATCGCCGCCTTTGGCGTGAACGCGGGGACGCACGACGCGAATCAACTCTTCCGGCGTGTTTTCGTCAAACACGCAAACGGCGTCCACGCACCCGAGCGCGGCGATCACCTCGGCGCGTTCGTTTTCGCCGTTGAGGGGCCGGGTCGGGCCTTTGAGACGCCGCACGGACGCGTCGCTGTTGACGCCGACCAGAAGAACGTCGCCGAGAGCGCGCGCCGCCTCCAGATAACGCACATGTCCCACATGGAGTATATCGAAAACGCCGTTGGTGAACACCACCTGTTTGCCCGCGTGATGCAGGGCGTCCGCGCGCGCCGCGAACGCCGCGCGCGTCAAAACCGAGTGCGCCGCGACGCTGTTTGTGTCGTTCTTGATCGCGTTGTGGTTGGTCATTTTCGCGCGCCGCCCGTCCCTGCCGTCGCCGCCTCGTCGCCCGCTAATCGCTTGTTGTTAGTTCGACGCCCGCTTGCCGCAAGCCTTGTTTTCACGGCGGTTAAAACCCAGTCCACCGGCATTTGCGTCATGCAGGCGATATCGCCGCGCTTGCACGTGCGCGCCTGACACGGAACGCACGATAGTTCCCGGTTAATCACGACCAGATCGCGCTTTCCGAGCGGGCCGGTGCGGTCGGGATCGGCGGCCCCGGACAAGCAGACGAGAGGCGCGCCGACCGCCGAGGCGATATGAAGCGGGCCGGTATCACCGGTCACCACGGTATCGGCGCGGGCGAGAAGCGCGCCCAATTCCTTGACGTTCACGACGCCCGCAAAATTGGACACCGATGCGCCCCGAAGGTTCCGCAGAACGGCCTCGACCAGTTTTTTGTCGTTCTTACCGCCGGTCAACACCACGCGCACATCGGGCATTTGGACCGCTAATGTGTCCAGCAGGCCCGCGAACCGATCCGGGGGCCAGCGGTTGATGTCGCGGGTCGCGGCGGGATTCACCACAAGCAAACGATCGTCCGCGCCGATGTTTTCCCCCGTTAAAAGGTCCGCAACCCGCGCATGGGCGGCGTCCGGGATGTAAAAATCCATTTGCCGGTCGGTGATCGGAGGGACGCCGAGCGGAAGCGTCTCTTTGGCGAAATCATCAACGGCATGACGAACGCGCCCCGACTGCGCTTGCACGCGCCGGTCCTTGCGAAACGTCACCACGCGGCGCGCGCCGGACGCCGCCGCCATTAATACCGTTTTGGCGGACGGGTGAAAATTTACGAACAGGTCGTAGCGCTCGCGCCGCAAACCGATCAAAAAGCGCAGAAAGTTTCGCAAGCGGGCGTCGTCGCCGTCTTTGTCGAACTCGGTGACATGACGCAAATATGGGATACCGGAAAGGGCGTCGCGCATCCCTTTGCCGACAATGAAATCTATTTCCGGCGCGCCAAAATGCTCGGACAACGCCCGCACGGCGGGCGTGGCGAGAAGAATATCGCCCATGCCGCCGAAGCGCACCACGCACACGCGGTTAATCTCGTTTGTTTGGGGCGGGGTGGTCATCGGGTTTGCGCCTCGCCCGATGTCACGCCCGCCCCGGCCCGCGAAAGCAACTCGGGTTTTGCGCTTCCCGCGCTCCGGGGCGCGTCTAACCGCCCGCCGGGAAAAACCACGGTCGGCAGGCCGAGCAAGCGGCGCGCGGCGGCGAGAACCGTGTCGGTTTCAATCGAGGCGATTTTGCCGTCCGGCGCGTTTAAGATCGCATGACGCGCGCCGGTATGTCCCCACTTGTGCGCGGGCGTCGGGCCGAACAGCGCAACGGTCGCGGTTCCGACCCCGGCGGCCAGATGGTTCACGCCGGTATCATTGCCCACGAAAAGCGATACGTGGGACAAAACCGCCATCGTTTCGCGGATGGTCGTGGCGCCGGTGGCGTCGAGCAGAACCGGCGCGCCGTTATCCCCGCCGCCCAATGGCGTTTTCACCAACGCCCGCATACGCGCCGCCGCATCGCGCTCTTCCGGCCCGCCCACCAATACAATTCGCTTTCCCGCCTCGATCAACGCGTCCGCGACAACGGCGAAGCGCTCGGTCGGCCAGCGCTTGTCCTCGTGGGACGCACCCGGTTGCATCGCGACAAACGATCCCAAGTCGCCGCTCGGTTTTCCGCCCGCCCGCCCCAGGATTTCCGCCCCGCGCGCGCGTTCGTCGGCGGTCAGGTACAGGTGCGGAATCGGGTTATACGGCGCGCTCCCTGATGGCTCCGGGGCGACCGCGCGCAAAATATCAAGGCAACATTCGGCCTCGTGGCGGTCCATGTCGTAGGGAACCGGGTGCGTGAGCAGGGCGCGTCGCCCGTCCGAATCAAAGCCCGCCCGAATCCGTCCGCCGCACAGGAGAGCCGCGACCGCCGACCGGAATGAGCGGTCGGCGACCAGACAAATATCGGGACGCCCGCCGCCGTTGCGCGCGCGAATCGTGCGCGCAAGCCGCAAAATCGAGCCGGTCAACCGGAGCGAACCGTTCATACCGCGCCGGGCCGAGCCGTGCGGGTAGCAGTACACGCGGTCGAGGTGCGGGCAGTTTTGCAGAACGACCTCGGCGGGCGCGCCGGTCAAAAGCGAGATGCGGGCGTCCGGGTACGCCCTGCGGACGGCGGCGAGAAGCGGCTCGGCGACAATGGAATCGCCCAGAAAGCGGTGTTTGGTCAAGACGAGGACCGACCGCACGGGGCGGGCGGCGTCGGGTCGGGACGAAACGCGGCTCATCGGCTCGCCCCCTCGCGCGCGGACGAAACCACGGGAAGCGGCGTCCGCCCGTTCGGCAAATCAAGAAGCGACAAAAGGGCGTCGTACACGCGTTCGGGCGTCAGGTTCCGCAGACAGTCGAACCTGCCGTCGCAGGTCGGATGTTTCCCGCACGGCGCGCACGGCAGGTGATCGTAGAGCGTAACGGCCTTGCCGTGTGAACCGGGCGCGATCCACGGACCGGTTTCTCGCGGGTCGGTGGAGCCGAACAAAGCGACCAGCGGCGTTTGGACCGCGGCGGCGAAATGAAGCGGGCCGGTGTCGCCGGAGACGACCGCGCGCATCTGGGACAAAAGGGCCGCCATCTGCATCTCCGTGGTACGCCCGACCGCCGACACGAGCGGGACGTTCGCCGCCATTTCCCGGATATGCCCCGCCCGCTCTTCTTCGCCCGGTCCGCCAAGCAGAACGCACACCATCCCGCTCCGGTTCCAAAGCCGCTCAGCGAGGCGCGCAAAATGGGCTTCGGGCCAGCATTTCTGCGGGCGCGTGGTTCCGATCACCAAACCGACCGTGGGCGTCCGGTCCGTGGCCTCGGAGCCGTTCGCGCCCGTGTCGCCGGATGCGGCGGCTTCCCCTAAGAAACGCGCCGCGAACGCCTGATCGTCGGGCGTGATCGGCAAAAACAAGCGCGGCGCGCCCGCCGCCGTATCCGCAGAAACCGAACCGAGCGCAAGCGCAAGCCGGAGGTACGCGTCTACGACGTGTTCGTCCGCGCCGCGCCGCGCGACCGCATGGGTCAAAAGCCGCGTTTTGTTCTCGCCCGCGAACCCGACGCGAACCGGCGCGCCGCTCAGGAACGTTAAAAGCGCGCTGGTAAACGTGCCGTGGAAAAGAACCACGGCATCGTAGCGTTTCCCGGCCCAAAGCGTCCGCCACAGGAAAACGGAGCGTCCCGCCCCGCGCGCCTGCGGGCGCTCGATAACGCGGTCCACATGGGGGTTGCCGCGTAGCACGGTCGCGGCGCGCGGCCCGCAAAGAACGTCTACCTGCGCGCCGGGAAAGCGCGCCCGAAGGGCTTGGAGCGCGGGCGTGGTAAATAAGGCGTCGCCCAAGTAGTTGAGGTTGACCGCAAGAACGCGGCGATGGCGCGCGGACGGCTCCGTTCCGTGGGTTGCGGACGGCGGCGGGGCCGGTGTCAAGATAGCGCGGTCGTTGGGTCGCATAGTTTGCGAGGGCGGTGCGGTTCGTTTCTGCAGGAACGCAGTAATGGAACCGCCGTTTTCAGCCTACCGTTTTTCGCCGGGGAACGCACGAAAGGCAGAGCGGACAAGGTGAACAGTTATCAGTCACGCAACATTGCGCGAGAGCGGTTTGTTTCATAATCGCCGTTCGGTTGGTTTCGAGGAGATAAATCTCCTCGCTATCTGGCGCTACGCGCCGGGCGTCCTACGGACGTAAGAATCAGTTCACCCCGTCGTATGTCGGGTGGCGGTAAACCGAGCCGTCTACAATGGATCAGGCCCGGCAGGGCCATCGGCGCGTAGCGCCACATAGCGAGGAGATTTATCTCCTCGAAAACCTAACGGGTAGCGCAACCATCTTCAATCTACCGCCTCATCCCACACCAACCCATGACTTCGTAGCGCCCCCCCGTACTCCCGGTAGTCGCCTCGCATCATATTCTGCAACTGATCTGCGTTAAATAGTTGACGTAAAACGGTTTTGTCGCAATGGCGATTGACTTCAAGTAGAGCCGCCGCGATAACATCCGTCTTCAGATAGTTGGCAACCGCGTTTGCCGCTTGCTCATCTTTCACGGACCACCAAATGTCTCTTTTCTCAGGAAGAACATCGCCAATTCGCTTACGCCAGTGGCATGACCAAACGCTTTTTACCTCTTCGTGCCGTTCGAGCCAAACAGTAAGGTCATCCCAGTAAACGCCCAGGTTGCAGGTTGATCGTGAACTTTAAATATGTGGCGGTCGAACTGCTACTGCGCTGGAAATTGATTACGCCGGTGAACTGCGTCCCGAACTTTTTGGTAAACGTTCCCTTTGTTTTCCGGTAGCCGTTCTGTTTCAGGATTGGTTTGATCGCTTCAAAGATTATCTTCTCAAAATTGTCGGCTTCGCTCATTTATCAAACCAACGTCTACCACGGGCGGTCGAAGAGTTCCGAAACCGAATCCTCATTGTGGATGCGGCGGATGGCGTCGGCGAGGAGCGGGGCGACCGACAGGATCTTCACTTTGCCGTTGTCCACGTACGCGGTGTCGTGGAACGGGATCGTGTCCGTGATCACGAGTTGCTCAATCGGCGAGGCGGCGATACGCTCGACCGCGCCGTGCGATAAAACCGCATGGGTGCAACAGGCGACAACCGAGCGCGCGCCGCGCTCCATCAGGGCTTCCGCGCCGCTGACGACCGACCCGCCGGTGTCAATCATGTCGTCAATCATCACGCATTTCTTGTCCCGCACATCGCCGATAATCTCCATAATTTCGACCTTGCCCGGCTCCGGCCTGCGCTTGGCGATAATGGCGATACTGGTTTTCAGCATCTCGGCGAGGGATTTGGCGCGGGCGACCCCGCCGACATCGGGTGACACGACGCACATCTCGCCGTCCTCCATCCCCTGATCCAAAAGGTAGTTGCCGATTAGCGGCGCGGCGTAC
The DNA here is from genome assembly GCA_964252165.1 of uncultured Armatimonadaceae bacterium. Taxonomy (GTDB): domain Bacteria; phylum Armatimonadota; class Armatimonadia; order Armatimonadales; family Armatimonadaceae; genus CAXUMS01. The sequence continues at coordinate 41,170 of CAXUMS010000002.1, forward strand.
AAATGGTCCACGGGAATACGGAAAAAGCCCTGTATCTGCCCGGCGTGGAGGTCCAGACAAACCGCTCTTGTCGCGCCCGCCTCGGTAATCAAATCCGCGACAAGGCGGGCGGTCACCGGCTCGCGCGGCTTGATTTTCTTGTCCTGACGCGCGTACCCGTAATACGGCAGAACCACCGTTATCCGGTCCGCCGACGCGCGCCGGAACGCGTCAATCATGATGAGCAGTTCCATCAGATTATCGTTCACGGGCGCGCACGTCGGCTGGACAATGAATACGTCCAAGCCGCGCGCGGATTCCTCGACCTGCACGCGGATTTCGCCGTCGTTGAACGTGGTCGTACTCATCTCACCCAGACCGGCGCCCAGATGAAACGCGATATTGGCGGCTAAAACGGTGTGCGCGTTCCCGGCGAACAAACGCATCGGGCGCTGGGGGGCGTTGGGGTTACTCATCAAAGCGCCTCCGGCGCAAGCAAGAAAGTTGATGGCAAGAAAGCAAGAAAATCAGATGAAGCGACGCCTTGCGCTTGCGGTTCGATGGTTGACCTTCGGCGGGAGGCTCTTGTTCCCAGATCATCAAAGGTTAGAAAGCCTACGAGCGCTTTCTTCCCTTCCCTTTCACTTTCTCGCTTTCTCGCCATCAACTTTCTTGCTTATCCTTTTGCCGCGCCGCGCGGCGCCGTGCGGCCCAGCCATCTTTGCCGATCTGGTGGGCGCGGGCGATGGCGAGGGCGTCGGCGGGGACGGGCTTGGTGATAACCGATCCGGCCCCGGTCGCGGCGCCGTCGCCGACCTGAACGGGCGCCACCAGAATGGTGTTCGATCCGATGAAGGCGGCGGCGCCGATTGTGGTTTGGTGTTTTTCGTAGCCGTCGTAGTTGCACGTGATCGTTCCGGCCCCGATATTCGACCACGCGCCGACGGTGGCGTCGCCGAGGTATGTCAAATGCCCGGCGGCGACGCCTTCATGGAGGGTCGCATTTTTAATCTCGACGAAATTGCCGATTTTAACGCCCGCGTGTAGATGCGCGCCGGGGCGCAGATGGGCGAACGGGCCGACCTTGCAGTCGTCGCCGACCACGGCGTTGTCCACAACTGATGACCGAACGCGGACGCGGTCGCCGATCGTGGAGTGGGTAACATGCGTATTCGGGCCGATCACGCAGTCCTCGCCCACCGTAGTTCGTCCGGCGAGATGGGTTCCCGGCAGCAGAGTGGTGTCCTGCCCCACCCGGACGCCCGCTTCGACAAAGGTGGACGCGGGATCAACCACCGTGACGCCGGACAGCATCAAATTGTGGAGCAGACGCTTTCGCATTCGCTCGTTGAGGTCCGCAAGGTCCACGCGCGTATTAACGCCCAGCACGACATCGGCGTCCGGCGAAACCAGCGCGCCGACGGTTAAACCGGCGCGACGCAAAAGGCCAATCACATCAGTTAGGTACAGTTCACCCTGCGCGTTGTCGGGTTTGAGTTCCGCAAGCGCGCGAAACAGAGCAGGGCCGTCAAAGGCGTAGACGGAGGTATTAATTTCGCGGATCGCCCGTTGTTCAGGGGACGCGTCGCGCGCCTCGACAATCGCGGAAACGCCGCCGGTTTCGTCGCGCACCACGCGCCCGTACGAACCGGCATCCGTGGGTAAAACGGCGGTGAGCAATGTCGCAGCCCGATTGGCGTTTTGGTGATCGGCGATAAGCATTTGCAGAATTTCCGGGGATAAGAGCGGGGCGTCGCCCGGCGCGACCAGAACGGTTCCCGCAAAGCCCGCGAGGAGCGGCTGGGCCATCTGGACGGCGTGTCCGGTTCCTTTTTGCTCGGTCTGCAACACGTACTCGGTTTCGCCCGCCCCGAACTCGTTATCGAGCGCGGCCTGAACGGCTTCGGCTTGATGCCCCACGACGACGATGTTGCGCGTGACGCCGGACGCCCGTAGCGCGTCCATGATATGAAAAAGCAGGGGCCGCCCGCACACGGGATGCAGGGTCTTCGGCGTCTTGGACTTCATGCGCGACGACTTCCCAGCGGCGAGCGTCAGGGCCGCGACCGGCGCGCCCGCGCCGTTCTTGTCGCCCCCGCCGCCATTCTCCGCCGCCCCGGATGCGCTACTCGTCGCCGCCATGAAAACTTGCCTTTCCCGCCCAAATGCCGCCAAACCGCGTTCCATCGTGCGCCTTGAAAGAACGATTGCGCCGCGCGTCCGCGCCTGCGCCGATTATAACGCCGCCGAACCGGGGGCGTCAAGAAAGGCGGCATGAGACGCGCCATTGCGGAACGCGCCGTAGTTGCCGCTCGTTGGCCTGCGTGATAGTATGGGAAGGTTTTCAACCACAGGAGAAGGCCGCGTTTTTCGCGAGAAATGAACGCAAACGTCTTTTGTGGCTTGCGGCGCGTTCGCAGAACTTTCACAGTTTGAGATTGCTAAATCCGCACCTCGCGGTTCTTTTCGGTTCAGCGTTGGTTAAACAACGCCGTTCAGGACGCGAGGGAGGGGGCCGTTAATATACGCCGAAAAATCGGCGCGGCCCGGAAACCGAAAGGAATTGTAACTATTATGGCCTCTATCGCCATGAAGGACCTGCTCGAAGCGGGCGTCCACTTCGGACACCAAACCCGGCGCTGGAACCCCAAGATGAAACGCTACATCTACGGGTCGCGCAACGGGATCTACATTATTGACCTTCATCAAAGCCTGAAGCTTTTCGATGACGCGCAAAAGTTCATCCAGGACATCGCGCTCGGCGGCGGCACGGTTTTGTTTGTCGGCACCAAGAAACAGGCCGCCGATGCGGTCGCCGAGGCCGCCGGTCGGTCCCGCCAGTATTTTGTCAACAGTCGCTGGCTCGGCGGTATGCTGACCAACTTCCGCACGATCCAAAGCCGCATCGCAAGGCTTCGTGATCTGGAAGGTATGGAGGCCGACGGCACCTTTTTGAAATTGACCAAAAAGGAAGCCGCGATCCTGACCGAAGAAAAGGACCGTTTGGAGCGTTTCTTGGGCGGTATCAAGGATATGCCCCGCCTTCCCGCCGCGCTGTTTATCGTGGACCTGAAAAAGGAACACCTCGCGGTCAAGGAAGCCCGTTTGCTGGGTATCCCGATTGTCGCGATTGTGGACACGAACTGCGACCCGGACGAGGTGGACTACATCATTCCGGGCAACGATGACGCAATCCGCGCCATCAAGCTCATCTCGAATAAGATCGCGGATGCGATTATCGAGATCAAGCAGGGCGAATGGGATGAGCAGGCGATTGCGAACGGCGAAACCACGCCGGGCATTATCGGCGACGAGGACGCGACACTGGTTGCGACCACGCCGGAAGAGCGCCGCCGACAGATGGAAGAGGACGCGCGCGGCATGGGCTTTTCCTATGACGCCGCCGGGAACCTTGCCCAAACGCCCGCGCCGATCGAAACATCCGCTCAGGTTGAGGCGATTGTGTCCGGGGCCGAGGCCCTTGTGGGCGAGCCGCAGGATTCCACCGTTGCGCAGGGAACCGGCGATGTGAATGTCGGTGCCGCCGAGGCCACGAACATTATCGCCCAGGAAACCGGGTCCGCCCCGGTGGGCGTTGGCGTCGGAAGCGGCGTCGGCTCGGGCAGCACGTCCTCGAACGCGCACACGTCCACCGGCAGCTAAGCCTCGGTACGGTTCTATAAATATTGCTCGCCCGTCATATAAGAACTCTCACCCCCTAACCCCCTCTCTCGCAAGCGAGCGAGGGGGAACCAGATAAAGAGCCTAAAGCGGCAAGAACAACCGCCAAACCGTTACGTTCTGGTTCCCCCTCGTTCGCTTGCGAGAGAGGGGGTTAGGGGGTGAGAGTTCTTATATGACGGGCGCGAGTTACTAGATTTAGGAAACTTAAAAAAACTATGGCAGCGATAACCGCGCAGATGGTGGGAGCGCTTCGGGAAAAAACCGGGGCGGGCATGATGGACGCCAAAAAAGCCTTGACCGAGGCCGAAGGCGATATGGACAAAGCCACGCAACTTTTGCGTGAGCGCAACAAAAATTTGGGCGTGAAGCGCGAAGGGCGCGTCGCGTCCGAGGGCCTGGTAATGGCGCGCGTGTCGGACGACAAAAAGCGCGGCGTGATTCTCGAACTTAACTGCGAAACCGACTTTGTCGCCCGCAACCCCGACTTCAAGACGTTGGGCCAGGATTTGGTCGCGAAGGTGTTGTCGTATGAGCCGGGAACGGTTCCGACAAGCCTTGACGCCCTGCTCGCCGATTCGCACGGCGCGCACACGGTCGCCGAGTCCGTTACCGAGGCGACCGGCAAATTGGGCGAGAAGATCGCGCTGTCCCGGTTCGAGCGCTTCGGCGCGCCGGAAGGCAATGCGGTCGCCGCCTATGTTCACAATCCGGGCGGGTCCGGCGACGACGGCGGTAAGATTGGCGTTCTGGTCGAGGCGACCGGCGCGGATACCGACGCGCTGGCGAATTTGGCGCGCGAGGTGGCCTTGCATATCGCGTCGGCGAACCCGCAGTACCTTTCGGAAGCCGATGTCGAGCAAAAGATTATTGACACCGAGCGCGAGATCGCCCGCGCCCAGGCCGCAAACGACCCCAAGATGGCGGGTAAGCCGGAAAAGGCCCTCGACGCCATGATCAACGGGCGCGTTCGCAAGTTCCTGGAGGAAGCGGTTCTGCTCAATCAGGCGTATGTGCGCGATCCGGCGAAAAGCATCGCCGCTCTGGTCAAGGAAACGCCGGGCGCGAGCCTCGTGCGCTTTGTCCGGTTCCGTGTCGGCGAAACGCAGGCGGACGCGGCCTCTGGCGCCGAATCGGCGCAGGCGTGAGTCACGGCATTCAAGGGATGGAAACCGAACACGCCGTAGCCGAGAACAGTAACATCGTGGCCCGCCCCAAATTGGGGCGGGTTCTCCTGAAGTTGTCCGGCGAAGCGTTCGCCGGGGCGCAGGGATTTGGTATTGACGCCGAGATAATCTCGGGTATCGCTCGCGAGGTCGCCGAGGTCGCTAAAACCGGCGTCGGTATCGCGATTGTGGTCGGCGGCGGCAATATCCTACGCGGGCAGGCCGCATCCGGCAAAGGCATGGAGCGGGCGACCGCGGATTACGCGGGAATGCTCGCGACCGTGATCAATGCGCTCGCGCTACAGGACGCGCTGGAGAAGGCCGGGGCCGAAACCCGCGTTCAAACCGCGCTTCCGATCATGTCGGTTGCCGAACCGTTTATTCGGCGGCGCGCGATCCGGCATCTCGAAAAGGGCCGCGTGGTTATTCTGGCGGCGGGAACCGGCAACCCGTATTTCACCACCGACACGGCGGCAAGCCTGCGCGCACTGGAACTTCACTGCGACGCGGTTCTCAAGGCGACCAATGTGGATGCGATCTACGACAAAGACCCGAACAAGTTCGCCGATGCCAAGCCTTACACGCACATCTCGTATGAGGAAGCCATCGAGCGTAAACTGCGTGTGATGGACCTAACCGCGTTTGCAACGTGTATGGAAAACGATCTTCCGATCATCGTCTTTGACATGAATACGCCCGGCAACATCAAGCGCGCGGTCGCAGGCGAAGCAATCGGCACCTTGGTAGCGCGAGCAAAGCAAGAGAGTTGATAGCGGGAGAGTTGATAGCGGGAGAGCGGGAAAGTCAGAGCCTGACGGGTGATGCACAACCTTCTTAGTTTTGACTTTCTTACCCTCCCGCTATCAACTCTCTTGCTTCTCCGAAGGAGAATTTCAATGGGTTTATCCGAGATAACGCGCGATACCGAAACGCGCATGAAAAAATCTATCGAGGCCGCCGTGAATGATTTCGCGACGCTTCGGACCGGACGCGCGAACCCTGCCTTGCTGGATTCGATCAAGGTGGATTACTACGGCGCGCCGACCGCCTTAAATCAGCTCGCCGCCGTGAATGCGCCGGAAGCGCGAACGCTGATCATCACGCCGTGGGAGAAGACGATGCTCCCCGCAATCGCCAAAGCGATCACGAACTCCGACCTGGGTTTATCGCCGAACAACGACGGCATCGTGATTCGCCTCAATATCCCGCAATTGACCGAGCAACGGCGTAAAGAGTTCGTCAAGCAACTCGCGGGCAAGGGCGAGGCCGCGCGCGTGTCGCTTCGCAACATTCGCCGCGACGCGAACGAGCAGTTCAAAAAGGACGAGGACGTAACCGACGACGATGCAAAGCGCGGCGAGAAGGATGTTCAAAAACTTCTCGATAAGTATGTCGCCGAATTGGACACGCTCTTGAAAACGAAAGAAACCGAACTTCTCGAAGATTAGGCGTTGATGGCTTCGCAATCCGGCGAAGCCGTTTCCTATTCTTGTTCTTTCAGTCTCCGCAAAGCGCTTTACACGGCAAAGTAAGTGGTATACTGGTACCGAAGCCGCGCCCGGACGTCTTGCGTGGTTCAATTACACGAAATCCCTGGAACGATGCGATGAATACCGCTGTTGCCGATAGCCCGGTCCGCTATGACGCCTCCCCTTCGACCGACACCTCTGACGGCGCCGCGAACGTGGCGGCGGGAACGGCGGCGGTTCCCCTTCTCGACGCCGCCCGTATCCCCGAGCATGTCGCCATCATTATGGACGGCAACGGACGCTGGGCGCGCGGTAAAGGAATGCCGCGTTTATGGGGGCATCAGCAAGGCTACCGCTCGCTCAAGCATATCGTGCGGGCCGCCGGTGATATGGGAATTAAAGCCCTTACCCTGTACGCATTCTCGGCGGAAAATTGGAAGCGTCCCGCCCGCGAGGTGGAGGGCTTGATGAAACTCATCGAAGCCGCCGCGCGGAGCGAGGTGCGCGGACTCCACGAAAACAATGTTCGCATGATGTTTTCCGGGCGGCGCGAAGAGTTGCCGGAATCGCTTCAGCGCGTGATGCGCGAAAACGAAGCGTTTACGCAGGCCAATACCGGTTTGACGCTGAATTTATGCGTCAACTACGGCGGACGGGCGGAAATTTTAGACGCCGCCAAGCGCCTGGTCGAGATGGCGTGCCGCCGCGAACTGTGCGCCGATGATGTCACGCCCGAACTATTCGCGCAGGGCTTGTACACGGCGGGACTGCCCGACCCGGACCTGCTCATCCGCACGGCGGGCGAGATGCGCGTGTCCAACTACCTTTTGTGGCAGATCGCCTACGCGGAAATTTGGGTGACGCCCACTCTCTGGCCTGACTTCCGCCCCGAACACCTGACCGACGCCATCCGCGACTATCAAGGCCGCGTCCGAAAGTTTGGGGCGGTTCTTTGAGATAAAGCCAGAAAGTTAAGAGCAAGAAAGCGAGATAGTCAGAACCTGACGGTTAGCGTAGAGCCTTTTTATTCTGACTTTCTGGCTATCTTCCTCTTAACTTTCTGGCTCTTTAAAATGCGACGAAGGAGCATTCCCCATGCCTCGTGTTGAAGCGAGTATTGTAATTCACGCCCCGCGCGAGGCGGTTATCGCGGTCGCCCGTGACAACGAAAAATTTCCCGAATTTATGACCGATGTCAAGTCCCTGACCGTGCAGGAAACGTCGGCGGACGGGTTGCGCGTGGTGAGTAAATGGGTCGGCATCGTGCCAAAGTTCGGCGTCACCGTCGGCTGGGTCGAGGAAGATATCTGGGATATGACAGCGGGAACGTGTACGTTCCGGCAACTCTCCGGCGACTACGAGCAGTTCGAGGGCGTTTGGACCTTTACCACGGACGGCGACGGAACCCGCTTCGATTCCCAGCTTGACTACAATTTAGAGATTCCGCTGGTCGGCCCGCTGATTAAAACTATCGTTCAAAAGACGATGCAGAACAACCTTGACTCCACGCTGACGGCGGTTAAAGCGCGGTGCGAGACGGGCGGCGCGCCGACTTAGCGCGCGGTGTACGTCAGAGCGGCGTGACTTAGTGAACGAATCAAAACCCGTAATTGACTTTGGTTGCGGGTTTTTGCGTTTGTAATCCGAACGCGCGTACTGTTTAGCGCGGTGCGCAGTCACGCCAAACGACAAACAACCTATCGCCGGTCATTACAACAGCGGACGGTGGCGGCGGGACATGTCTACCATGTTAGCCACGCCGCAGGCGAATGGCGACATTACTTCACGCTAACGCGCGCAGGAGCAAAATCCCGAGCAGGGCTTCGAGCGCGGTTGCGGTTTGACGGGCGTCTGCGCGCATAGCGAGCGCGGCGAACGTGGCGCGGGCGTAATCGGCTTCATTAAAGTCGGAGGAATCAACGCCGTTTATCGGCATCACGAATGTTTCCCCTTTGGGCGGAACGAGCGCGGCGGCGGCGATCAGACATTCGGCGTAGTGTCCCCTTGCGTAGGTTTCGCCCAGCGCGATCAGGGCGGCTTGACGGTGCGCGTCACGGTCCCGGGCGGCTTTGCGCGCCATTTCCTCGATAAGTTTGTTCGCGGCTTCATCGCGTGCGGCTTCGGACAAGCCGAGGTACGGATAAAAGGCGTCATCGGATAAACCGACGCTCGCGACCGCTTGCAGGGCTTGCTTGTACGCAAGGCCGTTATCGCCGGTTCGGTCAAGAACCGACAAAAGATCGTGCGCGAGCGCGTCCGGCTCACTCTGCGCCTCGCAACCGATAGCGGCGAGAGCGAGCGCAATCTGGGCGGAAACAGCCCGGTCGTCCTCGCGCGCGAGGCGGGACGCGACACCGGCCCGCATTTCCTCATCGGCGGCGGGGCGCGCGAGCGAAAGCAGGGCGCGGGCGGCGGCGAGCCGTACGCCGCGCGCGACGCCCGCGTGCGGCGCGGCGAGAAGCGGAAGAAGCGATTCGCCGACCACGCGCCGGACGTCATCGCGGTTCAAAAGCGGCGCTATAAGCGCAAGCGACGCGCAGGCGGTTTCGCATGCGGTCGGGTGCGCTGGGTCAAGGGCTTGTTCGAGCGCGGGAAGCGCGGCGGGGTCGCCAAGACGCCCCAGCGCTTTCAGCGCGGCGACACACACGCCCGCATCCGGACCGTTCGCCGCCTGCATCAACGCCGGGAGCGCGGTTTTGTCCCCTAAGAATCCGAGCGCATGCGCGACCGCCTCGCCGATGTCGGCGGCGGGGTCGAAAAGTTTGGCGGCGAGCGGCAGGGTCGCCCGATGGTCGCCAATCTCGCCCAGTGCGCGCACCGCCCCTTGTCGGACCGGGCCGGAAACATCGTCCAATGCGGCGATCAACTCCTCGACCGCGAGCGGCGAGCGTAATTCGGACAAGTGCGCGATCGCCCCCCGCCGCTCGTTTTCGCCGGTAGGTCGAGACAATCGGCGTAACTCGAAAAACGAGGTGACAGGTCGGGCCGTAACCGTTAGCCGCTCCAGCACATCACGCGTCCCCACGACGGCGCGCCCTTCCGACTCGCGCACTCGGGACACCAGCAGGAGGCAGACCACGCGAATAACGGCGGTGATAAGAAACAAGATTTTGTAGTTGTTCAGCGTCAGGTACGGCCCCCACTGGGCATGAACCGGGGCGAACAGCGCCATCAGCGCGCCGCCCGCGACCGGGGCCGCCCCGCCGACAATGCCGGTGACGGCGGAGAACATGGCGACATACGTTCCCCGCGAGCGCGGATCGGGCGTCACCCCTAAAAGCAGGTTGAACTGCGCCATTCCCACGCCGCCCCAGAACACGCCGGAAAACAGGTTGAGCAGCACGATCAGGGCGAGATTGAGAAACAGCGCGCCCGGCGTGGTAAACACCCAGATCAGCGGGGCGGCGATCACGCCCGCGCAGGAGATCATCAAAACGGGCCGCGAACCGTATTTGTCCAGCAGGTAGCCCCAGACCGGCGTGGCGAGAAGGCCCGCGCCCGCTGCAACCGCGCCCAGAATTTGCACGGTGAGATAGGGCAAATTCAGCCCGTTTCTGTCCAACTGCCACGCCATAAAAAACTGTCCGGCAAGCGACTGGCCGACCACCAGGGTCGCGGAAAATACGAGGAAACGACGGAAACCGCTATCCGCAAGCGGCACGGATAGCGAGCGCAGGGGGTTTACGGGGGCGTCGCCGTTGTTGTGTCGCTCCATCGGCGGTTCGGGTTGGCGCCGAATCATCGTCCACGCGCCCACGGCGGCGACCGAGGCAAGCCCGAACAAAACCGCGAACGCGATGCGCGGGTCGAACCGGTTGTACTTGACCGCCTGATCTAAAAACGCGCCTGCGGGAAGCGGGGCGAGCATGGTGACAACGCCCGCCAGCATATTACGCTGGCCGAAATAGCGCCCCCGGCTTTGGGGCGGAACCAGATCGCTCATCCACGACGTCCACGCGGGAACGGTCACGGTGAGAAGCGCGGATGAAACGGTCAGAACCAGGAGAAACGCCCAAAGGGAAAACGGGCGCGGCAATAAAAACGGCAGGAAAAGAATGGGAAGCCACAAGAGCCGCCCTGCAACCGCCGCGCCCGCGACAAAGCCTTTGCGCTCGCCGCGCTTTTCCACATACAGCGAGCCGGGAATTTGTAGCAAACCCACGGCGGCGGGCAGGCCCGACATGACGCCAAGCGCAACCGGCGACGCGCCGAGCATCAGGGCGAAACCGGTTTGGAACGCCCCGCCCGTTAGTGTCGCCCAAACCGTTGACCAAACCGCCTCCCAAATCGAAACGCGAAGCCCGCGCAGGGCGTCGAGGCGGGTAAGTGCGGGGCGATTGGTCATAGCGGCAAGAAAAGGATGAAGGATGAGGGATGAAGGATGAAAAAGAGAACGTCTAACCTTTTAAGGCAGGCTCCGATTTTCTTCATTTCATCCTTCATCCTTCAGCCTTCATCCTTTTCTTTGGGTTAGTCTTCCGGGCGGTCGCCGGGTTCGATGCCTTGCTCGGAGGCGGTTTTCCACAGGCGCACGGTCATGTCGGAGGTGACGCGCAACTGGCAGGACAGTCGGTATTTCTCGATTAGTTCCGGCTCTTCCAGGGCGTCTATTTCCGCTTCCGAAATCGGCGGAACATCGCCCTTCAGCACCTCGACCCGGCAGGTTGTGCAACGGGCGTAGCCGCCGCATCGGTGCAAAATGTCAATTCCGGCGTCCTCGATGGCGTTGGTCAGTTTTTTGTCGGCTTGCACATCAAAGTCGCCGCGTCCATCCACGGTTAGCAGAGGCATATTGTCGTTTGTCCTTCTTTTCTTTTCGCATTGCGCCTGTCCAGCGGGCGGGCGGGCGCGATATTAGCGCGATTATACCTTTTGTCCCCGGCGTTCCGGCAGGCGCTACGTTTGGAACCAGTTTTGTTCCACCCGTTTTAGCGAGGCAGTTGTCCCCGGTTGATCACCGTGCGATTATGGTAGATGCGGGCGAGATCATCCTTCGTGATCTTTTTCGGGCCGAGATCGCCGGACCACGAGACGAAATACGACCACAAAACGCCAAATCGCCGCATTTTTTCCACATCCGGGACGCCGCCGAACTCCGTCAGTGCGAGCAGTTTACGCCCCTCGAAACGTTTTCGCAGGCTATCGTAAAACTCGCTTCCGGGATCGAACGGATCGCTCGGGTACAGATCCGCGCCGACAATATCCACGAATTTATCGCCGGGATACCAGTCCGCTTTGTCGCCTGCGGTGAACACCCAGATCAGATTGTGCAGGTTGTGATGCGCGGTCAGCCGCTCGAACATAATCCGCCACAGCGCCTTTAACGCGTCCGGCCCTTTCGCGCCCCACCAGAACCACGTCCCCTCGGCCTCGTGGAGCGGACGCCACAGGATAGGAGCGCCCGCGCGGGCCAGTTGCGCGAGCGGGATCGCGATAGCGTCTATGTCGCGCAAAAGCAAGCGGTAGTCTTCGCCCTTTGGATTTGCCAGCGCGGACTGAAGATCAAAGGTTGTTGCATTGGTATAGAAGCCCCGGTACCACGAGGCGTCCACCTTTTGCCCTTTGGCATCCGTGTACGTTTTGTTGATCAGTTTATTGGGCGCGTTCCAGTGCCACATCAGCGTTATCAAATGGCCGTTCTTATGCGCCGCCATAACCTTCTGAACCATGTTTTTGGGGTCCGCGCCAAACGCGCGCCGCGACGGCGAAAAATCTATCAGGTCCGAGGCGTAGATGGCGGGAATGGCCCGCGTGACTTGCCGAATATAATCTATGTCCGGCTGCTCGAACTGCCCGGACAACATCGCGGACCCGTAAGTATTAACAAGACGGGCCATTAGCGCGCGGGCTTCCGGCGTCGCGCGGGCATCCACGAGCGTTTTGGGCGGCTTTCGCAAAGCGCGCGGGGGCGCGGCGGGGACAAGGTCAACGTAGTCAATGTCGAAGTAGCCCCACCCCTTCGCGATAACGAGCGTGTTTGAGCCGGTACGCAACTCGACCTCGCCCGCCGTGTGCGTCGCCCACGCGTCGCCTTTGGTTTGGGCGAACTTGCCGGAATACCGCGCGCCATTCACCGCCAGATCGTAGCCTTTCTCCCCGGACGGCGCGCGGTAGCGAATGAAAACGTTGTACAAACCCGCTGTCAAGCCGCGCACGGTCAGGGCGACCTGGTCGTTATCCTCATCGAAGCCGGTGACATAGCCGCCGCCCGTGTAGCCGGTTGTTGCCGTGGACACAGTGACGCCGGTAAGTTGCCCATCCTCCGCTTGTAATCGCACTGGTTTCACCTTTCGTTTTAGCGCGCCGCGATCACTACATTCTTTGTATTACTGGTAGCAAGGGTCGAAGTCGGCTTTGGTCAACACGGACGCACCTGCTTTTCAGGGCGTCAACGCTGTCCACAATTCCGCCTGCACGAACCGCGACAGGTGCGCGACATTCGAGGTCGCAACAACCACTTCACCTTCCGCCACCCCTTGTTGTCGTCCCTCGACCAAAGCCTGCGCCGCGAGGATTGCATCAATATCCAATTTCTTCGGGTCGCCGGTCGGGGTTCCCGCATTTCGCGCGTCCGCCCAAAGTGCGGCAACGAGAAGCATGGCTTCGGTTGTAATCGGGACGTAGCGAAAACCGCTTTTAAGCGAGCCTAAAATGGCAAGGCTCGCCGTTTTACCCGCGCGCGTCAGTTCGCGGCGCAACTCGTAGTCTATAATCTCAGGCACGTAGATTTTATGTCCAAAAGCAAGCAAAGTAAGTAATTGGGTTCTAACTGCGGACGTCGTTTCGCTCGAAACCGGGTTACAAATAGCGCTTAACGGCGTGGAATCCAGAAAAATGTGTTTCATTTTGCCGGGACAACCCGCTCGCTTACGTCGTATCGCTGGGCGTTCAAGTTGTCTATCAGTTCACGTAATTCTTCTTAGGAATTACGAAGTTGCTGCGGGTCATCCGTTGCGCCCGCTTTGTTCAACTTGTCGAGCAACGACATTGCGGCAGTGTTCTCCGCATCAATCCCATTGCTGGGCAGTTTTTCAAGAACCGCGAGTACTACCGCGCGGAGCGACGCATCAATATCAATACCTTGCGCGCGAAACGCCTCAATGCGATCCGCTTGTTCCTCGGTTAGTTTTAGCGTAAGCGTCATTTCATTCCCCTCCTGTTTGAATGGTATACCTGTCGCCCTAACCTGTCAACGAGGCGCCGCGTCTTTACCAAAGTCGCCCGCCCGCCGTATACTGCATTATATGCAAGCGCGTGAACTACGACAAAAGTATTTAGAGTTTTTTGAGAGCAAAGGGGCGCTCAGACTGCCCTCCGAGTCGCTCGTGTCCGACGACCCGACCCTGCTTTTCACGGTCGCCGGTATGGTGCCGTTCAAAGCGTACTTCGAGGACCGGGCGATTCCGCCTCGCACGTCGGTTGCGACCGCGCAAAAGTGCCTCCGAACCATTGATATTGACGACATCGGGGACACGTCGCACTGCACGTTCTTCGAGATGATGGGCAATTTCAGTTTCGGCGATTACTTCAAGCGCGAAGCGGTGACATGGGCGTGGGAGTTTTTGACCGGCGTTTTGAAACTTAACCCCAAAGATCTGCGCGTGACCGTGTTCGAGGACGACGACGAGGCGTACAACCTGTGGCGCGATATGTGCGGATTGCCCGCCGAGCGCGTAACGAGACTGGGCGAGAAAACGAACTACTGGCCCGCGAACGCGATTCAGGAACACTCGCAGGGGCCGTGCGGGCCGTGTAGCGAGATTTTCTTCGACCGGCAACCGGACGAGCCATTCAACAACGAATGGGACGGGCAGGGCGAGCGCTGGCTGGAAATCTGGAACCTGGTTTTCACGCAGTTCACCGGCGACGGCGAGGGCGACAACTACCGACTGGTCCCGCTTCCCAAAAAGAATATTGACACCGGCATGGGCTTGGAGCGCACCGCCGCCGCGATCAACCGTTTATCCGGGCCGTTCGAGACGGATTTGCTTCGCCCGATCATCGGCGAGTTGGAAGCGCTTTCCGGCAAAACGTACACGGGAACGCCGGATAGCGCGTTGGATATTGCGTTTCGGCGTATCGCGGACCACGTCCGCGCGACCACGTTTTTGCTCTCCGATGGCGTGACGCCGGACCGGACCGGGCGCGGCTACGTTCTGCGCCGCTTGATGCGACGCGCGATTGTCGCCGGTATCCGCGCGCTCGGGTTCACCGATGAGCCGTTCCTGGCGCGCATCGTCCCGACCGTTATCGCGCACATGGGCGATGCGTACCCCGACATCCGCGAGCGCGAGCAGTACATATTGACGCAGGTTCAGCAGGAAGAAACGCTGTTCCGCCGCACGCTTCAAAACGGCCTGGCGCGCTTGGACGACGAACTCGCGACCGGCGCACTGTCCGGGCGGCGGGCGTACTTCCTTTATGAAACGTTCGGCTTGCCGTTCGAGATCACGCGCGAGATCGCGGGCGAGCGCGGCGTGTCCGTGGACACCGAAGGCTACGAGGCGGCGCTTGGCGAGGCGCAGGAGTTATCGCGTCCCAGAGACATCAATGTCTGGGGCGATGCGAACGAGGCCGTAGACAACCTGCTCAAATCGCTTGCGCCGACGCGGTTCGTCGGCTACGAAACGCCCCGAGGCGAAGCGCGCGTGGTCGGTCTGGTCGTGGACAACAAGCCCGTGCAAAGCGCGTCCGAAGGCGAAACGGTGGACGTTCTCCTTGACGCGACGCCGTTCTACGCAGAGTCAGGCGGGCAAGTCGGCGATACGGGGACCATTAGCGTGCAGGGCGGCGCAGTTGTCACCGTGACGGACACGAAAAAGAAGAACGGGTTGTTCTTCCATAAGGCGACGGTGACGAAAGGAACCTTGTCTATCGGCGACTCGGTGTTAGCAGAGGTGGACGGGGCACGGCGGCGCGATATTATGCGAAACCATACCGCGACGCACCTGCTTCACAAAGCCCTGCGCGACCGCTTGGGTTCTCATGTGCAACAGCGCGGCTCGCTTGTCGCGCCGGACCGTTTGCGCTTTGACTTCGCGCATACGCAAAGTCTGTCCCATGAGGATTTGCAAACCGTGGAGCGCGAGGTGAATGAGGCGATACTGCGCGAGTTGCCCGTGGAGATTGACGAAAAGCCTATCGAGGAAGCCAAAAACCTGGGCGCGATGATGCTGTTCGGCGAAAAATACGGGGCAACGGTTCGGGTCGTCTCCGTTGGCGGGGCGTATTCGCGCGAGTTTTGCGGCGGAACCCATGTCGCGAACGCCTCGCAGATCGGGCCGTTCCGGCTGGTATCCGAAGGCTCGGCGGCGGCGGGCGTGCGACGCGTCGAGGCGTTAACCGGACGCGGCGCGGATGCTCACGACACCGCGAACAGCGAACGCTTAAAGGCGGTTGCTTCGCTTCTTGGCGTCACGGGCGCGAACGCCCCGGAGGCGGTCGAGAAGTTGCAGGCGGACTTGAAAGCGGCGCGCCAGCAACTCGCGAATCTTCAGCGGGCGCAGGCGGGCAATCAGGCCGAAGCGTTAGCGGGCGAGGCCCAAATTATCGGCGGCGTGTCCGTCGTGGTCGCCGCCGTGCAAGGCGTAGATGACGCCGCCGCGCTGTCCGCGCTCGCCGACGATGTTCTGAACCGTCTTAAATCGGGCATCGTGGTCTTGGCCGCGCCCGCGAGTAACAAGGTTCTGTTTGTCGCCAAAGCGTCGAAGGATGCGACCGCGCGCGGCGTTCACGCAGGCAACGTGGTCAAGGCGATGGCGACCGCGACCGGCGGCGGCGGCGGCGGGCGTCCCGATTTCGCGCAGGCCGGGGGGAAGGACGTCGGCAAACTGCCGGACGCCCTTCGCGTCGCGCGCGAAACGCTCGCCGCTCAGGTCGGCGGGTAAGAAAAGGCGCGCTCGTTGTCGCAATTCGCTTCAGGCGCAGGCGGTAACCTACGGGGCGGGCGATTTGCGCCTGCCTCGTTCGCTTTCGGATGCGTCGCGTGGGTTGCGCGTTACTTCGCCCTTTTTGCGGCGTTCATAATCGGCGCGGGCGGCGCACGGGCGGCGGGAAATGATGCATCGCCGCCGCCCGTCAAAACGGTGTTGGTAATTACATCGGGTTTATCGCTTGCCAATTTGCGCCCGGGCGGCCCGCTTCCGTCCGTGCGCGCTCTCGCGAACCGGGGCGGCGTCGCTCTACTCAATACCGCTGTCGCGGGCGAGCCGACCGATGCGGCGGCGTTTTTATCGGTGGGCGCGAGCGAGCGCATGAGCGCGCCGCAAACGGGCGGGCCGCGCTTTACCGAAGCGGACATCGCGCTTTCCGCCGATGACCTTGCGCGTGAAGCGTATCCCGCGCGCGGGCCAGGAAGCGGTTTGACCGGCGCGGTGTACCGCCGCCGCTTTGGGGCGACTATGCCCGGCGCGGCTGTCGTGCATCTGGGCCTGCCCGCCCTGATGCGGGCGCAATCGCTTCCGTCGCGCGCCATTCTTGCGGGCGCCTTCGGCGATGCGCTGGAGCAAGCCGGTTTGCGCGTCGCCGCCGTGGGCGATTACCGCGCCGCGCTTGCGGCGATGAACCGCGCAGGCGCGGTCGCGCAAGGAACGCTTATTCCCGCTCCCGCCTCCCAAGATGTCCTGGCGGCGCTTCGCGCCGCCGATGTCGTGATTGCGGTTCCCTCAACCGTGGGCGGCGCGGAGCGGATCGCGCGTGTCCTTGCGCCGTTGGCCGATGCGGGAAGCGTTCGGATTGTGTTCGCGTCGGTTGCGCCGCCTCGAAACGCGGAAAACACGAAGTGGGCGCGACTTGGCTTTGTGGTCGTCTGCGGGCCGGAGATCGCGCCGGGCGGCGTTCTGATGTCACCAACGACCCGAACGCCCGGCCTCGCGGCGAACATTGATCTTGCGCCGTTCGTTCTCGCCCTCGCCGCTCCGGACTACCCCGCTCCCGCTTTTGGCGGTCGTCCTCTGTCTGTTCTTCCCACGGCTTCGGGAGAGGCATGGGCGATTGTCGCTCGCCTCGACCGGCAGGTCAACGCCGCAACCGCCGCAACGGTTCCGGTTCTGGTTACCTACGGCGTTTGGGCGATTGGCTCCGGCATCGCCGCGCTGGTTGTATTGCTCACGCGCGCGCCGTCCGCGCGGCTCGTGGGCGCGGCGAAATTCGGTCTGCTCGTTTCCGCAAGCGTTCTGATCGCGTTTTTGCCGGTTGGCGTCATCGCGCCGTTATCGCCGGTGGGGTTTGGCTTGCTGACGTTTGCTATCGCCGTCGTTCTTGCCGGAGGGGCGTGGATACTTGCGCCGCGCGTGAACGTATCGCCGCTCGCTCTACTGCTCGCGTTCGCCGCCGTTATCGTCTCCGTGGACGCCGCATTTGGCTCGCCGCTTGTATCGCGCGCCCTGCTTTCCAACTTTTACCTTGCCGGTATCCGGTTTTATGGCATCGGCAACGAATACATGGGCCTTACCATCGGAGGCGCCCTTGTCGGCGGCGCAATGCTGACGAGTGTTAAAGGCGATAGCGAAGCCCCCCCATTATTGGGGGCGGGGGGAGCCTTTTTACGCCCGCCGCTCGCTCTGCTTCTGCTCGCGCCCTTGACGCTGTGCGCGGTTGGCCTGCCGTTTTTCGGCGCGGATGCGGGCGGAGCCATCGGGGCGACGGTAACATACACGGTAGCGTTTTTTGGGCTTCGGGCGCGGCGTTTGCAACTGCGTCATATTGTCGCCGCGTTCGCGATTGCGGGCGTGGTGGTTGTCGCGCTCGCGTTTGCGGACCGGGCGCGGCCCGCAAGCGCGCGAACGCATGTCGGGGCGGCAATCGCGACCGGGCAAGCGCGCGGCATGGGCGCAATCGCGGAAATAGCCGCTCGCAAGATCGCGATGAACGCCGGTATCGCGGTTCACCCGGCGACGCTCGCCGCCGTTCTCTTGCTCGCGCCGATGGCGTGGGCGGTCGGGCGCGGCCCGCTTGCAGATAGGACGCGGCGCGCACTGGACGCGCGTCCCGTTCTGCGGCGCGCCGTTCTTCCCGCTGGCGCATGGGGGGCGTTCGCCTCGTTTGTTTTCAACGATTCCGGCGTGGTCGCCGCGCTGTTGCTACTCGCGCCGGTTCTTGTAATGGTTTTCTACGTTTTGCTCGACGACGCCGCGCCGCTACCGCCGCGTCCTACTTTACCGACCTAAATGCGATACCTTGCCGTGGATTTTGGAACCAAGCGCATCGGGCTTGCGGTCAGCGACGAGTTAGAGTTCGGCGCGTACCCGCTCGCCACTATCCATCGCGGGCGCGTTTTAGGGCATGATCTCGGCGAGGTTGTGCGCTACGCCGTCAAAGAGCAGGCTGAGGAAATCGTGGTTGGCTTGCCGCTGAATGCGGACCAGACGCGCGGGCCGTCCGCCCAAAAGGCCGAGGAGTTCGCCCGCGCGCTCGCCAAGCGCACCCCGCTCCCGCTTCGCCTCCACGACGAGTTTTTGACGACATGGGAGGCAGAGGAGGAGTTGCTCGCCGCCGATGTGTCACGGCGCAAGCGCAAGGCCGTGATTGACCAGATGGCCGCCGTACATCTGCTGGAGTCGTTTCTGCGCGCAAAACGCGAAGGGAAGTTGTAACCATTTTGGGTGTGGAAATAGGTGACGGCGAGGTGCAGGCGGCTCCGCCGCCGCCGCCGAGCGGCAAAAGCGGCGCGGCGAAAGCGTTGTGGGCGGCCTTCGCGGTCGCCCTCGTACTGGTCGGCGCGGCGGGCGGCGGGGTTTACTGGTGGCGGTGGGCGAATGGCGCGGCGGGCAAGCCGGGCGCGCCCACCGTTCGGGTCACGGTCGCCAAAGGCGCGGCTCCCGCCTCGGTCGGGGCCGTGTTGGAGGAAAAAGGCGTTATCCGATCCGCGCGGGCGTTCGCGTACCGCGCTGAAGGCGAAACCATCAAGCCCGGCGTTTACGATTTATCGCCCGGTGACACGCCTATTCGCCTTCTCGCGCGCCTGATAAAAGGCGATGTCGCGACCAACCGCGTCACGTTCCCGGAAGGGTTTACGCTGGTCAAAATCGCAAAACGGCTCGCGGCGAAAGATCTGGTTAAGGAAGCCGTTTTTCTCGATCTTGCCGCGCGCCACGGCGATACGTTCAAAGCGTCGGTTCCGCTTCCCCCCAATTTGGAAGGCTACCTGTTCCCCGACACGTACAAGTTTCCGGTCGGGGCGGACGAGCGCGCCATTATTCAGCGGATGGCGGAGGAATTCGACCGACGCGTCACCACAGGCAAAGCGGACGCCCTACGGCAGAGCGGGCGGTCTTTATCCGATATTGTGATTATCGCGTCGCTGATCGAGCGTGAAGCGGAAACCGACGGCGACCGGCCTCGTATCGCGGGCGTTATCTATAACCGCCTCCGACGCAAGATGCCGCTTCAAATCGACGCCACCGTTCAGTACGCGCGCGGTCAGCACAAAGCGCGCCTCCTTTTCGCCGACCTCAAGATTGACTCGCCGTACAATACATACAAGGTGCGCGGTCTTCCGCCCGGCGCCATCTGTTGCCCCGGCCTGCCATCCCTCAACGCCGCGCTTGCGCCGGATCGTTCGGATTATCTTTTTTATGTCGCGCGGCCCGACGGCTCCCACATTTTCAGTCGTACGTTCGCCGAACACAACCGCAACATCGCTTTGGTTCGGCGCGGCGGCGTCAGGTAACGATCTCGTATGTTAAACCGATTGCTCACGCCCACGATGCTGGTCCGTCATGTCCGCGACATCGGGCCGGACGTTCTCGCGGCGCGCGGCGTACGCGCCGTCGTGACGGATTTAGATAATACGCTTGTGGAATGGCGGTCGGAGAAAATTGAAAGTGAGGTTGCTAACTGGCTCGCGGCCCTGCGCAGGGAGGGTATGGGCGTATGCATCGCGTCGAACACCCGTCACTTCGCGCGCCTCCACCGTCTCGCCAAAACGATGGATATTCTGCATGTGCCGGGCAACGCAGGCAAGCCCGGCGTGGGCGGTATCCGAAAAGCCCTTGAACTGCTGGGAACCACGGCATCGGAAACCGCGATGGTCGGCGATCAGTTATTCACCGATATTGTCGCGGGAAACCGCGCGGGCCTGATGACGGTTCTTGTTAATCCCCTATCGCCGTATGAGTTTATCGGCACGAAAGTTATCAGCCGCAACGCCGAGCGTTTTGTTCTACGCGGCGCGCGTCGGCGCGCCCTTTAACGTGTGTTAACGTGTGTTTGGGATAGCGCAAGGTTAGTTAGGGAGGGGCGTGTTCACGAGGGTCGTTGTTTCCGAGAGGCAGTGTTTCCGAGGGGCTAAAGCCCGCTCGCTACCAGGCTAAGAAGCCGTGATCCCGCTGAAGCGGGAACGAAAAGAGGCCCCCTAACCCCCAATAAGGGGGGGACAAGAGCCTGTTACCAAAGGTTTGCCGTTAGCCTACAAGTTAAACGGTCGCCTCTATCTTTATCTTGTCCCCCCATTATTGGGGGTTAGGGGCCTCTTCCGCCGTTATCCCAATACGTGCGCTACTAATGTTTGCCGGTTTGACACCGCGGTTCGCGTGCGCTTACAATACGGCGTGCCGACACCGCCTTCCTCACCCACTTCTAACTTAACAATGCCGCTTCGCGTGACGCCAACCGCCACGCGCCGTTTTCTCACAAACGCCTTCGGACTGAACGGCTTCCAGACGCTTCCCGATGTTTCCGCCGCGCTTGCGCGTCTCCAGTTCGTGCAGGAAGATTCGATCAATATCTGCGGGCGCATCCACGATTTGATTTTGTGGGCGCGCGTTCGGGATTACGCGCCGTCTCTGCTTCACGACGTTTTGTACGGCGAGCCGCGCCGTGCGTTCGAGTACACTTTCCCCAATCTGTGCGTCCTACCGCTCACGGATTTGCCGTACTTTGCACGCGCGATGCAAAAGCGTGCGGCGCAGGAAGGACGCTGGGGAGCGTTCTCTCCCGACGAACAACTTGTCGCGGATAGGTTGCTGGCCCTGATGGACGCGAACGGGCCGCTCCGAACGCGCACACACGGCGACGAGGACGGTCATACCGTCTCCGGCTGGGGAACGCGCACGAAAATTGTCTCCCATGTCGCCGATAGATTGTACTTGCAGGGGCGGCTTGGCATCGCGCGCCGCGACGGTTTTGAACGCTGGTTCGACCGTATGGAGCGACTTTTGCCGCCCGACGCGGCGTCCGTTCTCGCGAGCGATAGCGCATTGCCCTCCGAGGCGGACGAACGCGCATTTCTCATTCGGAAGCGGCTCGCCGCCAAGCGGTTGTTTCGCCCCAAAGCCGCCGAGGTTGCGGTGTTGGGCCGGGAGGCGTTCACGCAGGTTGAAATCGCGGGCGCGCGTCGTCCGTGGTTTGTTCTGACGGAGGACGTCGCGCGGCTTGCGAGCGCGGATGCCCTCCCGGTCGGAAACGACGCCCTGCTCCTCGCGCCTCTGGACCCGCTCGTCTACGACCGCGAGCGCACCCGCGATGTGTTCGATTTTGAGTATACATGGGAGGTGTACACGCCGGAAGCGAGGCGGCGCTGGGGGTACTACGTTTTGCCGGTTCTGGTCGGCGACCAACTGGCGGCCCGCATAGACCCGAAGATGGACCGGCGCGCGAGCGTTTTGACGCTCCGCTCGGTTCGCTTCGAGCCAAACGCCGATGTCATTGCAGTTACGGGTCCGATTGCGCGCCGGTTGCGGGCGTTCGCGCGGTTTCTGGGAGCAAACACGATCACGGTTGGTTTGGTGGAGCCGGATGCGGCGCGCGGCCCGCTTGTCGCCGCGCTGGAAACGGAAAACGTATGACCGAATTGCAAGCGCCGCCGCCGATTACGTGTATCTCGTTCGACTTCGCGGACACGCTGTACCCGCACCGGGCGCGCGAACACGACTTTATTTTAGAGCGCGTCGGCGAGTACCTGCGGGATCATCTGCCGCCGTTCGAGTTCGCCGCGATGCGAACGCGCTTTCTCGAAATCCGTGATCGTCAATTCGCCGAAAACCGCGCGACCCTGCGCGAAAACGATTTTAACGAACGGTTCGGCGACACCATTGCATTCCTGAACGCCGCCGCAGGCCAAAGCGCGGGCCACGATCCGGCCCTGTTGCGCGGCGCGATTGACGCGTACGCCGACGCGTTTGTGGAGGCGATGGTCTGCCCGCCGCACCTGCCGGAGTTTATCAGCGATCTTGCCGCCCGCTACAAACTGTGCGTTATCTCCAACTACCCCATTTCCACCCCGATAGTGCGAACGCTCGCCCGCGACGGCTTGCTTCCGCACCTCGAAACTGTGATAGTCTCCGCCGACATCGGTTTTATCAAGCCGCATCCGTCGGTTTTCGAGGCCGCCCTGCGCGGTTTGGGCGATCCGCCGCCCGCGTCCGTGGTTCATATCGGCGATGACTGGGACGCCGACATCGTGGGCGCGGGGCGTCTGGGAATGCGAACCGTGTACACCCGCCAATGGCGCGACGCCCCGGACAAGCGCTACAACGAAGGCGACGCCCCCGCCCCACTCGCCGAAATTAGCGACCTGCGCGAATTACCTGCGCTTCTTGTTGCAATAAAGCGCTGATGCGCGGCAAGCGAACCGACAACTAACGGCAAGAAGCCATGTCAGAGCAAACAGTGTCAAAATCGAAAAGGCGGACGGCATCGCCCCCGTTGCCTGTTCTATCCGGGTCGCCTTATCAAGACAACGCTTTCTCGCGCCTGAGCGACCGAGCGGAAATAGCGTGCGTCGTCAGTGTGGGCGGTTTTTTGTTTTCCGTTCTGTCCCTTGCGGCGGTCATGCTGATTGCAGGCCCCGGCGCATTCCCACGGTTCACCTTTGTAACGTTTCTTTGCCCTTTGTTTCAATCCGTTGCGATTGGCCTCGGCATCGCGACATGGAGCCACAGCCGCGGACGGTTAGCCGTGCTGATAGCATCGCTCATCCTGGGGGCATGGGGCCTCGCCGCCGTCGCGATACTCTTGCCATGATGCCAAACCGCCCGAGTGGGCGTTCACGTGGGTATCACAAGGCTATGAGCGAGGCCCCATCACAACCGACGGAAGCCCAACCAAAGCCGCCGCTTCCAGTTTTAATTGGTTCGCATCACCTAAGCGACACCGACCCGCGTGGGCGAAAACGGGCGGAGGTCGCCGTAACCATCAGTTGGGCCGGTTTCATTTTTTCGATGCTCGCCCTCGTTATTCCGTTAAAGTTCGCCCCGCCGCGTGTCGCTATCACGTTTTTGTGGCTGGTTCCTTTGGTCCAAACGGTTTCTCTTGGTTTGGGTATCGCATCGTGGCGGCACGCGCGCGGACGATTAGCCGTAGCAACATCGTTGGTGTTCTTGATCTTCTGCCTTCTTGTCGGCGGTTTGCTTGCGGCGGCGACATTTCACCTGCGTCTTCCCGTGATGTCTTCTCCTCTGGGGAAGGGTATTACCAACCCATGAACGACAGCAACAATCCCGACGCCCCAACGCCGACCAACCGCGATAGCCCGCGCGCTGAGCGGACGCCGGACGGGCATTACGTCATCATAGATGGGCGCAAATGGCGCGCGACCAATCCGAATCTGCCGGAAGATGAGCGGCAGGAATTGGTCAACCAACTGATGAAGGCCCGCCGCGATGTCGGGGCCGCCGTCAAAGCGGGCGACAAGGACGCCGAAGCGGATGCCCGCGCCCGCGTCAACGCCGCCAAAGTCGGTTTGGGCGAGCGCGGCCCGAAATGGTGGGAAGACGGCGAAGGCGAGAAAACAAGCGCAGATTGAACGCGCGCCGTGGAATTACACAAACCGCGCGTTGGGTTGTACAAGGGGCGAAGTGACTTCGCCCCTCGTACAACCCAGCGCACGGTTTAGCGCGCCGCATTGATCCGGTACAGAAACGTCAAGCGCGGCGCGCGCTTCGCCTTCGTCGGCGTAGGACCATCCCGACGAGCGACGCGCCCGCGCCTGTGGCGAGCAGAGGCGCGCTACCCGGTTCTGGAACCGCCACGGCGAAACGCAACACCCGTCCCGTCCCCGCGAAGTTGCCCTGATCCGAAACATAAACCGCGCCATCCGCTCCGACCGTCAGGGCCGTTGGAAACAGCAATTGCTGGTTTTCAAGGACGGTGCGGGTTCCGCTCGGACTGATGCGGGTCAGAACGCCCGGGCCGGGCGGCGAGCCTGCAAGACCATTCGTGGTCAACTCAAGCGCATACATACTGCCATCAACGGCGAAGGCGAGATCCACCAGGTTGGTAAACCCCGCGTACGCCACGGTTCTTGCTCCGGTGGTCGGATTGTAGCGGTAAATATTGGCTGCCCCAACCACAAAAGGATAACCCGTCAGCTCTCCAAAGTAATAGTTACCGTCCGCTCCAACGGTCATCCCGGTCGGCACCGATTGATACGTGGGCGGGCCGCCCGGTATCGGGTTGGGGCGCGCGGGAATCACGGACAAGGTCGAAACCACGCCCGCGCCGGTAACTCTCAGCAAATCATTTCCGCCTGCATCGGTGACGGCGAAGGCTCCGCCCCCAAGCGCCGCAAACGAGTATGGGTTGCTGTTCAGTTCGGGCGAGTCCGGGTTGCTCGCGGTTTCATAGGCGGCAATATCCGCAAAAGCCTGGATGGCGTTGGTGCCATCCAAAGACAGACGAACCAGTTTTCCGAAGTTTTGCGCGCCGGTCTCGGACGCGGAAAACGTGGAGCGTAGCGCAGGGTCCGCCCCGAAACCGATAAGACCATAGGCTTGGTTTCCGACAAAAACCAGATCCTGAATCCCGGTGGCGCCGTTGCCGCCCGTGGCGGCTAAGGACGGCGCTCCCGTTAGCACGCGCGACTGAACGCCGCCGAGCAGGCGGCTGATGGAGCTGGACGTCCCATACAGCTGGGTTTCTCCGCCCCCGGAGACGATCGCGGTCCCCGCCCCGCCCACGCCCGCTTCGGTAACATACAAACCGCCATCTTGCCCGAAGGCAAGTCCGCGCGGATTGTTCAAACCGCTCATCACCACCGAAAAACTTGCTTGCGCCCATGCTGTCGCGCCCGGCGCAATAACGCCCAGCAATGCCGCCCCCGCCGCAACGTATGCGGCTCTAAAACCGCCTGACCGCCTCGTTTCCATTGGACAATTCCTTCCATTAAAGAACTAAAAACTGGAACTCCGAGCATCAAAAACGGTTTATCTTATACTGTTAGCAAGCGGGCTGTCAAGGCCCCGCTAAGGGGTTTGTAAAGGCATCGCTGTAAAGGACCGAGGGCAAAACGGGCACGACGTGGCGCGGCCTTTCCCCGTTTCGACGGTGGTTATGGCAGGCGTGTAAGAGGCGTCCGCCCGTTAGGATTAGGCGCGTTTTTCAAGCGTCGCCCGTACGTCACGCTCGATAGTTTTGCAGATCGCCTCCAGCGGAAGATCGTTGTCATCGGTCCCGAACGGGTCCTCGATCTCCACCCCGATCTCCTCAATACCGAAAAAGATGTACGACACGATCAGCGTGTCCAATACGGTGTACCAGCCGAACGGATCAACCAGCGCGAACGGCAGGGTGACGCAGTACAGGAGCAGGGCGCGGCGCAGGTGGACCACGTACGCGAACGGGAGCGGCGTGCGGTGAATGCGCTCGCAAACGCCCAGACTATCCACCAAACGCTGTACATAACCATCGAGCGCGACCAGTTGGTAATCGGTCACAAGGTTTTGCGCCCGTAAATCGGCGAGCGCGCGGCCCATATTTTCCGCGACCGCAAGCGCGGTGTGCGGGGCCGCCAACGCCCGCTCCGCGTCGGCTTTTGGCAGACGCGCGGAAGCGTCGCCCAGACCGCGCTCGCCACGTAAGCCGTGCATTACGGCGGGCGCGAACGAGGCAAGCCAGGAAACAAGCGGCTCCCGCAAATCGGGGCGATTTGTGGGAAGAAAAACGCGCGCGGCGCGGGCGAGGTTCCGCGATTCGTTCACAATCGCGCCCCACGCTTTGCGCCCTTCCCAAAACCTATCGTTCGCGCTGTTGGTGCGGAACACGAGAAGCAGGCTCAGGGCGAGACCGATTAAGGAGTGAAGCGTAGACGGGACGCCGACCGGACGAACATAAAGGTGAAAGCCGGTGACCGCCGCCGACCAGGCGACCACCGCGACGGTGCGCCCGAAAATCTCGCGGACCATCGAACCTTTTACCTGAAAAAGATGGTCCGTCCATTTGTGCGGGTCGTAGTCAATCATGCCGCGCCCGCCGTTTCTTGCATATGTGCAGCCGCGCCCGATAGCGAAATCATTGCTTCATTATGACACAGAACAGGGCGGACAGGAATTTGGGCTTTGTTGGCGGGGCGCAGGGGAGCGCGGTACAATTTCCCCCATTGCACAACGAACGGCGCGGACACGCAAACTTTCGTTTTTTTTCGCAACGCCGTAGCCCGTTTTGTTGTATAAGGAACAGGAAGCGCGGACGGGGAAACTTTTATCGCTTTGTTATCGTCCGACCGATTTAAGGAACAAGCGCGTTGTTGCGCTTATCCGACGCCTTCCGCAATTGAGACACGCGCCCGAACCGACTGAAGATAAAACCCTATGGCTAAATCGCTTATTATTGTTGAATCGCCCGCAAAAACCAAAACCATCAAGGGTTTTCTGGGCAAAGACTTTGCCGTGGAAGCCTCGATGGGGCATGTCCGCGATCTGCCGTCGTCGAAACTCGGCGTGGATGTGGACAACGATTTCGAGCCGACATATGTCGCGCTCAAAGACCGCAAGGATGTTTTGAGCAAACTCGCCGCCGCCGCCAAAGGCGCGACCACGGTGTATCTCGCGTCCGACCCCGACCGCGAGGGCGAGGCGATTGCGTGGCATGTCGCGAACGCGCTGAAACTGAAGCCCGGCCAGATCAAGCGGATCCAGTTCAACGAGATCACCAAAACCGCCGTGGAGCAGGCTTTGCTTTCGCCGCGCGAGATCAATCTGGACCGCGTCAACGCCCAGCAGGCCCGGCGCGTGTTGGACCGGCTGGTCGGCTACAAGATCAGCCCGCTATTGTGGCGCAAAGTGAAAAAGAACCTGTCGGCGGGACGGGTCCAGTCGGTTGCGGTTCGGTTAATCACGGACCGCGAGCGCGAGATCGAGGCGTTTGTTCCGGTCGAGTACTGGTCGCTTACCGCAACCCTGACGCCGCAGACCGGGCGCAAAACGCCGTTCGAGGCCGCCCTGTCGCAGTATCAGGGCAAGAAAATCGAACTCAAAACGCAAACCGAGGCCGATCAGGTTTTGGCCGATTTACGCGGCGCGGTCTACCGTGTCAGCAAGGTCAAAAAATCCGAGCGGCAACGCAAGCCGTACGCGCCGTTTATCACATCCACGCTCCAGCAGGAGGCCGCGCGAAAATTAGGATTCGGGGCCAAGCGCGCGATGATGGTCGCCCAGCAGTTGTACGAGGGAATTGACCTGGGAACCGAGGGCGGGACGGTCGGTTTGATCACGTATATGCGAACCGACTCCACCCGCGTTTCCGCCGAGGCGCAGGCGGACGCCAAGCAGTATATCATGACGACCTACGGGCCGGAATACGCGCCAGGCAGTTTTAATATCTACAAGTCGAAAAACTCCGCGCAAGACGCCCACGAGGCGATTCGCCCCACGTCCGTGTTCCGCGAGCCGGACAGTATCAAGATGAAACTGACGCCCGACCAGTACAAAATGTACCGGTTGGTGTGGTTGCGCTTTGTCGCGTCGCAGATGAAGCCCGCGATTCTGGATGTCGTCTCCGCCGATATTGACGCCAACGGATATATGTTCCGGGCGACCGGCTCGACCATCAAGTTCGACGGCTTTTTGCGCGTGTACACCGAGGGCAAGGACGACGCTAAGATAGACGACGAGGAAAAGCCGCCGCTTCCGCCCTTAACCGAAGGGCAGGAGTTGGACCTCCAGAAATTGCTTCCCAAGCAACACTTCACCGAGCCGCCGCCGCGTTTTTCCGAGGCCACTCTGGTTAAAACGATGGAGGAGCAAGGTATCGGGCGACCATCCACGTACGCCTCGATTATCTCCACCATTCAGGACCGGGGCTATGTGGAGTTACAGGAAAAGAAGTTCCGGCCAACGGAGTTAGGCTTTGTCGTCACCGATTTGCTGGTCAAGCACTTCCCCGATATTTTGTCTATCCAGTTCACGTCGGGTATGGAAGACCGTCTTGACAATGTCGAGGAGGGACGGCAGGATTGGGTCGCGCTGATGCGCGAGTTCTACGATCCGTTCGCGCTCACGGTTTCCGCCGCCGAGGAAGGAATGGAGCGGGTCAAGATCGAGCCGAAGGAATCGGACATCCCCTGCCCCAACTGCGGGCGGCTTTTGGTTGAGCGGTCGGGTCGGTTCGGCAAGTTCCTGGGTTGCCCGGGCTACCCGGAGTGCAAGCATATCCACAAGGAAGCCCCGAAGGGAACCGGCGTCACCTGCCCCGAGTGCAAAGAAGGCGAGATGGTCGAGAAGAAAAGCAAAAAGGGGCCGTTCTATGCGTGCAACCGCTACCCCGATTGCAAGTTCGCCCTGCCGTCCAAGCCGATCACGCGCCCCTGCCCGCAGTGCGCGTCTATCTTGATTGAGAAGGGCTTCAAGAATCGTATTACCGGCGTTCGCTGCACCAACAAGGAGTGCGGCTACAGCGAAACGTTCGAGGGCGTCCACGACGAAGAGGAGGAAAACGCCGAGGCGACGGAAGCGGCGGTCGCCGCGTAACAATGGCGACCGACGAGCCGTCGCGCGTCGTGGTGATCGCAGGTCCAAACGGGGCGGGCAAGTCCACGCTTGCCCGCCGTCTTTTGCCGCCCGGAATGGCGTTCGTGAACGCTGATGAGATCGCGCGCGATTTGCCTGCCGAGGTTTCCGGCAACCGCGATATGGAAGCCGGTCGGCTCTTACTTCGGCGTCTTGACGAACTATCGGAGGCCAAGCAAAGTTTCGCCGTAGAAACCACGCTTGCAAGCCGGAGTCTTGCGCCGCGAATTGCGCGCCTTCGCGCCGAGCGAGGCTATACTTTTGACCTGTTCTTTATATGGTCGCCCAGCCCTGACTTCTCTATTTTGCGCGTCGCATCGCGCGTTCGGGCAGGCGGGCATCACGTACCGGAGGAAGTTATACGTCGCCGCTACATTGCTGGTCTACGAAACTTCTTCGACTTGTACCGACCCCTTGCGGATAGGTGGCGCGTGTACCGCAATGTACGGGTTGGCGAACGCGCCCTAGTGGCAAGCGGTTCGGCGACGGGTAAAATAAATGTGTACGAGCGCGCTTTGTGGAGCGCGATTGTGGAGGGACAAACACGATGAGGCAACGTAAAACCGAAAGCGCGCAAATAGATCAAGCAACGCTCGTCGAAAACGGCGCGTCGGGGGAATCTATTTTCGATAATTCTCGACGCATCAAGCGGGCTTTTGATTACGGCGTTCGTGACGCCCTTATCGAACACAAGCGTTTGGGTAACTCCGTCGTTGAATGGCGTGACGGGGCTGTTGTTCTCGTTCCCGCCGAAGAAATTGACCCAAACATTGCAATTGGGAAGAAAAGCGGAAGTTAGACGACACTGCCGATGAGCCAAACCGACGCCGCTAAGGACCTTCCCAACATCGGTGTGCAGATGACGCGCGCTGACCTCGGTAACCTCCCGCACGCCCCTCTGCCGCCCGGTTTCCGCGTACGACCGTTTGCGGACGGCGCCGATCCCGCCCTTTGGGTTGCAATCATTCGAGGCGGCGAAACGTTCTTCACGATCGAGGATGACCTTTGGGAGCGCGCGTTCGGCTTTGACCTACCCGCCGCCCGCGAGCGCGTTTTCTTCGTGGAAACCGATACCGGCGAACCGGTGGGAACCGTCGCCGCGTGGTACGGGAGCGATGAGAAAGCCGAATGGGGACGCATCCACTGGATCACCATGCTTCCCGCGTATCAGGGCCAAGGCATTGGCAAAGCCGCGCTCGCGTACGCCCTGCGCCGCCTCGCCGAGTTGGGTCACCAGGCCGTTTATTTGGAAACGTCCACGGCGCGCCTGCCCGCCCTGCAAATGTACCTGCGCTTCGGCTTCGTCCCCGCTTACGACCGACCGGACGCGCGGGACGCCTGGAGCGCCGTCGCCCCGCATCTTAATCACCCCGCCCTAAGCGGCGAAAAATGACAAATTGACTTCTTGATTATTCCGCTATCAAATCAGCGTAAGAAAACTTCAATTCGTCCGCGCGCTGTTCTATCCGCGCGATATAGGCCCGCGCCTCGTACCGGACGATCTCTTCGGCGTCCCCCTTCATGTGTTTGAGGTTTTCGTAGGCGCAACGCGCCAGCGTAAGATCGCCGGTTTCACGTATTAAATCGTCAAAGCCCATTGGCACAAGTGCGCGCTTCTCCGCATCCTCCACCTGTGCGAACTGTTCAAGTACGTTCATTGCCGCCTCATCGGCATAATTCTCGCCCAGAAGTTCCAAGATAACGAAGCGCGTCATATACTCGGCGCTCGCGAAGAAGAGCGGACCAAGCGCGGGAAAAATTCTCCTCTCCTGCGGCTCCGTGATTACGGCCCAATTTCGTTCTACTTCGTAAAGAACTTTGTAAGAATTTTGGTCGCTACAAAATCGCTCGTCCGATAGAATTTCCACCAGAAAATCAACGATAGCGTCGTCGAATACGGGATCAGTTTCATCCGCCCCATCTTTGAAGGTGAAAGTCGAGTAGGTAGATACCCACTGGTCAAACGATTCCCAATCGCCCGTAGTCAAGCCGAGTGTTACCGCCGACTTGAACGCCTCCGGGTTCATGCCTTCATCCAACTCGCGCTCCCCTTTCCAATGGCTCGCTACGGCGGCGCGTCGGCGGCGAGTTTACGGCCCAAAATCCGCTTCCATTCCGCAGACAGAGCGGGTACGGCGCGCAGGTCGGTAACGCCGTCTACGTCAACAGGTTCGCCGTACATGAGGGTGTTGGCGCGGGCGAGGGTCCAACCGCCGTGCGGGCGTTTGGTGAGAACGAGCGCATCGCCATTCGCGGTTTCGCCGGTTTGAACGACGCGGCAGTAAAAGCCCGTAAAGCCGGTATGCTCCATACGGCGCGGCAGGTCGGGGCGGCTCCAGCGTTTGGAAACATTCGCGCACGGCTGACGCGGTTGCGACACCTGTAAAATCGCCGTTCCCGCTGTGAAAATATCGCCGATGCAAACCGCGTCCTCGGTCAAGCCTTCCACCGTCAGGTTTTCGCCGAACGCGCCGTACGAGAAATCAGGGTCGGCGAGCGCGTCGCGCCAGTACGCGTAATGTTCGGCGCTGTACAGGCAGACGGCCTTGTCCGGGCCGCCGTGGTATTTACGGTTCGCTTGGTAATCGCCCGCGAAGTTTTCCGGGCCGAGCGGGACCTTGCCGCTGACGGCCTGTTTGGCGATCGCGCTTCGCCATTCGCGGCCCGCGCCTGTGATGAGTTTTTGTGGCAGTCCGACCTGAAGCGAGACGATCCGGCCTTGAAGCGACGTCATGGTCTTGTTAATCCGCTTTCCACAGATACGGCGCGAGGCGGGCGGCGACTACGGTCAAAAAAGCCTCGTCGGTTTCATCGAACGCGCCGACCGCGTGACCGTCGGCGTCAATCTGACCGAGCGTTCGCCCGGTTGCGGCGTCGCGGATATGCACCACGATTTCGGAGCGCGTTTCGACCGAGCAGGAAAGGTAGTTCTCGATCTCGCGCACATCGGCTATTACCTGATTTTGACCGGTCGCGACCGCGGTTCCGCACACCCCTTGCCCGACCGGAATCAGCGTATGCTCGGTCGCCGCCCCGACATACGGCCCCAGGTTCAGGACGCCGTTATCGAGAAGGTACACGCCGACCCAGTTGTAGTGCGGCAACCGTTCCGCGATAAGACGCATCACCGCCCCAACGCTCGCCTCGCGCCCCTGCGTGGCGGCGAGGGTTTGATCCAATTCCACGATAATTTCGACCTGTTGCGCTTGTGTCACCATGCCTGTATTGTACCTCCGGCGCACACCGCTCCTTGACGATACGCCGCCTAAACACTACAATCGAACCAAACATAAATTTTATGATGCGGAAGAACAAAGGCAAATTTTTGAGTGATACCAACCAAGTAAACGATGCGGCGACAGCGGCGACGACGCCCGCTGTAGAAACCAAAGCGCCCTATACGGTGACATTAATACCCGGCGACGGAATCGGGCCGGAGGTCATTGACGCCACGGTGCAGATTTTGGAGGCGAGCGGGGTCGCGTTCGTGTGGGAGCGCTACCAAGCGGGCGCGGGCGCGGTTCCGCTTTACGGCACACCGCTCCCCGACGAAGTTTCCACCGCTGTGGTGAAGAATAAAATCGCGCTGAAAGGCCCGCTCACGACCCCGATTGGCGGCGGGTTCGCGTCGCCGAACGTCACGCTCCGCAAGCGTTTGAGTTTGTATGCGAACGTCCGGCCTGCGCGCAGTTTGGACGGCGTCAAAACGCGCTTCGAGAACGTGGACATCGTGGTCGTGCGCGAAAACAGCGAGGATTTGTACAGCGGGATTGAACACGTGGTTGTGCCGGGCGTGGTCGAGTCGCTGAAAATCATTACCGAGGTCGCATCCACCCGGATCGCCCGGTTCGCGTTCGAGTACGCGGTCGCCAACAACCGAAAGAAAATGACGGCGGTTCACAAGGCCAACATCATGAAACTCTCGGACGGCTTGTTTCTGGAATGTTGCCGCAAGGTCGCGCGCGAATACACGCAGATTGAGTACAACGAGATGATCGTTGACAATACGTGCATGCAGTTGGTGACGCGTCCCGAGCAGTTCGACATGATGGTGATGGAGAACCTGTACGGTGACATTATCTCCGATCTGGTTTCCGGCCTGGTGGGCGGTTTGGGCGTCACCGGCTCGGCCAATATCGGCGCGGACGCGATTGTGTACGAGGCGGTTCACGGGTCGGCCCCGGATATCGCGGGCAAAGGGCTTGCCAACCCGACCGCCGTTTTGATGTCGAGCATCATGATGCTACGGCATTTGGGCGAAACCGGCGCGGCGACACGAATCGAGAACGCGCTTTTGCAAACGTTCCGCGAGGGAAAATATGTGACGCGCGATCTGGGCGGCACGGCGAACACACAGGAGTTTGTGCGCGCGGTAGTCGGTTCGATGGGAACCGCGTAAATAGATGGAGCAAACGTTGTGACGCTCCCGCCGCCTATCCCGGATGCGGGCATTTACGTGTCGCCGCTCGCGGGTTTCTCGGAACTCGCCGCGACGTACGACGCGCGCATGGCGGGCAGTCCGCTCCTGCTTCTCGAAAGCACGGCGACACTGTCCGCCCTGCCCGATCTTGCGGGCAAGACGGCGGGCGACATCGGTTGCGGAACGGGCCGCTACGCCCTACAAATGGCGCGCATGGGCGCGGACCGTGTATGCGGCGCGGACCTTGCGCCACCGATGCTCGCCGCCGCCGAGCGCAAAGCGCGCAAGGCGGGCGATCTGGACGGCGTTTTGACGTGGCAAACCGGCGATGTCGCGGTTGCGGGCGGTTTGCCGCTCTCAGACGGCGCTTTGGATGTCGCGGTTTGCGCGCTGACGCTGACATTCACGCCGGACCTTGCGCTCGCTTTCCGGGAAATGGCGCGCGTTTTGCGTTCGGGCGGCTATCTGGTCGTGTCCGACTACCATCCGTTCGGCTTGATAAACGACCGCGCCGCCGACCTTGCGCGCGGCGGGCGTGACCGCGCGCCGTGGACCCGGTTTACCGCCCTTGCGGGCGAGGAATGGCGCATTTTGCAAACCCCGCACACGGTTGGCGACTATATCAATGCGGCGCAAGGGGCGGGCCTCATACTGGATTGCATCGCCGAACCCGCCGTGGATCGCCGCCTCGCGCAAACGTACAGCGGGCTAAAAAGCAAAATGGGCGCGCCGCTCGCGCTGGTGTTGCGGTTTACGAAGTAAAAGCCGTTCTTTTCTCGCGGTTTGATGCAAAAAAAGAACGGCTCTCGGCTTACGCGCGGAATGCATATTCGAGCGACACAGATTACATACCGGGTTTCGCCATCATCGGCTTGCCCATCTTGGCGCCCATCATTTTGGAGCCGGTCATCTTCGGCATCAAAACCGTATCAATGACGTGGATCACGCCGTTATCACACTTGATGTCGGTTTTAATAACTTTGGCGTTGTTCACCATTACGGCGGGCGACGTTTTCACGGTGAGGGACGAGCCTTGCACGGTTTTCGCCATCGAGCCATTTTTCATTTTGACCACATCCGCCGCCATTACCTCGCCGGAAAGGACGTGATAGGTCAGAACGGCGGTTAGCGCCTTCTTGTCGGCGAGCAGGGCTTTCAGTTTAGCCGGGGGAATCTTAGCGAACGCGGCATTGGTAGGCGCGAAAACCGTGAACGGTCCCGCCCCTTTGAGCGTGTTTACCAACCCGGCGGCCTTAACAGCGGTGACGAGCGTGGAAAACTGCGGGTTCTTCATCGCGGTTTCCACAATATCATCGGCGCGGGCGGCCTGCGCCCCAAATCCCAAAGCCAACGTCGCGGTGACAGCGGCGGCGGTGAGCCGCGAAACAAAAGTGGTGTTCATAACGGACAAACTCTTTCTATTCCAACGAGACAGGCCGCTTTGTGCGACCTTACGACGCGTTCAACAGCAAAACGCGGCCTTCTCGTTCCCAATATTTATGGCGACTATTTTCGATGTTGATAAGGGAAGTTTTATGATCTATTTTCGCGGGCGAAACAGCGGCCCTATAACGCGCAAAAACTTGTTCTCGGCTGGCTCTGTCGGTTCTGTTTTTTGTTTGATCAGCGTCGTCGGCACTTCCGCGCATGCGCAGGGAACGGATAATAAACCCGCCCCGCCGCTTTCCGCGATCGAATTGCGAACGCGCTTGAACGCGTTTCCCGATTCGGCGACAAGCGCGGATGACGACGCGCTCGCCGCACGTGTTCGTACGTGGTTTGGGGCGGACAATCTCAAAAAAGGGGCGCAGGTCAAAACAAGCGAAACCCTCGCCGCCTGGGCCATAGAAACGCCCGCTCCCCTTGCGCCGGGCGTCGCGCCCGTGATCGTGTCGCAGGACGGCGCGTTTTCGCTGCCGTTGCGCCGCGTGGGAAACACGAACCTTTACGCAAGCGTCGCGCAACTCGCCGACGGCGCGGGCTTCGCATGGTCATGCGAGGTGGGCGGCGAAACGCGCGGCGGCGGGCAGTTGGAAGCGTACCAAACTCCGCCCGAGAACCGGGCTGACCCGAACGTCCCCAAAGGCGTTCTGACACAGCGCGAACCGTGGAAAAGCGCGGTTTTCGCCAACACCGTGCGCGACTGGTGGGTGTACGTTCCCGCCCAGTACACGCCGGATAAGCCCGCATGCCTGATGGTGTTTCAGGACGGCGGCGGTTACAAGAACTACATTCCCACCGTTTTCGATAACCTGATAGCCAAAGGCGATATGCCGGTCACGGTCGCCGTGTTTGTTGATCCGGGCAAGAAGATGGATGCGAACGCAACTAACAACCGCTCATTCGAGTACGACACGCTGTCCAATCAGTACGCCCGCTTGCTCATAGAAGAGATGCTTCCCGAGGTGGAGAAAACCGTCAACCTGCGCCGCGATCCGGCGAGCCGCGCGGTCGCAGGCGGATCGAGCGGCGGTATTTGCGCGTTTACCGTCGCGTGGGAGCGGCCCGAACAGTTCGGCAAGGTGATGTCGTGGATCGGAAGCTTTGTGAACCTTCAAGGCGGGCCGTCCGGTATCGGCGGCGGTCACAACTACCCGCCGCTGATTCGTAAAACCAAAGGCGCGCCCAAGCCCATCCGCGTCTTTCTGCAGGACGGCGCGAACGACTTAGACAATCCGTTCGGCAACTGGCCGCTTGCCAATCAAGGGATGGCCAAAGCGCTGGCGTATGCGGGCTATGATTACAGGTTCGCGTTCGGCAACGGTTTCCATAGCGGCAAGCACGGTCAAGCCATTCTGCCGGACACGCTCCGCTGGCTGTGGCGCGACGTTCGCTGAAGCGCGCCCTTTACGCATTGTTTGCGTTGTCGAACGCGGCGCGGTTTCATCTAACGTGTGGATGTTTACGACAAAGAAACGCGAAGCCGGGTGATGCGGCAGGTCAAAGGGCGCAACACCAAGCCGGAAATGACGCTCCGGCGCCTGCTCCACGCGGCGGGCTTCCGGTACCGGTTGCACCGCAGAGACTTGCCCGGCAAGCCGGATTTGGTGTTTGCGGGTCGTCGTAAGGTCGTATTCGTCCACGGCTGTTTGTGGCATCAGCACCCGGGGTGCCGCGCCGCCGACCGGCCCGCGTCGAACCGGGACTACTGGGACCGGAAACTCGGTCGTAACATAGCGCGAGACCAAAAAAACCAGAGCGCGCTCGCGGCATTGGGATGGACGGCCTTTGTGGTGTGGGAGTGCGAACTGCGACGCGCGCCGGACGAAACGCTTGCCGCCGTGATCGCCTTCTTAAACGACGCGGAGAACACCGAGTGAAAGCGCGGTTCGCGCGGACGCATCAACTCGCGCTCCATTTTTGACACGAATTTCGGCTTTATGCTACTGTAGTCGCAACAAATCAGCCGTTACGCTGTATAACGCCCGCCGCTTCTTTGGTCACCCTTTGTGTTTATTCTGAGCGCCGTCCCCGCAGGACGTGTGAAGGAGTTGGAAACGATGAAACGTCCGTGGATCTCGCTTTCGCTTGTTTGCTTTTCTTTGTTTACGGTTGGCGGCGCGGTTCGGGCGCAGGACGTTGACAACGAAGTTATCGCCGCCGTAAAGAAGACCGCCCTTGTGGTCGATGCGCGCGGGTCCGCCCCCATCAAGCCGACCACTTTTTATCTCAAAGCGGACGTGTACGCAGATGGGACCGGACGCGCCCTTCTTCAAGACAAGTACCAAAAATCCCTTGCGAGTCTCCGATCCGCCGTAGAAAAAGCGGGGTTTCACATTGATAACGTGAGTTCGACGTCCGTATTGCGACGTGTCGGGGAAACATCGTTTCAAGGAATGAGCGGGCCGGAAAGCGGCGATGCGCCCACCGATGTTTTTCGGGTCGCGGGTTACTTCACGTTCTCGGCGGCAAGCCCGGAAAGAGTGCGAGCCGCGTTTTCCGCCATGCGCGCGACGGGCGCGACGGGCGATCTTTCCGTGAACTATGGCGTACGCGATGAGGAAGCGGCGCACCGGGCGGCCTTGAAGGTCGCGATCGCCCAGGCCAAGCAACGGGTTCAAGTCCTCAGCGAAGCGGCGAAACCAAAGACGTTCGAGCTTGCATATCTGAAAGAGGCTGAGTTTCAGGCGCCGTCTTTTTCAACCACCGCCCCTCTGCAAGGCAAGGAGTCGTTACGCGTTCTTGATACGATTAATGCCGAAACCAGTATTACGCTGTTCTACGGTTTCAGGCCCGTGACGGGCGCCGCTCCCGCGCCTAAAGCCGTCGCGTCTAAAAATTCGGCAGTTTCTAATAAGCATCGCGCCGCGCCGGTCGCGGGCTTGAAGCGCTAAATATCGCCCCGCGACCGTTCGGTTCGTCCAGGCTACCTAAATCAACGGGAAACGGTGTGGCGGATCATCTCCCACACGGCGACATACGCGTTGCCCCAGGCGTCCGGGCGGAAAAAGCGGACGGGTTCGTCCGGGTTGCCGATAAACGGGCGCAAAAGCCAGCCGAGTTGCATGCCCACAAAGCCGTACACAAGAAGCCAAATGCGGAGCAGAAGCGCGTGGCGCGCATCGCGGGCGATGAGCGGCGCGTACAAGCGGCGAAGCAAAAGCCGCTGGGCCGCAAGCGACGCCAAACCAAACATCGCGCCGTTGAACAAGATCGCGCTTTGGTAATGCCCGGACGACGCGTACCAGAGAAGCGTACACGGGGCGAGCGAGGCAAGGACGATGGTCAGCGCGCCCTGCGTCGCGGTCACGGCGCGCAACGCTTCCTTGAAATCGTCGCCGACACCCATGAGCGTGTTCAGCACAAAGAAACTGGGCAGACTTAGCGCGTAGGCGGCGGCGAGCAGGAGCGGAACTTTGACGGCGGAATAGATGATTTGCAAGCCGCGCCCGTTTGCGGCCCCGCCGAACGTTCCCATTACCGCGCCGTAGAACAAGCCGAAAACGAGTATCACAGCGGCAAGACGCACGAGGGCGCGCTGTTCGCTTTCGCCGGGGCGGAGCAGGTCGCCGCGCAGAACGGCGACCGCAAAACGCAAAAAGGCCGTCATAGGTGCGTTTCGCCTTTATCCGCCGCTAAACAGCGAGGCGAGCGCGCTCAAGATGGCCTCGAAGATGTTGGATTCCCGACCCCGGAACATCGTGAACGCCTGGTTGGGGTTCCCGATGAATGGGCGCAACACCCACGCCATTTGCGCGCCGACCAAGCCGAACACGACCACCCAGATGCGGAACACGTTGGTCACATCGCGGCCCATCGTTTCGCCTTTCGTGTCGAGCGCGCCCGGCGGGCGACGAACCGGGAGCGGCGGCGTGACGAGGCGACCGGCAGGATCAGTGGCGGCAGGCAGATC
The DNA here is from genome assembly GCA_964252165.1 of uncultured Armatimonadaceae bacterium. Lineage (GTDB taxonomy): Bacteria > Armatimonadota > Armatimonadia > Armatimonadales > Armatimonadaceae > CAXUMS01. Next base: position 79,959 of record CAXUMS010000002.1, read on the forward strand.
GAGTTCATACGACGCAGACGGCGGGGTCGGGGTCCCTTCCCCGCTCGCGACGGTAAGGCGGTGAAGCGTGGTCAGAAGGTAGCGAAGGCCCAAAATCCCCGCGACCGAAAACACGATCACGTTCAGGATTTTCATAAAAGCGTAGGAGGTCGCGCTTGCGGAAAAGAAGGCGACAATCGGCCCGAACGAGGCGAGCAAAGCCGCCATTACGGCAAGGCCCGCGATCAGCAGGCGCAAGACCGAGCCGAGCGACAAGCGCGATCCGACCAGGGCGTTAAACACGTACAGCGACGGAAACGTGACCAGAAGCGTCAGAAAAAACAAAAGCGGAACCTTGAGGGCCGAGGCCAGGATCTGCCAGCCGTTGGGGCCGCTCGCCTTGAACAGGGCGAACGCCCCCATGCACAAGCCGTAGAGCAAACCGAGCGCGAAAATAAGGACGCTCACGCCGCCCGGCGAAATATCAACCGCGCTGTTCCGACCGCTGTTGTCGCCGCGCCGCAGAGCGTCGGGCCGTGTCGCCTCGCCGCGCAAAATGCGGTCTAACTCTTTTATCCCACGTCCTATCAAAGAACTCATTTGTTTGTTTCGCCACCCTTCTCCCTATTTACTTTGCCATACAAAGAACTTTACCATAAAAATCGTGGTAATGGTTCCCAAAGAACGCGGACAAAAACAGACACTACCTTAAACCCACAAGGAGACGCTTTTTTAAGCGACACTGCGCCTTCGTGTTACAATTGTTTGTATCTCCCGTGTGCGCGCTTGTGTTGTCGTGCGCGCTCCCCGTTCAGGAAGGTCACCCCGGTTTTGCTCACGATTCGTCAACTTGTCAAGGTGTATCCGGGCAACCCGCCCGTTACCGCGCTTTACGGCGTGGATCTGGACATTCCGCCCGGTATGTTCGGGCTTTTAGGACCGAACGGCGCGGGAAAAACGACCCTGATGCGCGTGCTTGCGGGCGTGCTGGAGGCGACATCGGGCGAGGCGCGTCTGGGCGACGTGGACATTTTGCGAAACCCCGAGCGCCTATATCCCCTGCTCGGCTTTTTGCCGCAGGAGTTCGGCTTTTATCCGCACCTGACCGGCGCGCAGATGCTCGACTTCCTTCTGACCATGAAGGGCGTCGAGGCCGAAGGGCGAACGCGCGCCAACCTGGTCGCCGAACTTCTGGAACGCGTGAACCTCGCGCACGCCGCCAAACGCCGGGTCAAGGAGTACAGCGGCGGGATGCGTCAGCGGTTGGGGATCGCGCAGGCGGTCGCCGGAAACCCGCAATTGATCATCGTGGATGAGCCGACAGCCGGTTTGGACCCCGAAGAGCGGCACCGGTTTTACCGTCTGCTGACCGAACTTGCCGAGGACCGAACGGTTCTTTTGTCCACGCATATTGTCGAGGATGTCGCGGTTTTATGTCGCCGGTTCGCGATGATCAAGCAAGGGCGCGTGGTCGCGCAAACCACGCCGTCCGACGCTCGCGCGGCGCTCGCCGGGACCATTTTCGAGGGCGATATGGAAACGCGCGATTTGGCCGCGTTCCGCGAGCGGTTCACGGTCACGCAGGCCGTGCTGACCGAGGGAACCAACCGTGTGCGCGTGTACCAGCCGAACCAAACGCCGCCCGCGCCCGGCTTCGTATCGGTCGCCCCAACGCTCGAAGACGCGTACCTCGCTGTGATGCGCGGAAACGCGACGCTTCGGAAGGATGAAGGCGGAAGGATGAAGGATGAAAGGGAAAGGCAACATGCGACGGTTGCTTATACGGCGCCGCCCATATCAACGCCCGCGCCCGGCGGGTACGCGGCGGTGATCGCCCCCGCTGTTCCCGTTGCAACCGTTCCCGCGCCGCCCCCGGTCGCCGCCGCGCCGACGCCGTACCACTTCGACTTGGACGACGAAGCGCAACCGACAAATGGCGCGAACGGCGTGGACGCGCGCAAGCGACAAATGCAGGAAGAAGAAACCGACCAAACTGGAGGCGCGCTATGACCGCCGCAATCCCCAAACTTCCTTTTTCATCCTTCATCCTTCCGCCTTCATCCTTCACCCGCATGGCCGCCGTCGCGCGCCTCGAAGCCGCGTTTCTTTTGCGCCGCCCGCTTTTCTGGGTGTGGCTTGGCGTGCTTGCGCTGTTCGCGTTTATGGCGTCTACAGGTGAAACCGGGCTTTTGCATAGCGGCGATTCGGCGACCGGGGGCAAGAAGGCGTTTGTGTCGTCGGAGTTCGCCATCGCCGCGATGCAGATGATGGTTTGCCTGCTCCCGCACACGTTTTTCGCCGCGATTGTCGCAGGGCTATCCGTCGTGCGCGACGACGAGGCGCGCGTGGGCGAGATTTTATCCGCAACCCCGCTCCGGCCCGGCGAGTACATCTGGGGCAAGTTCATCGGCGCGGCGGGCGTGTGCGCGCTTGCTGCCTTCGCGTACCTTGTGTTCTGCGCCCTGCTCAACCATGTCATCCCTAACGACGGCGCAAAAGATGTGCGCGGGCCGTTCGCCGCGTCCGCGTATCTGCGCCCATTTTTCGCGCTGGGCTTGCCGTACGTCGTGTTTATCGCGGGAGCCGCGTTCGCGGTCGGCGCGCGTACCCGGCAACCCATTCTTGTCTTCGTGTTGCCGTTCATCATTCTGTTGTTCGACACGTTCTTCTTGATGCGCTATGAAAGCCAGAACAGCGCAGGCGCGACCACGGCTTTTCTGCAATTTCTGGAGCCGACCGGCTTTCGCTGGCTGAACGAAACGTTCATTTCGACGGATCGGGGCGCGGATTTTTATAACAAAACGCCCATCCCCTACTCTTTCTCATTTCTCCTGAGCCGCCTGTTTGTCGCGGGCGCCGGTTTGAGCGCGGTTGCGCTCGCCCACTTGTGGCACGCACGCACCTTGCGCTCCGCCTCGCGGGTTCGCGGGGCGGGCGTGCGTCGCGGCGTACCCGCAACAACGCTTCAAGAGCCGGTTTGGGGCGCGACTGTTGTGCAGGCGCCCGCGGCGTTTGCAGTTCCGCGCCCCGCGTCCGCCCCGTTATCCATTTTGAAAATGCGGTCATCGCGGCCCACGTTCGGCGCGGGCGCGTGGACCATCGCCAAAGCGGAACTAAACGAGTTGCGGCGACAACCCGGTTTGTACATCTTCCTGCCGCTTATCGTACTGTTCACCGTGATCGTGAACTCAAGCGACAAGGGAATGTTCAGCACGACGCGCCTCGCGACCACGGGCTATCTCGCCGCGAACCGCTACGATACGCTGACCGTGTTTCTCGCCCTGCTCCTGCTCGCCTACACGGTGGAAAGTCTGGAGCGGGAAAAAGCGACGCGGTTTTCCGCCCTTCAAAATTGCCTGCCCCTCCGTACAACCTCGCTTCTCGCCGGAAAACTGGTCGCGCTCGGCGCGATCACGTTCGCGACAACGCTGGTTACGCTTCTTACGTGCTTGTGCATCGTCGGGTTTGGGGGCAAAGGCGTTCCGGTGACGCTGTCGCCGTTTGTTCTTTTGTGGGGAGGACTGATGTGGCCCGGCCTTTTGATGTGGTCGCTGTACCTCGCCGCCGTGTACGTCGTGTTCGGGCATAACCGCTACACCGCGTACGGCGTCGGTCTGGTCAGCCTCCTTGTTCTCACCGTGCCGACCCGTCAAACGTCGTGGACGGACAACCCGTTTTTGATGGAGGCCGCGCGCTGGAGCGATTTGTCGGTTCTGGAAATGGACCGCCCCGCCCTTCTCCTGTCACGCGCGCTTGTGCTGGCGTTCGCGGTCTTCTGGGGCGCGGTCGCCGCCCGCGCGTACCGGCGCCGTGACCCGGATGCGGCCCGGTTCGTGGGTCGGCTCGCGCCCGGCGCGCTGGGTATTTCGGCCCTGCGCTTCTCGCCCTGGGCGGTAGTTCCGATAGGGTTATTTATCTGGCTGGGCCGCCTTGTCGCTATCGGGCCGGAAGGAACGCCCGCGCGCGACGACGCAAAAGACTACTGGCGCAGAAACATCGCGACGTATGTGGACGCTCCTCTTCCCGGCGTGGAGGCCGTGGATATAACGGTCAACCTGCGCCCCGAACGCCGCGCGTTCTCGGCGAGCGGAACGATGCGCGTGGTGAACGCGAACGACAAACCGCTCGCGCGCTTTCCGCTCACGCCCGGCTTCACGTGGAAGAAACTCAAATGGACGTGGAATGGCAAAGCGTACAAGCCGGAAAATCGGTCAGGTTTGTACGTGTTCACGCCGCCTGCGCCGCTTCAAAAAGGGCAGTCCGCTACCGTGGGCTTCTCGTACGACGCCCCGACGACCGGAGTGTCGCGTCGCGGCGGGGGCGGCGATATGGAGTTCGTGCTACCGTCGGCGGTCGTGCTAACATCGTTCTCGCCTTCGTTTGTGCCGGTGGTCGGGTTTGTCGAGGGAGTTGGTATTGACGAGGACAACGAATCCGACGCCAAAGATTACGAGGCGACGTACTTTGAAGGACGAACCAGCGTCTTGTTCGGATCGGAAACGCCGCTCGATTACAGGGCGACCATAACCGCGCCCGCCGATTTCACCGTGAACAGCGTCGGCGACAAGACAAGCGACATCGTCAAAAACGGTCGGCGAACCGTGGTCTGGGAATCCAAACGCGCCGTCGGTCCGGTGCGCGATTTCAACCTGGTCGGCGGGCGTAACCTGTCGGTCAAGCGTGGCAAAAACGGGACCGCGATCTACTACTTCCCCGGCCACGCGTACAATGTCGGCGAGATGAGCGACGCGCTCGATGCGGCCCGGAAATATTACGGCGCGTGGTTCGCGCCGTACCCGTGGAAGGAACTCAAACTCACCGAGTTCCCCGATATGGCGGGCTACGCGCAAAGTTTCGCGACCAACATCAGTTTCGGCGAGGGCATGGGCTTTCTGACCGGAACCGACAATGGCGCAAATGATGCGTTTGCCGTTGTCGCCCACGAGTCAGCGCATCAATGGTGGGGCAATCTGGTCACGCCGGGCAAGGGACCGGGCGGCAACGTTTTATCCGAGGGCCTGGCGCATTATTCGACCGCGCTTCTGATCGAGCAGGTTAAGGGCAAATCGAGCCGCGACTACTTCCTTCGGAACATCGAGCGCTCGTACAACAAAGCCCGCTCCGAGGATAGCGAGAAACCGCTCGTGCAGATGGATGGAAGCAAAGAAGGCGATGCGAGCGTGACGTACGACAAGGGCGGCTGGGTCTTTACCATGATGCAACGCGACGCGATGGGCGGGCGCGATGCGATGCTCCAAGGGCTTCGCGCCTATATCGCGAAGTACGAGAGCGGCGAAGATCGCCCTGTTTTGCAGGATTTTCTTGCGACCATGCGCCCGTTCGCACCCGATGCGGCGAAATTCGACACTTTCGCCGATCAATGGTTCAACCGGGTGGTCACGCCTGAGTTTCGCATCACCAACGCGCGTAAAGCGAAGGTCAAAAAAACCAAAGCGGGCGACTGGGGCGTTTCGTTCGATGTCGCAAATGTCGGAACCGGAACGGTTTCTTTAGATGTGATCGCGCGTCCCGGCGACGCGAGCGGCGGCGGCGTCAATAAAACGGTGCGCCTCGTCGGCGGGGCGAAGCCGACGCGGGTGCAGATCATCTGCCCGTTCGAGCCGGGCGTTGTGGCGGCGGATCCGTACGTGAGGGTCTTGCAACTGAACCGCGACAAAGCGCGGTTGGAGTTATGAACATTTGCCGCATCACGAGTGGCTCAAGCCCGCTCGTGATAGCGCCTTGCGTTTTGCTACTTCGGTGACAAGCGCGATTTCAGGTCGAACCTTTGACTCGGCGCACCAAAAGCGAACCCGCAAGAAACGCGAACGCGGACAGTAAAAAGGCGAGCGTGTAGCCGAAGCCGTTGCCCGGCTGAACGCGATTGCCCCAGTCTACCAGCGCGCCCGCCGCGCCCGTGAGGATTTGCGGGGTCGCCACGCTCATCTGCCAAATACCCATGTCTTTGGCGGAATCTTCTTTATTCGGCAGAATATCCGACGCCAACGCCCACGAGGCGGAAAGGTACGCGCCGTAGCCGAAGCCGAATACGAGCGCGAGAAGCAAAATCACGCCGTAATCACGGACAAACGCGAACGGAACCAGCGCGCCGAACATGAGCCAGCCCGATAAAATGATGACACGCTTGCGGCCCCAAGTATCCGCGAGTTTGCCCGCGATAACCGACGCGACCGCGCCGGACAGCGAAATGGCGAGCGCAAGAACGATGGAAGCGTCTTTTGGCTTTGTTAGCGTAGCGAAGGGGAGTTTGAAGACCTTGACGCTGTCGGTGAGGTAGTTGACGGCGTAGATCAGGATAAGGTAAAAGCCGAACGCCACCAGAAAACGCGTCAGCCAAACCCAGCGGAAGTCCGCGTTCTGGAACGGGGCGAGCCAGTTCTTCGCGCCAACCGCAAATTTTGCAAGAAGATCGTTTGTTTGTGTTGGGACGGCGTCCGATGCGCGACCCGCAAGAGCCTTCGCCTCGTCCGTCAAAACCGAGCGCATTGAGGGGCGTTCGCGCACGGTGACAAGAACAATCACGGCGCAAACGAGGTTGATGATGGCGATGGCGACATATATCTTGAAAATGTCGCCGAGCGCGATACCGATCACGGCGGCGGCGATCTGCGCGACCAGCCCGAGCAGGCTCAAGATGCCGCTCGCCCGCCCGCGCCGCTCTTCCGGCACCAAATCCGGCACCACAGCGGCGTACGGCCCGGTCGCGACATCATCGGAGATTTGCAGAAACAGGTAGCCGATCACCATCATCGGGAGCGACGACGCCCTGCCCAGATACAGCGCGGCGAGCGCGGTAAGCGCCGCTCCTATCGCGAGGAACGGGCGGCGTTTTCCCCAACGGGATGCGGTTCGGTCGCTCCAATAGCCGAACAACGCGGGGCCGATCATCGCCTCAACCGCGCCGAAAGCGACCACCAATCCCCACGTCGTATTTTTCGCCCCCGCCGGAACCACGCCGCTTACCTGAAGCGGCAGGATGAGAAATAGAATAAACCATTTGAGCGAGGTCGCAAACCAGTACGACGACATCCCCAGATACCACGGAAGCGTATCGCGGAACACGGGGGAAGCGTCGTTTTGCGGCGCGGCGGCGGACATGGACATAAAGGTTTTCGCTACTCCGCCGCCGCGTCGCCGCCCGCGCCAAGACCGCTCATCGCGGCGACCTCGCGGGCGTATTTTTGCAATACGACTTTGCGCTTGATTTTAAGCGTCGGGGTCATCTCGCCGCTGTCTACGCCGAAAGTTGCGGCAAGAAGCGTGAACCGCTTGACCTTCTCGAAGTCGGCCAAATGCTTGGACTGGGCGTCAATCTCGCTTTTGATTTTCTTGCGCGCTTCCGGCGACTGCATCAGCAGATCGTCATCGGCGGCGACATTTTCCGCGACCCCGCCCTCGTCTTTGGCCCATGTCCGCAGTTTTTCCTTGTTCGGCAATACCAGAGCCGTGACCACGCTTTGCTTGTCGCCGATCAGCACAATCTCGTTGATGAATTGCGATTGTTTGAGCGCGCTTTCGATAGGTTGCGGGGCCACTTTCTTGCCGGTCGCGAGAACGATAATATCCTTGATGCGGTCGGTGATTTTGAGGAAGCCGTCGCTGTCAATCGTGCCGACATCGCCGGTGTGAAGCCAGCCATCCGCGTCAATCATCTCGCGCGTCGCTTCGTCGTTTTTCCAGTAGCCGCGCATCACGTTCGCGCCACGCGCGCAAATCTCGCCTGTCTCGGCGATTTTGACCTCGACGCCGGGAAACGCGATTCCCACCGTGCCGACTTTGGAGCGAACCACCGGATTTGCCGTAATCGCCGGGGCGGACTCGGTCATGCCGTAGCCTTCCGAAATGGGAATGCCGATTGCGGCGAAAAAGTCATACGTTTCCGGGTTCAAGGCGGCGCTACCGGAAACCAAAAAGCGCAACTTGCCGCCGAACCGTTCGCGCAGTTTGGCGAACACCAATTTCTCGAACGCGAAATGTTGCAGGGCGAGAAACGGCCCGGCGCTTCCGCCCCGGCGCGTTTTGTCGTTGTACGCTTTGGCGACCGCAAGCGCGCGCGCGAAGAGTTTTTGCCGCTTCTCCGGGGCTTTGGCGACGGTATCCAAAACCCGCTGATGGAACGAATCGTACACGC
>CAXUMS010000002.1:88099-102501 GCA_964252165.1 uncultured Armatimonadaceae bacterium
CGCGGGACGCACACCATGATGGTGGGCCGGGCTTTCGCCATGTCATCGGCGAGCGTGCGGACGCCTTCCGAATAGGCGATACTCGCGCCGGAGCGAAGCGGAAGGTAGAAGCCAGTTGTCCGCTCGTACGTGTGCGACAACGGCAAAAACGACAGGAACACATCGCTTGGCGAAACCCGCCCGCCATTCGCGCCATAGTGCAGAAGCGCGGAATCCACGTTAAATGTGAAGTTGCCGTGCGTGAGCATGGTTCCTTTGGGGTCGCCGGTCGTGCCGGACGTGTAAACGAGCGACGCCAGATCGTCCGGCCCGACGCTTTGCCACTTGGCTTTGTACGCCTCCGCCCCAAGCGGCTCCTTTGCGCCGCGCTCCAACACCGCCGCGAACGATTGGACGCCGTCACCCACGGCGTCGGCGGTTTCCATCACAATAATATGCTGAAGGTCGGGCAGATCGGCGCGGGCGTCCATGACCTTTTTGAGTTGTTTTGCGTTTTCGACAATCGCGATTTTCGCGCCCGAGTTGCGGATAATATACGCGACCTGCGGCGTCGGCAAGGTCGGATACAGCGGCGCGACAGCGGCCCCGAGCGCGAGCGCGGCCAAATCAGCGACCGCCCATTCCGGACGGTTTTCGGATAGAAGAGCGACACGGTCCCCCTTCGCAACGCCGAGAGCATGAAGGCCGGACGCCATCTTTTCGACGCGCTCGCCGAGTTCCCGGTACGTAATGTCGCGGTACGCTTTGTTTTCCTTATAGCGCAACGCCACATTATCCGCGAACTTTTGGAGCGACTCGTGGAACAAGGCGTTGACAACGCCCGGCTTCGGGCCGGGCGGCCCCACCGTTCTATCAAGCCCCGCCGCCCCTTGCATTGATTGCGCTGATTGTATTGGTGTCGTCATCGTCGTCGCCATCATGATTTGCTCGCTCGCCCGTTTTCGTTGCGCCTGCCTGTCCGGCGCGTCTGCATTATGAGGCTACAGTTCGCGTCGCCGGTTCCGTTTCCCTGCCGAGCAAGCCGCAACCGACGCCGCCGCCCACGCCCCCATCAGTAAAACCGCCGACCCTCCGGCAAGCGTCATCGCGAGGCGCGCCGCCTGCCCCACTATCGCCCCGCCCGCCATCTGGTTCATTATCGCGTCCATTGTCGCCGCCCTCCATCACAGGTTCGTTCGCCGTTCTTACGCGCTTATTGTAGACGCGCGGGCGAGGCGGGCGCGCGGGCCGTTCGCCCCGAATTGCGGCGGAGGCGGGTCCTACGGCGCGTAGGTCTTTCGGGATTGACGGGAAAGTCGTAAACGTTAAGAAATGGCCTGTCGTCGCGCTATTTCCTGCTTTTCTAACCGCCGCAACGCTTTCGGCAGTCGCGCAAGCCTACCAGACGGACTATCAGCGCGTTCATAGTGGTGCGAGGTGACCAATCCCCGCAAAAGCGAGTGCTGTTGAATGCTTCTATGGGTTGTTCTACCATCCTCCCATTTTCTCCAACGATTCCACTGACCTTTGTTGTTTCTCGCCCGCCCCTTTTTCACGGGTTCATTTTTTACGGGTTCACGTTGTTCTTTAGGCTTGTTCGCGGCTTCTTCACCTAATACTGTTTGTTTGTACCGTTCGTAGTCCGCACGTATGCGGCGCAACTCCATGTCGAACATTGCAATCTCGGCAAACAACTCCACAAGGATGCCATACGATTCGCTACGTCGGGTCTTCCCTTCTGCGCCGTCTATCTTCCATGTGAGGCGGAACCCGTCACGGCTGGCCTCGCACGTGACGCCGCCAAGTACACATCGGTCAAGAATCGGAAACCGAGACTGAAGAACGTACAAAGTTTGACCGCCATAAAGCGTGGGGCGCCAGCGGCGCTGGAGGACCAACCCGACTGAGGTCGCATCCGCCTGAAGTTCTTGGAGTAACTTTTGGGTTGGGGTTCCCGCCAGTCGCTTGGGGATAATCATGATTTTTGTTCTGTGAATTAACGTTCCGAACAAAGAACGATTTGATTTTGGCGTTTGAACGCGCCTTTGTTATACCTTCACATCGTTTCGAGTACAGGGTTTATTAACCCGTTCGTGGTGGGGTTCCTGATACCATACGGTTACGATGAACGTGTTAGGGATTGAAACGTCGTGCGATGAAACGTCGGTCGCCGTGGTCGCGGACGGGCGGCGGGTGTTGTCGAACGTGGTCGCGTCGCAGATGCTGGAACACGCGCGCTATGGCGGCGTGGTCCCCGAAGTCGCAAGTCGGCGGCATGTCGAGCAGATCAACATTGTGCTACAAAAAGCGCTGGACGATGCGGGCGTGACGCTTCAAGAGATTGATGCGGTCGCGGTGACGAACCGGCCCGGTTTGGTGGGCGCGCTTCTGGTCGGCGTGTCGGCGGCCAAAGCGCTGGCGATGGTGTTGCGTGTGCCGATTGTGGGCGTGCATCATATCGAGGCGCATTTGTACGCGAACTTCCTGTCCGGCGATGAGGCGACCTTTCCGGCTGTCGCCCTCGTGGTGTCGGGCGGGCATACGGACTTGTTTCATTTGCGCGGGCACGGCGACTACGCCCTTTTGGGCCGAACGCGCGACGATGCCGCAGGCGAGGCGTTCGATAAGTCCGCGCGTCTGATGGGATTGTCCTATCCGGGCGGTCCGGCAATCGAGGAGGCGGCGAAAAGTGGCGACCCCAAAGCGGTCGCGTTCCCGCGCGCGTGGCTTCCCGGCACGCACGAGTTTTCGTTTTCGGGCTTGAAAACGTCGGTTCGGCGCGCGACGCAAATCGAAAACCCGGCGAGCGTCGCGGACCTTGCCGCCTCGTTTCAAGAGGCGGTCGTGGACGTTCTGGTCGGGAAAACCGTTGCGGCGGCGAAAGCGGCGGATGTTCCTCGCGTGTTTCTCGCAGGCGGCGTGGCGGCGAACAATCGCCTGCGCGTCAAGATGCAGGCCGCGTGCGACAAGGCGGGCTTGCGGCTTTTTTATCCGCCGCCGGTTCTTTGCACGGATAACGGCGCGATGATCGCCGCGACCGGCTTTTACCATTTACAGGCGGGAAAGACCGATGATCTGACGCTTGACACGCACGGCTCGGAGCCGCTCGCGCTCGCTACGTTCCGGGATGCCGTGGTCGCGATGGACGCCCCGCCGCTGCCAGATAGTTTTCTTCCCGAATGATCGCGCTCGTGGTTTATAATCTACTGCTCGCGCTCTTGTCCCCGCTCCTGACGCTGTTTTTGCTGTGGCGTTTGGGGCGGGGCAAAGAGGACCGAGCGCACTGGAGCGAGCGCTGGGGGCGGCTACCCCGCGAGGTCGCGCGCGACAATCGCCGCCCGCGCTTTTGGGTTCACGCCGTTTCGGTCGGCGAGGTCGCCGCCGCCGCGCCCGTCTTGCGCGAGTTGCGCCGCCGCTTCCCCGACGCGTACCTTCTACTTTCCACCACAACCATCGGCGGGCGACAGGTAGCGCGCGAGCGGATGCCGCCCGCCGACGCCGTGGTATATTTCCCGCTTGATTTTCCCCTGGTCGTGCGCGCCGCGCTCGCCGCCGCGCGCCCCGACGCTCTTTTGCTGATGGAATGGGAGATTTGGCCCAACTTTCTTTGCGAGGCCAAGCGGCGCGGCGCGGTGGTGGCGGTTCTGAACGGGCGTATTTCGGATAAAGGTCTGCGTCGGGGACGCAAGGGAGCCTTCTTCACCCGGCCCGGCCTTGTTGCGGTTGACCTTTTCGCGATGCAATCGGACGAGGACGCGCGCCGGGCCGTAATCGTCGGCGCCAACGCCGCCCGCGTTCACTCGTTTGGCAACACCAAGTTCGACGAGTCCGTGCAATCCCTCACGCCGGACGAACGGTTCGCCCTTCGCGCGGATTTAGGAATTGGGGGCGACGCCCCGGTTTGGGTGTGCGGCTCGACCCGCCCCGGCGAAGAAGAAATTATCGCCGACGCCTTTAAGGAGGTGCGAAACGTCCTACCAAATGCGCGCCTTGTGGTCGCGCCCCGTCATTTGGACCGCGCGGACGAGGTCGCCGCAATTTTCGAGCGCGCCGGTTTCACAGCCCGGCGTCGTTCCCAAAACGGCAAGGTAATGGCGAATGGCGTTTTGCTTTTGGACACGTTCGGCGAACTCGCGCGGGTTTACGCGGTCGCGGACGCGGCGTTTGTGGGCGGATCGCTTGCGCCGTGGGGCGGGCAAAGCGTGTTTCAGCCGCTCGCGCAAAGGGTTCCGGCTGTTTTCGGGCCGTACATGAATAATCAGCGCGATATAGCGGCCTTATCTATCGCCGAGAACGTGGGCTTTTCAGTCACAAATGCCCAAGAACTCGCCCGTGAGGTGACGCGACTACTCCAATTGTCGCCAAACGAGCGCGACAGTGTCGCCGAGCGGGCGCGCGGCTTGATCGAGCGCAACCGGGGCGTGACGGCGCGCTGTGTCGAGGCGGTCGCGGATTTGCTCGCGGCGCGGCGGGCGCGAATATGAGCGACGCAACTACCGGCGCGACGCGACGAGACCAGTTTGTGGAGAACGTTCTCCAGGGAAAAGACCGGAGCGCAACGGCGACCTTGCTTCGCGGGCTTTTAACGCCGCTCGCCCTTCTGCATCAGGCGGGTTTGGAAGCGTACCTTTTGCCGTTCCGTGTCGGGGCGCGAAAACCCTACCGCCTGCCGGTTCCCGTTGTCGCCATTGGCAATCTGTCGTCAGGCGGAACCGGCAAAACCCCGATGGCGGTTTTGGTCGCGCAAACGCTGCAAGCGGACGGTTTGCGCGTCGCGCTCCTGTCACGTGGGCATGGAGGAACCGGTGAGCGGGGCCGGGAAGCGCGCGTCGTCTCCGATGGCGAAACGATCTTCCTGACGCCGAGGGAGGCGGGCGACGAGCCGGTTTTACTCGCGCGCCTGCTACGGGGCATCCCGGTTATCGTCGCGCGGGACCGCCGGGTATCGGGGCGGCTTGCCGTGGAGCGGTTTGCGCCGGACGTTATCGTGTGCGACGACGCCCTGCAGTACTGGCAACTGCACCGCGATCTGGATATTGTTCTTTTGGATGCGCGCCGCCCGTTCGACAACGGCTATGTTCTGCCGCGCGGCTTGCTTCGGGAAGCGCCGTCCCGCCTGGCGCGGGCGGGTATCGTCGTTTTAACCCGCGCCGACCGCGCGGATGCGGCGGCTTTAGATAACGCAAAAAGCCTTGTCGCCCGCTACGCGCCGCGCGCCTCGGCCTTTACCGCCATTCACGCTCCCGTGGGCTGGGTTCGCGCAAATAGCGACAATGCGCCATTGCCGCCAAACGCCTTGTGTGGCCAAACCGTAACCGGCTTCGCCGGTATCGCGGACGGCGCGGCGTTCGCTGAAACCGTGACGCGTCTCGGGGCGCGCCTCGCCCACTTCGACGCTTTCTGGGATCATTACGTCTACGACGCCGCAACGATTGCGAGCGTCGCCGACACCGCGCAAAGATCGCCGCACGTTTCCGCCGTGGTGACAACGGAAAAAGATTTGGTCAAGGTTGCGCCATTGTGGCCCTCGGACGCGCCGCCGCTCCTGGCTCTTCGCATCGGTATGCAACTGGATGACGCCGCGCGCTTCTTCGCCAACGTTCGCTCGCTCGTTTCGCCGACCAAAACACCATGAATGAAAAAAACCGTCTCGACAACCGATTCACCGCCGATCAGTGGCGCGAGTATTACGACGCGATGCGCGGTCTCGGGACGCGCCCGACCCTGCTCGCCGCCCTTGAACGCGTAGCAGTACCGGACCCGGCTCCGGGGGGGAACAGCGCGGAGCCGTTCGCGATTGATCTTGGGTGCGGCGAAGGGCGCGATACGGCGGAGTTGTTGCGGCGCGGCTTCCGCGTTCTCGCCCTTGACGGGCAGACTGAGGGCATTGACCGCCTGCTCGCGCGTGTCGCCGATCTGCCGGAGGCGGAGCGCGCCCGGCTCGAAACGCGCGTCGCCCGCTTTGAGGGACTGACGCTCTCCGGGGACATTCCGCCGATCGGCGCGGCTCTTGTGAATGCGGGCTATGCGCTCCCGTTCTGCCCGCCCGATGCGTTCCCCACTTTGTGGGGCGAGATGACAAACGCCCTTAATCAAGGGAGCGGATGTTTTTGCGGGCAACTCTTCGGCGACCGCGACGGTTGGGCGGGCGATCCCAAAATGACGCATCACACACGGGCGGATGCGGAACGCCTTTTAGCGGGTAGCGGTTACGCGGTCACGCTCTTCGAGGAGGAAGAGCGCGACGGCGTCACCGCGACCGGAAACCCCAAACACTGGCATATCTTCAACATCATCGCGCGACGGGTTTGACAGGGGGCTTACCCACTGCGGGCGGCGGCGCGGCGGGCGCGAAGGTTTGCAGTATCAGGATAATTTCGTCGGTGGACAAACCGGTAAAGTCGAAGGCGACGCCGCCCCACACCTTGCTCGTGCGGCGTAGGGTCGCGAACTGCGCCTGCGCGAACCGGGCGAAGCGAACCGGCGTCGGTTCGGCGGAAGCGAGCGGCTCGTTCATTCCCGCCCCGACCGACCGGAAAAGATCGGTTCGGCGAAAATCCAGCGTCAAGAGGGGTCGGGGCGCGCCGGGTTTGATCGGCCACTTCGCTTTCACCGATCCGGTAATGGTTCCGACACCGCCGCCGCCAAACGCGTCCTCCACACTTCTTGCCAGATAAGGCAGAGCGTTTTTGGCCTCCTGCGGGGTAGCCGCAACGGGAAAGGGGACCACAAACCGCCCTTGAACCATGCTCATTCCTGACCCGCCGCGATCCTCGATATACAAGGGAACCGATTCCGCCCCGTTCGCGCGAACCAGAGCCAAAGCCTCGCCGACGCGCGCGGCGTTCTGGTCGTATAGCCCGGAGCGCCACACCGCCAGCGTTTGGGGATCGCGCGCGTCCGGCTCACCGCCGCCGCTATTCATCGCCATATTAAACAGGTCGCTCAGGCGCAGATCGAGCGGGTCTTTATGATGGCTTTGCGTAAACGCAAAACGAGCGCGCGGGGTGAATCCGAATTGGAACTCCTCGCCAAAGGTGAGACTATCGCTTGCGCTGGGGCTGGCCTTCGCCGGTTGAAAACCGGGCGGGCAAGTATCCACCGCAACCACGCCCGCAAGACCGGGCGTTTGAACTATCGCCTGCAAGCGGCGCGCGATCAGCGGAACTACCCGCGCATCGTCCGAGCGTAACCAGTCCGCGTTTTCATCGCCGCCCACGACCGCGCGGATAATATCAAAATAGGACGATGACTCCCCGGCGTTCTCCTTGCCCAAACCAAGCGAGGCGCGGGCGTCGCTGTACAGGCGGCGCGCGGACGCGCTTTGCATCTCGCCCAGGATATTCGGGTCGCGCAAATCAAGCGGCGCGTCGGCGAGGGCGTCGCTTGCCGCCTGAAATAAATGAACCACCGCCCGGACGCGAACGCCGCGCGCTTTTCCCGCCGCAATCGCCGCCCTGAGAACCGCATCGGTTTGCGCGGCGCGCTCGCTGGTTACGACAACGGGGCCAGTATCCGCCCAAACCTCGGTAAAGCCGCGCTCCGCAAGCGCGCCAACAAGTCGCACGGCGTCGTCCTCGTTTTGCGTCGCGATCTGCGCGGCCCGCGTTTCAAGTAGCGGCGGGAACGCGAGCGGAGCGGGCGGGGGCAATGGCTTCGGCTCGGCGGCAAGCAACTCCCACGGCGACAAATGCTCGCCTTCCTCAACCGCTCGGTCGCCGGGAAAAAGATACTCGGCGACCAGCTCCAAATTGAGAAGCGCACGCTGAGGGTCAAGCGTGTACAACTGCCCGACCATATTTTCCTCGGTCGCCTCGACCGGAACGTCGCTACTTTTTTGCGCTTCCCGGAACGCTTCGCGTTGCGCCTCGATAGCCTCGGCATTGCGCGCGTTTTGCCGGGCGACCTGCGTCTTCAAAGCGGCTTGCAGGGCCGCCGGTAAAGCGGTGACCGGTATCTTCAAACCCTCCGCCGCTTCCGCACCCAGGGGCGGGACGCCGTTTGCGGCGCTGTCCGAGCCAAATGAGCGCGCGTTCTGGTCACTCAGCAGGGCTTCTTTGCCCTGTCGAAGCCGCGCTTCGATCTTGCGTGTCAACTCCTCCGGGGCGGCAAACGGATCGCCGGGATGTTGACCGAGCAGAGCGAGCGGGCCGACCCCGCGCGTTTGCGCGACCAGGCTTTGGCGGTTTCGTTGCTGGGTGAACTGCGCCTGCCCCATCGTGGTCATCGCGACAAGAGTCGTGTGCGACGAGCGCGCGGCGGCGACGCCCGCGCCGTCGTCGTCGCCCGCCGTGAGCAGAAGAACAGCGGCGGGCGGGGTTGCGTCCCCGGCTTTGGCTTCGTCCGCGACACGGCGCACCATGCCGCTGGTTCCCCAGCACAGGGCGGTGAGCGCATCGCCCGCCCGAACCGGCAAACCCGGTGTCCGCGTCCACAGCGGTTTGTTTTC
This sequence comes from uncultured Armatimonadaceae bacterium, assembly GCA_964252165.1. GTDB lineage: Bacteria > Armatimonadota > Armatimonadia > Armatimonadales > Armatimonadaceae > CAXUMS01. Next base: position 96,528 of record CAXUMS010000002.1, read on the forward strand.
CAGCGCGACATCCGGGTACAACTTCGCGCCAGTCGCCTCCGCGATACGCGCAATCAATTCTCCGACCGTTTTGGCCCCGTCCAGATAAACGGATTTGTCCCAAAACGCATCGGACAAGTCGGAGTCGCTTCGTCTTAGGCGGGTTTGGGTCACCATGCGCGCCATGAGGGCGGCGGGGTCGGATACGTCGTCCTCATCGTCGCTACTGTCCGGCGTAAGCGTGTAAGAAACCGGGGCGGGCGCGCGCTCCAGCGGCATAAAACCGCCGCCGGTCAGATTATTGACGGACGATCCGTTTGGGCGCGGGGCGAACGCGTACGTCACCCGCCGCGTCAGGCGCAGGCGCGTTTGCGCCATCTCGGCGGCGGAAACCGCAACCGGTTCGCCAATGCTTTCTTCTTGACTGGGACCGGGGGAAATCGTGGTTCGTTGCAGGCGCGCGGTTTTCTGCGGCAGGGCGGCCTGGAATAACGGTTTTTGGCCTGGCGTCACATCCGCTAATCCCAAGCCGCTCGCGCTTCCGAGTTTGCGCCATTGTTCCGGCGAAAGCGTGGCCAGCAGGGCGAGCCAGCGGTCCCCCTGCGAGACTCGGTTCACGCCCTGCGTCATGCTCGCCAGAAACCCTTCCTGGGCGGCGGCGGGGTTCATGATGTTTTGCGTCGCAAGAACGGTCACGGCGCCCGCGCGCTCGATCTTTTGTCCGTACGCTTTGGCGATACGCCCAATCGGGTAGCGTTTTTTGGGATCGAAAACGGGCGTGTCGGACGGGGCATTGGGATCTATATCGGCGTTCATGGCGTGCGCGAGTCCTGTGGCGCTGTACGGCCCGCCACCCGGCGGAATCCCCTTTGCGCCCACCACGAGGATCGCCCCCTGCGCGCTCGCATCCCATTCGGCAAGCGCGAGGGCCTGCTCGAAATCCATTTCCGGCGTCTCGCCCGCACTCGGCGCGGGTAGCGGCGCGCCGGGGCGGGGCGCGGTTTCCGCCTCGGTCCGCACCGGCGCCTGATCCGGCGGCGGCGCGGCGTTCTGCGCCGCGACCGGCCCGCAGAACGCCGCGCCCGCCACAGCCCAAACCACGGACAGCCGCACAAACCGGCGCGCAGACGACAGCGCCTTCCGGCGCGAAGGCAGGCAAATAAAAATCTTCATTACGTTCTATTTTATGCCATGTCGCCGCGCAATTATCGCCTTTGGCGTAGGACTATAGCCCTGTTTTTGGGGATATTGTCGGGGCGTTCAAGCGGAGCGGGAAGCGGGGCGCGTCTTTAGTCGCGCATCATGCGGCGCAGGAGAAGGCAGAAAACAGGCGCGCCCAAAAGCGCGGTGACCACGCCGACCGGCAACTCCTCGCCGGGCCGCACGGTCCGCGCAAGCAAGTCAGCAAGAACGGTTAAAATCGCGCCGAGCAGGGCGGCGACCGGGACCAGCGCGCGGTGCGGCGGACCGACCAGGGCGCGGGCGGTGTGTGGGACAACCAGGCCGACAAAGCCGATAATGCCGGAAACCGAAACCGATACGGCGGTAACCAGGGCGGCGAGGCCGAAAATACCGGTTTTGAACCGCTCGACCGACACGCCGACCGAGCGGGCCGTGTCCTCGCCGAACGCGAACGCGTCCAAACCGCGCCCGCACAGCGCGAACGCGATGGTTCCGCCAATCGTGATCGGCGCAAGCAGGGCGACTTTGGGCCAGTCGGCGTCCCAGAAACGCCCCATCAGCCACGATAAAATCACGCGCTGTTCCTGCCCGGCGAGCGCTAAAAGAAGCGTCATCACGGACCACAAAAACGAGCCTGCGACCACGCCTGCCAGCAGGAAACCGGTAACGCTCAATCGTCCGCCGGTTCGGGCGAGCGTGAATACGAGAAGCATCGTGAGTAGCGCGCAGGCGAACGCGGAGCCGGTAAGGGCAAGGCCGCCCCAGGCGGTCCCCCAGCCGAGCAGAAGCGCGGCTCCCGCACCAACCGCCGCGCCCGACGACACGCCCACCGTGTACGGGTCCGCGAGCGGGTTGCCGATCATGCCCTGCAAGGCGACGCCTGCCACCGACAGCGACGCGCCGACCAGCGCGGCGAGAACCACGCGCGGCAAACGCAAATCCCACACGATTACGGTCGCAAGGTCGCTTGCGGGCGGAACCGCGTGGGGCAGAGCGTGGTGCAAAACCGCCCGCACGACATCGCCGACACCCAAATGCACATCGCCGACCGAGGCGGCGACCGCAACGGTTACAACGAGCAAAACAACCAGAGCGGCGATTGTGGGCGCGGCGGGCAGGCGGCGCGGCGGGGGCGGCGCGACGGTTTCGGGCGTGTTAGCGGCGGCGGCGGAAGTCACAGGAGAACAAGAACCGCGCGGAGTAGGTCGGCGGCGATAACCTCGGGGGCGCGAGACGCATCCACGATAACGACGCGGTCTGGTTCGTCTGCGGCGACGCGCAAAAAGCCGTCGCGCACGCGCTCATGGAACGCGACGCTTTCGCGATCCATGCGGTTTTCGGTTCCGGTTTCGGACGCGCGCCGGGCCAAACCATCGCGAACGGGAAGATCGAGCAGGAACGTTTTGTCGGGGACCAACCCGCCGGTCGCGAAATCGTTCACGGCGCGGAGCGTATCCAAAGGTAAGCCCCGGCCCGCGCCCTGATACGCGAGCGTGGAGTCGGTGAACCGGTCGCACAGCACGACATGACCGAGGGCAAGAGCAGGACGAACCACCGCCCGCACGTTCTGCGCCCGCGCCGCCGCGAACAACAGCAGTTCCGCCTCGGCCCCGACCGCGCCGTCCGGGGCGTTTAATAGCACATCGCGGACCCGCTCGCCCACCCGGTCGCCGCCCGGCTCGCGCGTGCGCGTGACCGAAATCCCCTGCGCTTCGAGCGCGGCTTGAAGCCGCGCGATCTGCGTGGTTTTCCCGGCCCCTTCCGGGCCTTCAAACGTTAAAAATAAAGCGGGCATAGGCAAAAAACAAACGACACAGGCGCGCGCCTTATGGCGGCGTCCCCCACCAGGCGCGGCTCACCCACAGGAACAGCGCGATACTACAGGCGATTGTTACGCACCAACTGATCGGCCACGACCGCGCGACGCCGTGCCGTCCCGAACGCCGGAACAAATCAAACGCCATAAAAAGGACGCTTGCGGCCACGCTGATCGCGGACACCGCGCGCGGCGCATGGGGCGTGATAGCGTTGTACCCGCCCGCCGCGAATAAAATCGCCGAGCCGAACAAGCACGCCCGCGCCAGATCCCCCCAGTACGCCCGCCAAGACGGGTTGGGCAACCGCGCCGCCGACGCCGCGAGTTGAATAACCCATGTCAGGCTCGGCACGACCATTCCGACCGCCAGAACCTCATTTGCGTCGCGTCGCGGCCATGTCAGCGGTGAAAGCGACCGGGAAAACGCCGCCGTGAGCAAGCCGCCGAGAACAAAGTAGATAATCGTCGCCGGAAGCGAATAGCCGGGCGGAAGGCGCGAGGGCGTTTGCGGCGACGGCGATAGCGGAGGCGTGGTGGTCATAATCGGCGCGGAGACAGGGAGACGGTCTAAGGCTAATAGCCCGTATTTCCTACCCTTCCGTGACCAACTTGGAGAAGTCCGCGAGGCGCAGGTACAGGCGGTCCGCGTACGCGAGCAGGGCGAGGCGATGGGCGCGCACGTCCGGGTTCTCGTCCATCACCAGAACGCCATCGAAGAACTTCCCGATGGGCGGGGTCAGGGCGGCGAGCGTGTCCATCGCATCGGTGTAATCGCCCGCGTCCAGATCGGCGGCGGCGGGCGGGCCGACAGTATTCAGGAACGTCAGCAGGGCGCGCTCCTGCGGCGTGGTTAGCATGGCGGCGGTCGGCAGTTCGGCCCCGATCGGCTCTTTCACGCTTCGCAAAATGTTCCGAACGCGCATCGCGGTTTGGGCGACGCTTATCTCGCCTTGATCAAATCGCAAAGCGGATAGCGCGCTCGCGCGGGCAATCACCGAGGCGATGTTATCCCATGGGGCCGCAAGAACCGCATCGGCGACATCGTAGCGGATACCCCTCTCCTCCAAAACGCCGCGCAGACGCGCTTCGATTAGCGCAAGCGAATCGCCCTGCTTCGCGGCGGGCGTCAAGCCCTGCGCGTCGTAGGCGGTTTGCGCGGATTGGAGCAGAACGGACAACAACGGCAAGCGGCGATCCCCGGCGAGCAGATCCACAATCGCGCCCGCCGCACGCTTCAGGCCAAAGGGATCGCTCGATCCTTTCGGTTCCGCCCCGATATAACGCATATACCCGACAAGGGTGTCCGCGCGGTCCGCAAGGGCGAGCGCGACCCCGATGCGACTTTGGGGCAGGGCGTCGCCCGCGAACCGGGGCAGATATTGCTCGTACAGCGCGACCGCGACCGCCTCGGGTTCGTTCTCCAAACGCGCGAACTCGCGCCCCATCACGCCTTGAAGCGCGGGCAGTTCGGCGACAATCTCGGTTCCCAAGTCCACTTTGGCAAGGCTCGCCGCGCGCCGGGCGTTATCCGCGTCGTGCGTCCAGACGAGCAGGTGCGACGCTTCGAGAATATGAAGCAGGCGCGCGGTTTTCTCCGCCATCGTGCCAAGTTTTTCCTGAAAAACGATACGGGCCATGCGGTCGGTTTTATCCGCCAAACGGCTTTCACGGTCGTGGTCGAAGAAGAATTTGGCATCGCTGAACCGGGACGCCAGCACCTTCTCGTAGCCGTCGCGCACCGTGCCGAGATGCGCGTCATCGCCGCTCCGCACCGCGATAAAGCGCGGCAACAGATTCCCGTCCGGCCCTTCGACCGGGAAGAAGCGCTGATGCTTTTGCATCGCGGTCACCAAAACGGGGCGCGGCAACTCCAAATACGCCGGGTCGAAACTTCCCAGAACCGCTGTCACCCATTCGGTCAGATACACGTTTTCTTCGAGTAGCGCGGGCGTCAGAACTGCGGTTCCGCCCGCCTCGGTCGCAAGCCGCTCGGCCTGCTCCGTGATCGCGCGCCGCCGAATCTCCGGGTCCGGCTCGACAAACGCCCGGCGCAGGGCGGACGCGTACTCGTCCGGCGACGACAGCGTGATCCGGTCCGGCGCGAGGAACCGATGCCCCGTAGTCTTATTGCCGGACGTGATCCCCTCGACCTCGAAGGCGACCACGTCGCTACCCAGCAGGGCGACAAAGCGGCGCAGGGGACGGCCCCAGCGGTACACGCCGCTCCCCCAACGCATGAACTTGGGGAACGTGACCGTTTTCAAAAGATCGGGGACCAAAGCCGCCAGCACGTCGCCGGTCGGTTTGCCCGTCTCCAAACGATCCGCGACCACGTACTCGCCCACGACCCGCAGGGCGTCCGGCGCGACGCCGTTTTTCAGCGCGAAGCCCTGCGCGGCCTTTGTCGGCGCGCCATCCGGGCTAAACGCGGCCTTCGCGGACGGCCCGCGCACCTCGCTTTGGGCGTCGGGCTGACGCGCGGGCAAGCCGGAAACGAGAAACGTCAACCGGCGCGGGGTCGCGTACGTTCGCACGTTCTCGCTTCGCGCGCCCAGCCGCTCGGCCTGAAGCCGGGCGAGCAGAGCGGCGCGCAACTGCTCAATCGCGGGCGCGACCGCCCCGGACGGCAACTCTTCCGCCCCGATCTCCAGTAAAAAGGTCGCGCCCGCCGCGTCCCCGGTTCCCGTCGCCGCTTCCATCGTGTCCGTTGCCATAAAACGCCAAAAACTTTCCGTGCCGCCGCGCCGCCTGTACGTTTGGTTCGCTTATCTCGTAACTGCTTCCGTTGCGCCGCGTCCGCCCCTGATTGTATCAACGCGCGCCGGGCGGCGTCAACGCCCGAGCCGCGTCCTGAACAAGGAGAAACCGACGGCGACGCGGAAAACCCAGAGTGCGATGCGCGTCCTTTATTTACGGGTTGCTGGTTATAAGAGGGGATAAAGAGGCCCCCTAACCCCCAATAATGGGGGACAAGAACAATGCCTGTCGCCAAAGGCT
>CAXUMS010000003.1:0-46356 GCA_964252165.1 uncultured Armatimonadaceae bacterium
AGTACAACAACGAGGCGAATTGGCGCGCCCACTACGATACGACCGCGCCGGAAATCTGGGAGCAGACAAGCGGAAGCGTCACCCATTTTGTCGCGGGTTTGGGAACGACGGGGACATTTGTCGGAACCACGCGTCGGCTCAAAGAACTGAACCCCGAAATCGAGTGCGTTTCGTTCCAACCGGACACGCCGCTTCACGGGCTTGAAGGGATGAAGCATCTGGAAACCGCGATCACGCCGGGTATCTGGGACGCCGCCCTGCCGGACCGCGAACTCTGGACCGCGACCGAGGACGCGTATCGCATGGTCAAGCGGCTTGCGCGCGAGGACGGCTTGTTTGTCGGCGTGTCGGCGGGAGCGTCGGTCGCGACCGCGCTCCAAATCGCGCAGGATTTAACGCACGGCGTGGTGGTAACGATCTTGTGCGACGGGGCCGATAAGTACCTATCCGACCGTTTCTGGGACGAGGATTAGCCGTGTCCCTGACGCTAATCCTTCCGAACGACTTGCGCCGCGCCATCGAAACCCACGGGTCGGAAGGTTACCCGGACGAGGTTTGCGGGTTTCTCATCGGTCGTACCAATATCCGTGGCGGCGCAAAGGTTGTTGAGCGTCTCGTTCCTGTTGAGAACACGTGGGACGACAGCGGCGACGCCGAATTTGCCGAGGCGGGAGCGTCGTTCGCCCAATCCTCACGGCGGCGGCGGTTTAAGATTCCGCCCGATGAGTATGTTCGGGCCGACAGGGAGGCGCGGGCGTGCGGCGAGGCCATTCTGGGCTTTTATCATTCCCACCCCGATCATCCCGCTCGCCCGTCTGGGTACGACCTCGCACTCGCCCGTGAGATTTTCCCCGGGTATTCGTATATCATTGTGTCAATCGTAAACGCCGTGCCGGACGCCCTGACATCGTGGGTATTGCGCGACGACTTTTCGCAGTTCGATGCGGAAATTGTCGCAGACGCGCCGGAAACAACCAGCAAAGAATAATTTATGTCAACCGAAACCGCCCCACAAGGCGTGGGCGACCTCGCCCCGTTCGCCATTCCGCTCCCCGACGCCGCGAGCGTCACGCTCGATCAAAGCGAACTACTCCGCTATTCGCGTCACCTGATTTTGCCAAACGTCGGCCTGGACGGTCAAAAACGCCTCAAGGCCGCCTCGGTTCTTTGTATCGGGACGGGCGGGCTTGGCTCGCCTATTGCGCTCTACCTCGCCGCCGCAGGCGTGGGGCGCATCGGGTTGGTGGATTTCGATGTCGTGGATCATACCAACCTGCAACGGCAGATCATCCACGGCGCCAAAGACGTGGGACGCCTCAAAGTCGAATCCGCGCGCGAAACTCTATCCGACATCAACCCGCACGTCGTGATCGAAACGCACGAAACGCAGCTCACATCGGAAAACGCGCTGGACCTGTTCGCCCGTTACGACATTATCATTGACGGGACCGATAACTTCCCCACGCGCTACCTAGTCAACGACGCGTGCGTGCTGACCGGCAAGCCCAATGTCTACGGCTCAATCTTCCGCTTTGAAGGGCAGGCGACGGTTTTCTGGGCTGAGAAAGGGCCGTGCTACCGGTGTTTGTACCCCGAGCCGCCCCCTCCCGGAATGGTCCCGTCGTGCGCCGAAGGCGGCGTCCTGGGCGTTCTTCCCGGTATCGTGGGTTGCTTACAGGCGAACGAGGCCGTGAAGCTAATCTTAGGTATCGGCGAGCCGCTTGTGGGCCGCCTTCTCCTCTTCGACGCCCTGGGAATGCGCTTCCGCGAACTCAAACTGCGCAAGGACCCGTCCTGCCCCATTTGCAGCGCGAACCCGACCGTCACGAAACTCATTGATTACGAAGAATTCTGCGGCATCGGTCGAGGTAACGACGCCACGGACGCAAAGGAACCCGCCCCGATGGAAGAAATCACCGCCCGCGAACTAAAAGCCAAAATTGACCAGGGCGATGCCTTCACGCTCCTCGATGTGCGCGAGCCGTACGAGTACGAGATCGCCCGTATCCCCGGCGCGACCTTGATCCCGCTCGGCTCGGTCGCCCAGCGCATCAGCGAGTTAAACCCGGACGATGAAATCGTCCTCCAGTGCAAAGGCGGCGTCCGCTCCGCCCAAGCCCTCGGCATCCTCCAGCAAGCCGGTTTCACCAAACTCAAAAATCTCAAAGGCGGCATCCTCGCCTGGTCCGCCGACGTGGACCCCAGCGTCCCCAAATACTAAAGAAAAGGATGAAGGATGAAGAGGAGAAACCTGAATACCCAACGTGACAGGTTTCGGGTTTCCCTTCTTCATCCTTCATCCTTCATCCTTTTCTTGTGGCGGTATAATCGAAGCATGACGACCCGCCCCTCCTTTGCCACGCCCTCCGACGAGGCGCTTTATGACCGTCGCCCGCCGATGATGCTTTTCGCCGGGACCGCCCATCCCGAACTTGCCGAGAACATCGCGCGTATGCTGGGCTTTCCCCTCGGCGGATTGCAGATCGCCCGGTTCGCCGATGGCGAGTTGTATGTCAAGTTTGAGCAAAGCGTGCGCGGCGCGGACGTGTTTCTGGTTCAGCCGACCTGTATGCCGATTGACAGCAACATCGTCGAGTTGCTGGTCCTGATTGACGCCCTGCGGCGGGCATCCGCGCGCTCGATTACATGCGTTCTCCCCTACTACGGCTACGCACGACAGGAAAAGAAGGACGCCCCCCGCGAACCGATTACCGCAAAGCTAATTGCGAACCTGATCACCACGGCGGGCGCTGACCGGATGGTCGCGATGGACCTACACGCCGACGCGATTCAAGGCTTCTTCGATATTCCGCTCGACCACCTGACCTCGATCCACGTTATCGCCGATTACCTGCTTACCAAAGACTATAAAGACGTGGTCGTGGTTAGCCCCGACGAGGGGCGCGTGAAAAAGGTCCGCAAAATCGCGGGACGGCTCAAGGCCCCGCTTGCGGTCGGCTACAAGGTTCACCCCGAACACGGCGCGTCCGACATCACGCACCTTGCCGGTGACGTCAAAGGGAAAACGTGCATCGTCTACGACGACATGATTTCCACGGGCGGCTCGATCAACGAGATCGTGAACGCCCTGCTCCACAACGGTGCGCGGGATCAGATCACGGTTGCCTGTACCCACGCTGTTCTCGCCGGTCCCGCTGTGGAGCGGTTGTCACGCCCGGAAATAGCCGAACTCATCGTCACCGACACCATTCCCATCGGGCCGGAAAAGCGGACAGAGAAGACCACGGTCTTATCGGTCGCATCCTTGTTCGCCGAGGCGATCCAGCGCATCTGGTCGGACGAATCGGTGAGCAGTTTGTTCGTGGATTAGCCCTGCCACCGCAGTTGCATCACTTCTAAAACGGCGAAAGGACGCGGAGCATTTGCTTCGCGTCCTTTCGCCGTTGGGCATTGTTGCGCGTTAGCCCGCGAGTTCATTAGCGCGGTCCGTGTTTTCCCAGCCGAAGGCGGGGTTGCCGAAGTGACCGTTTTTGGCGGTTTCCCGGTAGATCGGGCGGCGCAAATCGAGCAGGTCAATAATTCCCTTCGGCGTCAGGTCGAAGAGGGACTTCAAGCGGTTCGAGATCTCCGTATCCGCCTGCTGTCCGGTCCCGAACGTTTCCACGCGGACCGAAACGGGTTGCGCGACACCGATCGCGTACGCGAGTTGGATTTCGCACTTTTTGGCAAGCCCGGACGCAACCACTAATTTGGCGAGGTAGCGGGCGACATACGCCGCCGAGCGGTCCACTTTCGTTGGGTCTTTGCCCGAGAACGCGCCGCCGCCGTGCCGGGCGTAGCCGCCGTACGTGTCCACGATAATCTTGCGCCCGGTCAAACCGGTATCGCCTTGCGGGCCGCCGATGGTGAAAATACCGGTCGGGTTGATGTGAATTTTCACGTTGCCTTTATCGAACTGCGGGAATTCGGCCAAAACAGGCTGGAAGATATGCTCTTTCACAATCGCAATTACCTCGTCGTGGGACAAGTCCGGCGAGTGCTGAGTGGACAAAACCAGCGTGTCAATATGAAGCGGCGCACCGTGGTCGTCGTAGGCGATGGTCACCTGCGATTTAGCATCGGGGCGCAGTTTCAAATCGGGGCGCGTACGCCGCACGTGGGCCTGCCGCTTGGTCAAGCGGTGCGCAATGGCGATGGGAAGCGGCATCAGTTCCGGCGTTTCGTCGCATGCGAAGCCGAACATCATCCCTTGATCACCCGCGCCGCCCGTATCTACGCCTGCGGCGATATCCGGCGACTGTTTTTGAATCGCGATCATTACGCCCGTGGTGTGACCGTCGAAGCCCAGATCGGTGTTGTCGTAGCCGACTTCGAGGATGGTGTTGCGGACCACATCCGCGATCTCGACATACGTGCTGGTGGTCAGTTCGCCCGCAACCACGGCGAGACCGCGCGTGACAAGGGTTTCGATAGCGACGCGCGAGGTGGCGTCGCCGGTCAAACACGCGTCCAAGATGGCGTCGCTAATGGCGTCGGCGAGCTTGTCCGGGTGGCCCTCGGTAACCGACTCCGACGTAAACAATTGCAGATCGGAAGACATAAGAAAACGTCCCCTCCAGGGATTGGAATTTGACACGAACGCGAAGCGAAACCTATACAACCCGCTTTGGCCTTGAAACGCCGAAGCGCGACAAGGCCAAAGCGGACGCGTCGGTACGCGCGAACGGAAAAAGAGGAAACGGCGGAAGAAACAAGCGGCGGCATTCCCTGCGAGTGGAAGGGAAGCCGAGACTTACGTCAGCGGCGCACGCGATTCTCTCTTATCTTCGCAGGAGCGCTAATCGCTCCCGCCCGGAGTTCGCACCTGCCGCACACGAACAAAATGTCGCCTGCGGTGGTTGTGGTGGCATCATAGGGCCGGTCCCTCCGCCACTCTGGATAAGCGGCGATGCCCTGCTGTCATTTGTTCTAAATGACGGGGGCAACGCCGACGCTTTGCGGTTGTCGAAAATACTATAACACAAGCCGATTGCTTGCGCCAATTCCGAGCGCGCGGAGCGTAACGCGCCAAACGATTGGCGTAACCCGGTCCGCCGGGATACGATTTTTACGGGGCGCGTTTTTGTTTTGCGCCCCGTGAAAGATAATAACCGATGGCCGGAACCAACCCCTACCTTGACCAAGCGACGTATGAACTGCCTAAAATCGCGTACCAGATAACCGTTATTTACGAAGGCGAACCGCACGTTCTTACCATTGACCCGCGTCATATCCCGTACGAGCGAAGCGGATTGCCCGGTTCGATTTTAGATATTTGCGAAGGCCACGATATTCCGCTTGAACATACGTGCGGTGGTGTGGTCGCCTGCTCGACGTGCCACGTCATCGTGCGCGAGGGCTTGTCCTCGTGCAACGAGGCCACCGACGACGAATTAGACCAGTTGGAAGAAGCGCCGGGCATTACGGCTAAATCGCGCTTAGGTTGCCAGTGCGTCCCGAACGGCTCGCAAACGATGGTCGTGGAAATCCCCCGCTGGAACCGCAACGCCGTCAAGGAAACCCCGCACGACTAAAAGATTTAACCGCAAAGACGCAAAGGACTCAAAGTTAAGATAAGAAGATAAAGCATAAATTTAGAATTGCTTTCGCTGTTTCTTCTCTTTTCTGAACTTTGAGTCCTTTGCGTCTTTGCGGTTAAATCTTTTGCCTACCTTCGTTCAAAAACGCCAGAACGATTCGGTTGAACGTTCCCGCGCGGTCCCACATCACCACATGGCCCGCGCCCTCCAGCGTTTCGAGGCGAGAGTTCGGGATGAGCGTATTGAGCGTTTGACCGAGCGCGAGCGGCACCAAATTATCGCGCGTGCCGAAAACGAGCAAAGTCTCCGCCCGGATCTTAGGCGCGAAGTCGGTGGTGTCAAGCCGCAGAATGTCACGGGTAGATAAGAACAGGTTCAGCGGCCCGGCCCGGAGCGCATCCACGGCAAGGGTGGGCAGGAAATCAACCGGGCTGTAATGCCCGGCAAGCGGCAACTTCAACGCCATTTGCAACACATTCGAGCGCACCAGACCGCTTGCCGCCGCAAGCACCAGGCGGTCTATCCGGTCGGGAAATTCGGCGGCGAGAATGGTTGCGATATGGCCGCCCATCGAGTGGCCGATCACATGGGCTTTTCCCTCTGGGAGTAAGGCGATAAAATCGCGCAGGGCTTCGGCGGCGTCCTGTATTCCCATCGGTCGGGTCGCGCGGTTGCCGCCGTACCCGACAAGCTCAATCACATGAACCGTGTACTGCTCGGATAGCGGCCCGATATTGTGGCGCCACCAACGCCCGGACCCGGAAAGCCCATGCACCAGCAACAAGGGCGGTCCGCTTCCGTGCGTCTCGTAGACGATCTTGCGCCGTCCTTCTCCGAACGCGCGCGCCGGGTGTCCCAAATCGCCCTTCGGCTTCCAAAACGACGGTAGTAAAGGCATAACGGTTCATTATCCCCCATTTCGCGCATGGCGCACGGAACGAACAGCACATTTTCTGGGGGCGTTGACAGGAAGAAAAGATGGCGTTGTCGAATGAATTAACGTTTGGTCTCATGGAAACAGGCTTTCTCACACCAACGAACGGTTTTAACATTCTTATGACACCTGAATTCGGACGGCTTCTTTTCGGCGGCGACTACAATCCTGAACAGTGGAAACACGTTCCCGGCGCTTTGGACGAGGACATGCGCCTGATGCGCCTCGCCCATGTCAACGCGGTCGCCATCGGTATCTTTTCGTGGGCCGAGTTGGAGCCGGAAGAAGGCCGCTTCGAGTTCGCGTGGATGGACGACGTTTTCGACCGTTTGGAACAGACCGGCGTTTCCGCGATTCTCGCCACGCCGTCCGGGGCCAAGCCCGCCTGGATGGCGGCGAAGTATGAGGAAATTCGCCGCATCGGAAAGAGCGGCTTGCGCGAGCCGCAGAACGGGCGTCACAACCACTGCCCCACCTCGCCCGTCTACCGCGAAAAGGTCCGCATCATCAACGGCAAACTCGCCGAGCGGTACCAATCCCGCCCCAACCTCGTTTTGTGGCACCTGTCCAACGAGTACGGCGGTTATTGCTACTGCAACCTGTGCTTCACGGCCTTCCGGGAATGGCTCAAAGTTCGTTACAACAACGATTTGGAGGCGTTAAACCAGGCATGGTGGACGCGCTTCTGGTCGCACACGTACACCGAGTGGGAGCAGATCAACCATATAGACAGCGGCGTCCACGGCTTGCATCTGGACTGGAAGCGGTTTATGACGGATCAGTGCGCCGATTTCATGCAACACGAAATCAAGGCGTTACGCGAGGCCGCGCCGGACAGCCCTGTTCCCGTAACGACGAACTTCATGGGAACGTACGAGGAGATCAATTACCACCGTCTCGCGCCTCACATTGACGTTATCAGTTGGGACAGTTACCCGGACTGGCACAACCCCGACACCTCGGATGCCGATGTCGCCTGCCATACCGCTTTCAACCATGACCTCAGCCGGGGCCTGAAAGATCAGCCGTTTTTGCTGATGGAGTGTACGCCATCGCTCGTGAACTGGCAGGCCGTGTCCCGCCCCAAGCGACCCGGCGTTCACCGCCTTGCGGGTCTGCAGGCCGTTGCGCACGGTTCGGATTCCGTTCTGCATTTTCAGTGGCGCAAATCGCGCGGTAGCACAGAAAAGTTCCACGGGGCGATTGTAGATCATGTCGGCGACGAACATAACCGCATTTTCCGGGAAGCCGCCGCGCTCGGTGCGGAACTCGAGACCCTCGCGTCCGTCGCCGGGTCGCAAACGCCCGCCGATGTCGCGCTGATCTACGATTGGGAAAACCGCTGGGCGATTGATGTCTCGCAAGGCCCGCGCAACTCCGGCAAGAATTACGAGGCGACGGTTGTCGCGCACTACAAACCGTTCTGGACGCGCGGTATCGCGGTGGACGTGGTGGATTCGCTCGCCGACTTCGACAAGTATAGAGTGGTGGTCGCGCCGATGCTGTATATGCTCCGCCCCGGCGTCGCCGAGCGTTTAGAGGCGTTCGTCAAAAACGGCGGAACGTTGATTGCAACGTACCTGACCGGCATAGCGAACGAAAGCGATCTGGTCTTCCTGGGCGGCTTCCCCGGCCCGCTCCGTCCCGTTTTCGGCGTTTGGGCGGAGGAAACCGATATTCTCCACGATAACGCCACCCCGGCGCAAACCATAACGCCGGTTGCAGGTGACACCCGTGGCCTAACCGGCTCGTACGCGGCCCGGCAGTACAGCGACGTGATCCATGCCGAGGGAGCGCAGGTTCTCGCAACCTACGATAACGACTACTACGCCGGTTCCCCCGCCGTCACGGTCAACGCCTACGGAAGCGGCGAGGCGTACTATATCGCGTCCCGCAACGACGACCGCTTTACGGACGATCTAATCGGCGCGGTCGCATCCCGCTTGAACCTTCTAACCGCCCTACCCGGCTTTGCGCTTCCCTCCGGCGTTACCGCGCAGACGCGCCAAAGCGCAAGCGGCGACAAATGGGTGTTCCTGCAAAACTACACCCCGGAAACTCAGAATGTGGACCTGCCGAGCGGAACCGGTACGTTCACCGACGCCTCAACAAGCGAAACGCTAACGGGGGCAATAACGCTCGCCCCCTACGGCGCGAGGGTTCTGCAAAGCGCATAGTCAACAGGATTGTTCCTTGAGGGTTTGTAAAAACTCAAATACATCGCGTCGAAATGCCTTGCTCCGGTCTTTTTCCGTCAATTTCTGTAAGGAGCCGAGGACGTGGCCCCGGCTCACACAGGTCAGATCTTGACGTGCAAGAAGCATTTCGACGCCGTGAAACGCCCCGCGTCTGCCTGCCACATGTCGCGCGTTTTTAAGAACATGCGCTAAAACCAGAGCCGATTCATTGGGAGGCCAATGATCTCCTAAAAGATCTCCTGCCATCCAGGCGGCTGAGCCTGAGTTGCGTCGGACGTTCAATAAAAACGCCTCCACCAAATGGAGCGTTGCTCGCTTGAAGTCAAAAAAGCGCGGATACTTGGCGACCCAGTCCAAGTAGCAAAATAGTGTAAAGTGTATCTCATGCAAACTCGGGTCTGAAAGCCACGTCTCGATGATGCCGAGAGAATCCGGTAGTAAAGACACTAAAGACCGAACGACGCGAACCCGCAATTCCTCATCACCCGACAGTATTTTAACGGTAAATTGCTCACACCAGTCTGCCAAATAAGAACGTTCATCTTTGCTCGGGTTGCTGGCTTCATCCAGAACCTCTTCAAAACGGGAACCGCTTAAAACTGCATAAAAAGACGGAAGTCGTTGCATACCCAGACGCCTTCTACAAAAATCGGGGCCGCCTTCACTAAGAAGGCGGCCCCGGTTTTTGGTTTACCGATTTGGAACGATTACTCGCCGAGCGGCGCGCTCGCGATCTCGCGATCACCAGTCTGCTCGACATCCAACTGCGCCTGCGCCGCCGCCGTCAGCGAGTCCAGCGACGCCAATTCCTCGCGCAACTCTTCGGGCGTGATGCCCAGCGACACCGCCGCCCGCTCGCGCGGGTCGAGGGCGAGCGACTTGCCTTCCGGCGAAACCGCTTCCAGGGCGCGGTACTGCGCCAAACCCGTTCCGGCGGGAATCAAACGCCCGATGATGACGTTCTCCTTCAAGCCGACCAGGTTGTCACGCTTACCGCGAACCGCGGCCTCGGTCAGAACGCGGGTCGTCTTCTGGAACGACGCCGCCGACAGGAACGAGTCGGTCGCCAAACTCGCCTCGGTGATACCTAAGAGAACGGGAACGCTGGTCGCGGGCTTGCCCGGCTGTTCGCGCGCCTCGATCTGCCGGTTTGAGTCTTCGATGTCGAACCGATCCACGGTCTGCCCGTGCAGGAAGTCGCAGTCGCCCGGCTCCACCACCTTGCGCTTGCGGAGCATCTGCCGAACGATCACCTCAACGTGCTTGTCGTTGATGTCAACGCCCTGCTGCTTGTACACGTGTTGCACCTCGCGAACCAGGTACTCCTGCACGCCGCGAACGCCCTGCAGCTCCAGCACCTTTTGCGGGTCCAGCGGGCCTTCGGTAAGTCGGTCGCCCGGCTCCACCGCCATGCCCGGCTCGACCTTCAGGCCGCCCCGGTACGGAACCATTGTTTCCTTTTTGACCACGACGGTTTCCAAACCGAAACCGTGCAGTTTCTTGGAAATCCGCTCGATAATCGGCTCACCGGCGGCAACCAGCACTTCGCCGGTATCCGGGTGAACCACGTTCTCGGCGGCGATTTCGTCCTTGACGTTTTTGCCGTCGGTGTTGATCTTGAGCGGCGTATGGATGATGACCTTACGAAGGCCCGATGTCACGATGTCGAACACCTGACCGCCTACCTCGGTGACAATCGCCTGCCCCTTCGGTTTGCGCGCCTCGAACAACTCGACGACGCGAAGCAAACCGCCGACCTGCTCCTCGGCGACCTTCAAAAGAGCCTGAACCGCACGGGCGCGCTCGCGCTCGTGGCCTTCTTCGCTCCCGAGCGACAAGCGTCCCTTCTCCTGGTCCTCGTACAGGTACTGGAGACTTTGCGTCCGCTGGCGGCGAACGTTTGCGACACCCGTCAACTGGTTCGCCGAGGCGACGCCGCCGGTGTGGAACGTTCGCATGGTGAGCTGCGTTCCCGGCTCGCCGATAGACTGCGCGGCGATGATACCGACCGCAACGCCGATTTCGACCAGCTTACCCTTTGCAAGGTCGCGTCCGTAACAGGTCGCGCAAACGCCCTGCCGGGACTCGCACGCAAAGACCGACCGCAGACCGACGCGCTTCACGCCCGCCTTCTCGACCTGCATCGAGACATCGTCCGCGAACATCTGCCCCTTGCCGACGATAACCTCGCCGGTTTCGGGGTGAACGACGTCCACAAGCGCGGTACGGCCCTTCAAACGCTCATTCAGCGCCTCGATCAGGTCGTTGCCGTCGCGAACTTCCTGCACGAAGATGCCCGCTTCGGTTCCGCAGTCAATCTCGCGAATGATCACGTCCTGCGCGACATCCACGAGCCGACGCGTCAAGTACCCGGCGTCAGCGGTACGAAGCGCGGTGTCGGCAAGACCCTTGCGCGCGCCGTGGGTGGTAACGAAGTATTCGAGAACCGACAAGCCCTCGTGGAAGTTCGATTTAACCGGAAGCGATTCGATAACGCCGCCGAACGGGTCGGTCATCAGACCGCGCATACCCGAGAGTTGCGAAATCTGCTTTTTGGAACCACGCGCGCCGGATGTCGTGACAATCGAGATCGGGTTGAAGTCGTCAATGTTCTTAACGATTTCGTCGCCGATTTTCGCGGTCGCGTTCGTCCACAGTTCGATGACGCGCTGACGTCGCTCGCCCGGAGACAATGCGCCGCGACGGAACTGTTGGTTCGTCTTGGTAACATCGTCCTCGGTTTCCTTGAGGATTTGCGCGCGAGACGGCGGCGATTGCATATCCGTCATCGCGAACGTGATACCGGCTTTGGCCGCCCACTTGAAGCCAAGCGCCTTCATCTCGTCAAGCAACACAATCGTGCGCTCGTCGCCCACGGTATCGTGGACATCGGCGATTAACTGCGTCAGTTCCTTTTTGCCCATCGGCTTATTGACATAGCGCATCACGGGCGGCACGATCTCGTTGAAGATCAGCCGTCCGACCGTGATCCGGGTGATTTCCCGGTTGGTCATCTCGCCATCAATCGCAAGCCGCACATCTAACTGTTCGTGCAGATCAAGCAAGCCGTTGTTGTACGCTTGAATCGCGTCATCCGCAGACGAGAACGGCATATGACGCGGCTCGCCTGGCTTGTCCATCGTCAGGAAGAAACAGCCCAGAACAATATCCTGAGCGGGGGCTACAATCGGCGAGCCGTCGGCGGGCGAGAACAGGTTGTGCGTCGAAAGCATCAAAACGCGCGCTTCGGCCTGGGCGGCGGGGGACAGCGGAATATGAACCGCCATCTGGTCGCCGTCGAAGTCCGCATTGAACGCTTTGCAGACGAGTGGGTGCAATTGAATCGCCTTGCCGTCCACCAGTTTCGGCTCGAACGCTTGAATACCCAGTCGGTGAAGCGTCGGGGCGCGGTTCAAAAGAACCGGATGCTCCTTGATCACCTCTTCGAGGGCGTCCCAAACCTCCGGGCGCATTTTGTCAATCATGCGCTTGGCGGTTTTGATGTTGCTCGTGTACTGCCGCTCGACCAGCGTTTTCATCACGAACGGCTTGAAAAGCTCCAGCGCCATCTCCTTCGGGAGACCGCACTCGTGCAATTTCAGGTCCGGTCCGACCACAATAACCGAGCGCCCGGAATAATCTACGCGCTTGCCCAAAAGGTTCTTGCGGAAACGGCCTTCTTTGCCCTTGAGCATATCGGAAAGCGATTTGAGCGGGCGACCGTTCGAGCCGGTTACGGGACGCGTACGGCGACCGTTGTCAATCAGCGCGTCCACGGCCTCTTGCAAAAGCCGCTTTTCGTGGTTGACGATGGATTCCGGCGCGCGGATTTCCGTGATTTTTTTCAACCGGTTGTTGCGATTGATGATACGGCGGTACAAGTCGTTCAGGTCAGACGTTGCGAAACGTCCGCCGTCCAACTGCACCATCGGGCGCAGTTCGGGCGAGATAACCGGAACCGCATCCAAAATCATCCACTCGGGGCGCGCTTTGGAATCAATGAAAGCGTTGACGACCTCGACGCGCTTAATGGCGCGAAGCCGCTTCGGCCCCTGGGTTTCCTCGATTTCCTTGCGAAGCTGGCGTTGCAACGATTCAAGATCAATCTCCTCCAGGAGTTTCTTGATCGCCGCGCCGCCCAGACCCGCCTCAACGATGTCGTACAGCGTTTCATCTACACGGCGCGCGACGACGTCCAGGAGGCGCTCGGTTGCGCGCCACTGGTCCTCGGTAATCAGCATTCGCTTTTCGAGCGTACGAAGCAGTTCAAGCGAGGCCGTCAGCTCTTCGGCGCGCTCTTGCGCGTCCTTTTCTTCCTGACGAATACGATCCGCGAGCAACTTTTCCTTGTCAACGATTTCCTCGTCGGTGTACGGCTCGTAAACGTCCTCGACCTCTTCGGCATCCTCGTCTTCGACGACCGGGGCTTCCGGGTCCACGAACGGGATGACGCGGCGGCCCTGCGCGATCTCGCGTGCGAACTCGTCGCGGAAGTCGCGAATAGCCTCGTCGCGGTCATCGTTGATGGCGGCGTTTTCCTGGTTGACGGCGTCGCGGAACTGATCCTGCCCGGCGATAATTCGCCCTTTGTCCACCGACGTCACGATGTACGAGGCGAAGTACAGCACTTTCTCGAGCGGGCGCGGGGTCATGTCTAAGAGCAAGGCGAGCGGCGACGGCACGCCCTTCAGGTACCAGATGTGGCAGACGGGGGACGCAAGTTCGATATGGCCCATGCGCTCGCGGCGCACTTTGGAGCGGGTTACCTCGACGCCGCAACGGTCGCAGATAATCCCTTTGAATTTAACCTTCTTATAACGTCCGCAGTGGCATTCCCAGTCCTTCTGCGGGCCAAAAATCTTCTCGCAAAACAGCCCGTCGCGCTCCGGCTTAAACGTCCGGTAGTTGATGGTTTCGGGCTTCTTAACTTCGCCATAGCTCCACGTCCGAATCTGGTCGGGCGAGGCGATAGCGATACGAATCTTATCAAACGTGCTTGCGTCGGCCATTGGTGGCTGTTGGCTCCTCGTTCTGTCAGGCAAACACGCGCCGATCTCGATTGACCGGCGCGAAAGAAATTAAAAATGGAGTGTGAACTAAAAAACGGGAACGCCCCGGCCCGGCAAAATAGGAACGCGTTCCCTTACCCTATACGCAAAGACACGCCTGCGCGTCCCGGCTTCCTAATGCGAAACCGGGACGCCCAGACTTGCCCTGCATTTACAAACGCCTAATCCAGCAGTGGCTCTTCGGGGTCCAGACGACGCAGGGCGTTTCGGCGGCGCGCCGCTTCCTCGTCCATATAGTCCTCGTCCTTGTCCTTGAGGTCAATGTCCTGCCCCAACGCGTCCTCAACGGTTACCTTGAGGCCGAGCGACTGCAACTCATTGACCAGGATTTTGAACGATTCCGGCACGCCCGGCTCCTGCATCGGCTCGCCCTT
Organism: uncultured Armatimonadaceae bacterium; assembly: GCA_964252165.1. Classification (GTDB taxonomy): domain Bacteria; phylum Armatimonadota; class Armatimonadia; order Armatimonadales; family Armatimonadaceae; genus CAXUMS01. The sequence goes on from CAXUMS010000003.1 coordinate 14,116, forward strand.
GACGATGCTCTCGTACGTTTTAACGCGTCCGAGAACGTCGTCCGACTTGATGGTCAGGATTTCCTGAAGCGTGTAGGCGGCCCCGTACGCTTCCAATGCCCAAACTTCCATCTCGCCGAAGCGCTGACCGCCGAACTGCGCCTTGCCGCCCAGCGGTTGCTGGGTCACGAGGCTGTATGGACCGGTTGAGCGGGCGTGGATTTTGTCGTCAACGAGGTGCGCGAGTTTCAACATATAAATCTTGCCGACCGTGACCGGCATATTGAATTTATCGCCGGTTCGCCCGTCGCGAACATCGGTTTTGCACGTTGTCTCGTGGAAGCCCACCCGTCGCCATACTCGGTCACGGATCGCATCCAGAATCGCGGCGTAGTCGAAACCGTCTACGTTCCCCTTGACCTTCGGACCGGCAAGCAGAGCCGACACGCGCTCCAACTCCGTGGCGTCCAAGTCACGAAGCGCGGCCTCAAGCGCGCCGATGAGGTCGTCCACGGTCTGATCCTCGCCCGCCGTGGCTTCCGGGAAGTCCACAGCGAGTTTTAGATCAGATGCGACATAACGTACCAGCATATCGCGGCGCAACTTCTGGGCATAACGGTCCATCTCGCCGAGAATTTCGGCCTCGGTCGAGCCTTCAAAGATCGGCTCGACATACTCAAGGCCCAGCGCTTTGGAAACATACGCAAGGTGCGTTTCCATGATCTGCCCGATGTTCATACGCGACGGCACGCCGAGCGGGTTCAGCACGATGTCTACCGGCGTTCCGTCCGGCAGGAACGGCATGTCCGATTCGGGAAGAATCTTGGACACAACGCCCTTGTTGCCGTGGCGGCCCGCCATCTTGTCGCCCTCCATCACCTTACGCTTCTGGGCGATGTACACGCGAACGAGTTTGTTGACGCCCGCCTGCAACTCATCGGCGGGAAGCTTTTCCAGCGTGGAGCCGTCGTACGGCGATTCCAGCGAATCCGGCTTTTTCGAGAAGTTAAAGATATTACCGCTCGCGTCCTTGAACTTGAAGCGCGAAAACACCTTTACATCAACGATTTTGCCTTTCTCGCCGTGCGGCACCCGTAGACTTACGTCGCGCGTTTCTTCGGCCTTTTTGCCGAAGATCGCGATGATAAGCCGCTCTTCCGCCGTGAGTTCGCCCTGCCCCTTCGGCGCGACCTTGCCGACGAGAATATCGTCGGAGCGCACCTCGGCCCCGATACGGATAATTCCCTCGGAGTCCAGATCTTTTAGCGCGTCCTCGCCCACATTCGGGATGTCGCGCGTCATTTCCTCGGGTCCGAGTTTCGTGTCACGCGCTTCGAGTTCGTACTTCTCGATATGGATAGACGTAAAAACGTCATCCTTAACGAGCCGCTGGGAAAGCAGAATCGCGTCCTCGTAGTTGTAACCGTTCCACGGCATGAACGCGACCAGAACATTCTGGCCTAAGGCGAGAATTCCCTGATCCGTACACGGACCGTCGGCCAAAACCTGCCCTTGCTTGACGCGCTGACCATTGTCCACAATCGCCCGCTGGGTGATACAGGTCGCCTGGTTTGAGCGGATCATGTTCAGAAGCGGGTACGTGTCAATACGCCCGTCGTTCGCCTCCACCACGATCTCGTCCGCCGTCACCTTGCGAATGCGTCCGCCGCGCTTGGCGATAATCACCGCGCCAGAGTCTTTGGCCGCCCGCCGCTCGATACCCGTCCGCACCAGGGGCGCATCGGGGCGAAGCGTCGGGACCGCCTGACGTTGCATGTTCGCGCCCATCAAGGCGCGGTTCGCATCGTCGTTTTCCAGGAAAGGAATCATCGCGGTCGCGACCGACACCAACTGTTGCGGCGACACTTCCATGTACTCAACCCGGCCCACCGGCTCAATCGGGTATTCGTTGTTGTGGCGAACCTGGACGTTCTTTTCGACAAACGAGCCGTCGTCGTTCAAGCGAACCGATGCAGGCACGATGTAGTGGTGATGCTCGTTATCCGCGGGCAACCAGTCAATTTCATCCGTTACCTTCGCGTTGATGACGCGGCGGTACGGCGTTTCCAAAAAGCCGAACGGATCCACGCGGGCGTGAACCGCCATCGAGCCGATGAGGCCGATGTTCGGGCCTTCCGGCGTTTCTATGGGGCAGATACGCCCGTAGTGCGAGTGGTGAACATCGCGGACTTCGAGTTTCGCCGACTGGCGCGACAAACCGCCCGGGCCAAGGGCCGACAAACGCCGCTTGTGCGTTAGTTCCGCGAGCGGGTTAGTCTGGTCCATGAACTGCGACAACTGCGACGAGCCGAAGAACGACTTGATCGCCGCCGAGATTGGCTTCACCGACAAAACGACCTGCGGGATGATGTTGTCATCGGACAGGCTCGTCATGCGCTCTTTGGCGACCTTCTCCATGCGGAGGAAGCCCATGCGAAGCTGCGAATACAAAAGCTCCCCGACCGAGCGAACGCGCTTGTTCTCAAGGTGGTCAATGTCGTCCGTGGTGTACCGCATCCGCATCGCGTCGTCCACGTTCGGATTGGTGTTCACCTCGGCAAGCCCGATCACGTACTCGATCACGGCCAGAAGGTCATCGCGCGTAATCGAACGCACCGACAGCGGCAAATTGACGCCCAGTTTCTTGTTGATCTTGTGCCGTCCGACTTTGGCTAAGTCATAGCGGCGCGTATCGAAGAACATGGACTGCATCAGCGAGCGCGCGGAATCCGCCGTCGCCGGGTCGCCCGGACGAATTTTGTGATAAATGTCCAGGATCGCCGTTTGCCGGTCCACGACTTTGGGGTCTTCCATGTCAAGCGTCGCCGCGATATACCGATGAACCTCCAAAACCTCGATCTCGGTGAGTTCCATCGCCGCGATACGCTTCGCCATGTCCTTCTCGATGCGCCCGAAAGCGTGGACGAGAAGTTTGCCCGTGCCGTCCGTGATGTCGGACACCGCATACTTGCCGGTCAGGGTGTCGGCGGCGAGCGCGTCGTCGCCTTCCATACCGGCGGCAAGCGTGACGCGCTTGCCGAACCGCTCCAGAATTTCGCGGTCCGATTCAATCGAATAATCTGCGAGAACCACACGGGCCTTGAGGGTGCGGACCGCCTCCTCGCCGCCCAGAGCGCGCGTGGTGCGCCGAAACGCCTCATCGTCCACGACCACGCCCGCGTCCAGGAGAACCTCGCCGGTTACATCGTCCACAATCGGCGCGGCGAGCGTCTTGCCCAAAATCTCCCGGTAGGAAACCTCAAATTCGCCGGTCGGGCAGGCGATCGGGAAGTTATGCAGGGCGCGTAGAAGCGTTGTGATCGCAAACTTCTTGTTCTGCCCGATGCGAACCGTTATGGCTTCGGCGGCGTCGGTCTCGATGTCAACCCACGGCCCCTCGGACGGAATCAATGTCGCGAAGAACTGCCAGTTCAGCGTCAGATCCAACTGGTCGCGGAAGTAGATACCCGCCGAGCGCGATAGTTGCGAGACGACAACGCGCTCCGCGCCATTGACGACAAAGGTTCCCTTGTCGGTCATCAGCGGCAGATCGCCCAGATACACCTCGGACTCGATAACCTCTTGCCCGCCGATCAGACGAACACGCGCCTTGATCGGAGATTCAAACGTCACGTCGCGGGAGCGGCACTGTTCGAGCGTGTACTTCGGCTCGCCCAAGGTAAAATCGAGAAGTTCGATACCGGTGGAACCGGTGAAATCGTAAATCGGAGAAAAGGATTGGAAGAGTTCGTTAAGACCGTCTTCCAGAAACCAGCGGTACGAATCGAGCTGAAGTTCGACAAGGTTCGGAATGTCGATAGCGTGGGTAGCGCGCTTCGCGGTGTGCTGAAGTTCCATAGTCAGGATTGACCCCTCCTAACGGGTCGCACAGGGAGGCCGGACTTTTATCATAAAAGGGCGTCACGCTCGAAACGGTTCAAACGGGTACAAAAAAGCCGTTCACGCCGTATCGCAGGCTGTCGCCTCGCCACGTCCGGTAATGTGGCACGAAACTACAATATACCACTATGCGTTCCGTGCGTCAATAACTTTTCAAAACTTTTTTCACCGTGGCGTTTTATGGTATAATTTTCGCCAATAGTCAAGAACCAAATAAGCCGCGCTCTTCGGTCCGTTTCGCCCCGCCTTCGTCTGCGGGGCGTTTCCTTTATCTCTACACCAAACCGGCGAGCGCGGTTCCCGGTAAGACTTGCACAACATTTATCGCGAAGGAAGCGCATTGCGCTAAAGCGGTTACACCAACTATGGCAGATGATATTGTTCTAACGGCGACCGGCAGGCAGGCGATTGCGGACGAACTCCAGCACTTGAAAAGCGTGGAAATGCCCGCCCTCTCCGAGCGGATTCGCGAGGCCCGCGCGCTCGGCGACCTGTCCGAGAACTTCGATTATCAGGACGCCAAGCGTCAACAAGGCTTTATCAATGGGCGTATGGCGGATTTGCAGGCTATGCTCGCCCGCGCCATTATTGTCGAGGCGACCGCTCCCGGGTCGGGCGTTATCGGAATGGGGTCCACGGTGAACCTGCGCGATAAAGAGTACGACGAGGAGTTCGCCTACACCATTGTCAGCGCGAACGAGGCCGATCCCACCAAAGATCGCATTTCGGCGTCGTCCCCGGTCGGCGTCGCGCTGATGGGCAAAAAGGTCGGTGATGTCGTGGATGTCGCCACCCCGGCAGGCAAAACCACGCTTGAAATATTATCTGTGGAGTAGGACTTTAGTCCCGCAACCCCGCCCGTTTTCCGGTGTCTAAAAAATCGTCCGCCACAAATTCCAAAGGCGCGATTTCTACAGGGGAACGGTTTCATGTCTAACACCATAACGGGGCGTAGCGGCGGGTCAAATTTCGGGGCGGCGGCGGTTCTCGCGGCGGGTTTCGCGCTTGCCGCCATGATCGGCGTTTGGGGCGCGATGCAGGTTAAGCAGTCCGACCAGACAATTGTGGTCACCGGATCGGCGAAAAAGCGCATCGTGTCCGACAAGGTCGTCTGGCGCGCGGGCGTGTCGTACCAGGCGACCGACCTTGCGGGCGCGTATCAAGCGTTATCGGCTAACGTTCCCCGCGTCAAGGCGTATTTGGTAAAGCGCGGCGTGCCGGAGTCCGCGATCAAGGTGTCGTCCATCCAGTCATCTACGCTCACCGCGAAAGGCGCGAACGGCGAGGACACGGGACGTATCAGCGGCTATTCGCTCCGCCAAACCATCGAGGTGAAAAGTGACGATGTCGCCAAGATCGAAGAGATTTCGCGCCAGTCCACCGAACTAATCAACCAGGGCATTCTGCTGGAATCGAACCCGCCCGAATACCTGTACACCAAACTCGCCGATGTCAAGCAACAGATGCTCGCTGAGGCCGCCAAAGACGCCAAAGAGCGGGCGGATAAAATCGCCGCGAGCGTCGGCTCCCAGATCGGCGGCGTCCGCTCGGCCCGCATGGGCGTTATCCAGATCACGCCCGCCGACTCCAACGATGTTTCCGACAGCGGCATGAGCGACACGTCATCGTTAGAAAAAGATATTACGTCGGTCGTGAGCATCACGTTCGCGGTGCATTAGCCGTTGGCGTTTGGTCTTCCCGGATGCGCTCAAGCCGCGCGGCTCGCCTTCCAGCGGGGACCAACCGGGCGTTGGATCGTGTAATCAGAAGAAAAAGTCGTGTCGGCTAAAATTGCTCCGCAATTTTAGCCGACACGACTTTTTCTTCTGATGGTCGCAAAGGGCCGTCTACGGTTTCTTGGGTTTAGCGTTTGGTAGGATTGCGCTTTCTTGCTATTAACTTTTTGCTTCCTCGCTTTTTTCTACTTTTTCTACTCGCCTCTTTGCCGCATTTCGTCGCGGCGCGTGGGCATGGCGTCTATCTGGTTGAACAGGTCGGAGAGGCTTGGGCAAGCGCGGGACGCGCGCTTGATGCCGGTGTCCTTACCGACGAGGTAAAACGCGGGCGCGCCGCCCGCTTGCGCCGCGACCGATCGTTCCCCTTCCCCATCCCGCAACACCACGAACGGCGCGGGCAAATCGCGCGCCTCTGCGGGCAAATCGCCCCCGTGCGGAACCACAATCAACACAACAATATCGCGCAGGGCCAAGCCCTTCGCCTCTTTGCGCGCCGCCTGAAGCCACGCGTGTCCATTATCCCCCGCACCCGCCTTCTCCGAAAATAGCAACAAGATAACCCGTCGCCGTCGGAGATACGACGCAAGCGCGACAGGACGCCCATCGTCTGCGCGCGGCAGGGTGAACCGGGGCAGGCGCGCTTCTTCACGCAGTAGTTTTTCGTTCATCAAAATAGTATAGTCTCTGCCACCGTTCAACTCTCAACTGCGTCTTGCTTTCTGATACGCGTTTGGGTTGTGTTCAACATACCAAAAAATTCCTCCGACAAAAGAGGCAATAAAAAGTGTGTTCGGTGACCAGTCAGGAATCCATACAGATGATTGCGGCCATAGACGAATAATCCAAACAACAATCGCAATCAGCGGGCCGTAACACCACATCCAAATCAGACGCTTCCGCTTGAACAATGCCGTCATGTTTTTCTGATACCAACCGCAATTTGGGCAAGGGACTGGTTCTATCGCTCTCGCAAGGCGCCGCTCCAGTTTGTTGTGCGCTTGTTCTTCGGCCCTTTTCTTTGCCCCGCTTTTGTCAACCCAAAGAAAGTCGTCCGCCACGCCAGTTACAACTTCCACGGCCTTGTATCTGTACTCCGATTGGCATGATTCGCACACGACGTTCTTCCACATCCAACCACTCAAACTACAGGAATATTTGGTTCCTACGGGAATTAGCATGACCTCTCCCTTCGCCAAGACATCAAGACATAAAGAACCGGTTAAGGCCTCTTGTCTTGGTTTTCGGCAGTGGCAAAGTTATTCTGTAGAAGTTTGATGGTGCTGACGTCTACAAACCGCGCTCTTGCCGGATCGCGGCGAGCAGACCGTCGCAGGCAACATCAATCAAGTTGTAGACGGCGTCGAAGCCGCCTTTGTAGTACGGGTCCGGCACGAAAGCGGCGCCGGTTTCGGGCGCGTAGGTCATTAGGGGGCGAAGCGTCCCGGTCGCGTCGCCGAGGGCGCGGACGTTTTCTAAGTTCTCGTCGTCCATTGTCAGAATATAATCGAACGCTTCCAGATCGGCGGGGTCTATCTGGCGGGCGACCATGCCATCATACGAAATGTCGTGCTTGTCCAACTCGGCTCGTGTGCGGGGATCGGGCGGGTCGCCCTCGTGCCAGTTGCCGGTTCCGGCCCCGTCCGCGACGATCTGGTCGGATAAGCCTGCGCCTGCGACCTTGTGGCGGAAAACGGCTTCCGCCATCGGCGAGCGGCAGATGTTGCCGAGGCAAACGAAAAGAACGCGCACAGGAAGCGGCGCGGGCGCTTTTTGTTGATCACTCATAAGCGAAAATAAAAAGGGCGCGAGTAGTTCGCGCCGTTCCTATTGTATCCTGCGGAGAACGGGTTTAGCGCAGAAGCGACGCTCCGCCGTCCACATAGATATCTACGCCCGACACGTGCCGGGACAAGTCGGAGGCGAGGAACAAGCACGTATCCGCCACATCAACCGGTTCGCCCTGACCTTCGTTCAGCGCGGGCGAGCCTTCCGGGAGTTCGACCTTGATACCGATCTCGTCGGTGTGACGTTGCTCGGTTCTCGAATCAATGTTGGTATGGATCGCGCCCGGACAAACCGCGTTCACGCGGATATGGTGTCGCCCCAACTCCAGCGCGCACATCTTCATAAACGCGACCTGTCCCGCCTTCGACGTGCTGTAAGCCGATGCGCCCGCCGTGGAGAACGTCCGGTTGCCGTTGACGCTACTCGTGATAATGATGCTACCGCCGCCGCCGCTTTTGAGATGCGGAACCGCGAAGTGAACGGTCAAATACGTTCCCTTGAGGTTAATATCAATCGTCTTATCCCACTCGTCCGGCGTCAATTCGTCCACGGGCGTCCAAACGCCGTTGATACCCGCGTTCGCGAACACAATGTCGAGCCGACCGTACTGGTCAACAGCGAAATTCACGGCGGATTTAACCGAGTCGGGATCGCTGACATCACACGCGGTGAAAACGGCGGTTCCGCCCTGGTCCGTAATTTCTTTAACCGCTTTTGTTCCCTCGTTCTCGTCCCTGTCCACGAGAACTACCTGGGCGCCCTCACTCGCGAACCGAAGAGCCGTTCCGCGACCGATACCGCTTGCCGCGCCGGTGATAAAAGCCACCTTGCCGTCTAACATAGCCATTTGCGTTTGAACCTGCCTTATCTCCCAAAAGGGTTAATCTATCGCACTGCTTCGTACCCCGCAAAGGGGCAAGCGTAACCGATAGGCGGGCGGGGTACAAGAAAGAAAATCACCTATATGTGAACCAAAAGGAACCGTACGCCAAATGGAATCCATAAACGAAGAGTTCGCCGCCGAGGCGGGCCTGCTTCCCCGCGATATGCCGTCCAAGAACCATCCCTTGTTGCAAAACAATGCGGAAGTGCGCGACCTCGCCGACTTGATTGACGCACGCACCGACCACCCGCGCGACGCCGTTAAAGACCTTGAGCATTACGACCCGAATCTCGATGTGGACGACGCGCTGACGTTCCCGCACACCGACGCCAGTAACGCGCGGGTCAAACAAGCCGACACGCTTCTAAACGATACATCGAGTACGGCGGATTTCGACGCCGACGCGCGCACCCGGTCGGCCCCGGATGACGACGATGACGATTCGTACATGACGCGGGCGGATTTTGTGGACGAGATGTTAGAGTCCGACCCGGACCCGAATGCGGGAGCCGACAAGGATCGGGACTTCATTAACGGCGCGGGTTTGGATCGCGCGCCCGACATCAGTGGCGCCGTGACCGGAATTGCGCGGGGTATGTCCACTCACCTGCCGCAGGATCTGGGCGCGGACGGTTTCCAAATCGAGGAGCCGGAAGCGTTGCAGGATACGCGCGTGACGCAAGCCGATATTGACCGCATCGAAGCCGAGGACGCCGAACGCGCCGACCCGGACGCGCCCGGCGACATCATCCCGACCGAACGCAATACGGAACCCGCCACACGCGAAGAAACCCTCGACGCGACACGGCAACTGAAGTAGCGGACAAAGCAAGAGAGTTGATAGTCAGAACTGATGATGGCGCAGGGCTTTCTTATCTGACTATCAACTTTCTCGCCATCAACTCTCTTGCCTGGATTGTTGCACGACCATCTCCTCGGCAACGAGGGAACAGCCGCGCAGAACTGCGCCAGGTGCGCGACCTTGTAGAACGAAACCGTCGCCGTCCGGGTGCAGGTAGCCCCAATCCTCGGTTTGGATGGCGAAAACAGAGTTCAGGTTGGCGAGATCGTAGTGAACGAGCAGGCCCGATTCGCCGCGCGCGGCGTCGTCACCGGTGACGGGATCTATAACGCGGGTACGAAGCCACGAGGGACCGATTTTACGGACCGCGCGGGCGTCGCCCTTAACATGATCGGCAAGGTTGGAGTCGTAGAACTGCGACGCCATTTCGCTCATGCCGTATTCGGACAAGCAAAATGCGGGGGGAACGCCTAACCGTTGAGTAAAAAGTCCATACAGTTCATCCCGGCTTACCTCGCGAGAACGACCTTTGAAGCCGCCCGTTTCCACGACGCGGCTACCCGGCGGCAGATCAAACGCCGGATGTTTTTTGGCGTCCATCCAATCAAAGAGATGCACCCACGCAAACGCGGTTCCGAATAAGGTGACGGGACCGGATAAACCTTGTAGAGTGTCGGCAAGCCGCTCCTGCCAATTGTCCGCCTCGTAGAAGAACGCGCCGCCATACTTATCAATCAAATCGCCGAGCATGAACGAGAGCGACGAATGCGGCGCGGCTTCCGGCGGCGGCATCAGGGCGTACACAGGAAGATATGCGGTCCTGCGCAAGGAAACATCCGGGATAACAAACCGCTCAAACCCGGTTTGTAGCGAGGTTCGGTAGAGATTAGCGGCGGCGGCGTCCACGAAGTGGCGGCTGGTGTCGCCGCGTGTGGTGCCGGAGGAATGGAAAATCGCCCCGTCTTGATTCGGGTCGCATAGCGTTTCCGGCGCGCAGGTCAGCGCGACAGTTTTGAACGCGGCGGCTGGTACGGCGGGAATGCCGCGCCAGTCATCAATCGTACCCGGCGTGACGCCCAAGCCGCCGCAGTACGTACGGTAAGGGCCATTGAACTTGTACTGATACGCGAACAACCGCCGCGCGATTGCATCGAAAGCATCGTTGTCGTCGCCGCGATGCGTGATGAATGCATTGATCTCCGCCGCCCGCGCCGTCGCCTCGGTTTTCCGCATTGCCTCGTCTGTCACGACGTTGCGGCCTTAAGCAGAGTAAGCATTCCATCGCCGCGCCATACGAGCAGATAAGCGCCGTCTTCGGAGGCGTTCGTGGCTTTGATCGTGGGAACATCGTCTATACTCGCTTTGTCGGGCGCAAAGCGCATCTTGGATAGGAATTTCCCCTGCGCGTCAAGCGTGTACAACGAACGCTCGCCATCCTGTACCGTCATGCGGGTACCGTCTTGGGAAAGGCAAACGAGTCGCGGCGCAAAGTACAACCCGCCTTTTTCGGTGAAAATCCGTTCGCCGCTTCGGTCGAAGGCGAGCAAACGCCGCTCGGTTTGATTACCGGTACTGTAACGAGCCAGATGCGAATAGCTGATTACAATAATATCGCCGTGCGCCGACACCTGCGCCTCGGCCCCAAAACCATCGAGATCATATTGGAAAAGCGGTTTTCCGGTTTCCGCGCTCCACGCCTGCGCCCGCGCACGGTCCCCTTTCGGCCCAACGCCGGATACAGCAACCACAGTTCCGCCATCGCCGGATAAATGCACGGTGAATGTCCGGCCTGCCTCCGTTTCTCGGTAAAGCCAGCGCGGGACGGACACGCCGCGGTTCAGATCCCACAAGCCAACGCCCGCGCCGCTTTGCCACGAGCCAATTGCGGCGACCGGCGCGCGGGGGGAAAGCGCAACCGAATCCGGCACTCCCACGGTGCGCCATGAGAAAGGCGTCGCGGGCGGAAGCGCGGGAGCCGCTACGGGTTTTGCGGAAAGTTTAGGGGCGGCGGATTGACGCGGCGGAGTAAGCGGCAAAATATGGACGGAACGCGCGCCGGTGAGCGCCACCGCCTGGGCGCCACTAGCGGAAACGGCGACGCCCCAAACCGCGCCGTCTAAAGGAAGCGTTGTATAACGCTTCCCCCCGAAACGCGCATCGAGAACGCGCAATTCAGCGCGGGCGGGGTTTAGCCGAGAATAGGTGATAACCTCGCCGAGCGGCGATGCGACCACGGCATTCACGCCCGCCCGGGGCGCCGTCTGCCATGTTAGCGCGCCGGTGACGCCATCAATACGCCGAGTACAGCCTTGCGCATCAACCCATGCCACCGTGCCGCCGTTCGGCGAAATATCCATCGCGCGCAACTCCGGCGCGGGTCGTGTCCAAATCGTAATCCAGCGAGGACGCCCTTCCCCAAACGTGGGAATGACACGGTCCGGCCCAGGAGCATCACCGGGCGAGATAGCCGCGGCGGGCGTCGAAGCGGTAAACAGGCGAACGCTCGCGCCGAGCGCAAGCGCAATGGCAACCAAAAATAAAACACGCTTAATTGCCATAATGTAAACGATGAAAACAACAAAGGACGTGAGAAGAAGCCGCTGTTTTAGTGCGCCTTGTCGGTGTTGGGACGCGGCGAAATCATTTGGAGAAAGTAGCGGTGCAATCGCACATCATCGGTCAGTTCCGGATGAAACGCGGCGGCGAGAAGATTGTCCTGACGCACAAGAACGATACGATCTTCGTAACGGGCCAAAACCGTCACGTCTGGCCCTACCTCCTCCACAAACGGCGCGCGGATAAAAACGCCGCGCAACGTTTCGCCGCCCGCGATGTTTGGCGCATCGATGTCGGTTTCAAACGAATCGAGTTGCCTCCCGAACGCGTTGCGCGCGACGCTGATATTCATCAGCCCCAGTGTCGGCTGTCCGCCCCGCTTGGCCCCGTGCGCGATCCGGTCCGCCAGCAGGATCATGCCCGCGCACGTCCCAAAGATCGGCTTCCCCTGCTCGCTCGCCTGCCGAATTGCGGTATCCAGCCCGTAGCGGGCGAACAGTTTTCCCATCACCGTAGACTCGCCGCCCGGTAGGATAAGCGCGCCGGCGTCCTCGATCTGTTCCGCGTTCCGTACCGCGAAGCCATCGCCGCCCGCCGCATTGACGGCCTTGATATGGGCGTCAAAGTCTCCCTGCATAGCAAGAACGCCGACACGCGGCTTTTTGTCGCTATTCATTGCGGATTATTTCATATCGCGAACATATAGGCCATGATTGACCCCGCCTTCTGAATCAAAGCGCGATTTGATCACCTCGTAGTATTTGGAATCACCACTCTCGAAATTGCGAAACAGAGCAAATGCCACTAAATCTGCAAGTTGAATCAGGCGTGACGCACATGAATCAAGGAACAAAGGAACTTCTGCAAAGTTTCTGATAACGCCCCACGAATGCCCAACAGTGCGAAATTCGGTTGCAAGAGTTTGAATAGTTGTCTCGTAAGTAGATTTGTCAAAAATGATAAGCCCACGTTGTGTATCACCTCGGTCGTGAAGACGCTTTAGGTAGTGATCAAAACGGCTCGCTATCTGCTCGAACGCTAAATCAACAGGGTCATCAGGTGATACCATTGCCTTGTTGATAACAGAAGCGAAGAGCCTATTGCTTGAATGGGAATTAGCGAAAACGGCTAAAGCATCCATCAATGCCTGCTCACGGTCATCCCTGCGAATAGTACGCCAAAAATCTTTACCAGAGCGTATTGGGCTACCATGTAACTCAACGCTGTTAGGATCGGCCGGATTGAACCGCGAAGCGATTTTGTCCAATTCGTTCGCAAACCAGTAAGACTGTCTCTCAAAAACACTACAACCCGCAAGGACAAAATACTTCTGTTGCGGATCACGAACATGACCCGATTCGTCAGTGTACAAAAGGTGCATTATAAAGGGAGGGTGGCTGAGGAAAGACCTTGCTTTCACGGTCTAAAAAGGTAAGACCTCTCAGCCACATATTAATTATACTCTTGAGCAGACTATTTTGCTAATCGTCCTGCATGACAAGAACGCTGATGCGCGGCTTTTGTTGACTCGTCGTCGCCATTACCAGCCGCGCGTGGCGAGGAGTTGTTTTTCGTCGAGTTGGCGAATGTCAATTCCCACCATCGGCTCGCCCAAATTCATGCTGATCTCGATGAGCTTCTGGGGGTCGTTGTAGTGCGTTACCGCATCCACCATGCGCTTGGCGCGCTCGGCGGGGTCACCCGACTTGAAAATGCCCGAGCCGACAAATACGGTTTCCGCGCCCAGAACCATCATCAAGGCCGCATCGGCGGGGGTCGCGACGCCGCCCGCGCTGAAGTTCGGGACCGGCAGTTTGCCGGTTCGCGCGACTTCCAGGACCAACTCGAACGGGGCCTGCAAATTCTTGGCCTCGGTCATCAGTTCGGCCTCGTCCATCGTGCGAATTTTGCGGATACCCGCCATCAGGCTTCGCATATGGCGCACGGCCTCCACGATGTTTCCGGTTCCCGCTTCGCCTTTGGTGCGAATCATCGCCGCGCCCTCGCCGATGCGCCGTAGCGCCTCGCCCAAATCGCGACAGCCGCACACGAATGGAACGCTGAAATCGTGCTTGTAGATATGGTACTGCTCATCGGCGGGGGTGAGAACCTCAGACTCGTCTACGAAGTCCACGCCCATCGCCTCTAAAATCCGGGCCTCGACGATATGCCCGATTCGCGCTTTGGCCATGACCGGAATCGTAACGGTGTCCATGATTTCTTTGATCATGCGCGGGTCGCTCATCCGAGCCACGCCGCCGTCCTTACGAATATCAGCAGGAACCCGCTCCAGCGCCATCACGGCGACCGCGCCCGCTTCTTCGGCGATCACGGCCTGCTCCACATTAACGACATCCATAATGACGCCGCCCTTGAGCATCTCGGCAAGCCCGACCTTGTTACGCCATGTGGATTTTTCCGTACCGGCGCCATTGCTTGCCGCTACGCTATGGGCGCTTGCGCTTCCGTTCACTGTTTCCGTTGTAGCCATAAATTCCAAAGCCTCATCTAAACCCGCGACACAAGCGCGAGCGATCCGTCCCGAAGTAATTAACAATACTTTGCGCTTTTTGAGTGTCGTACCCGTGTCTTGTCGCCCGTTATTTTATCGCAGGGCGGTTAGGCTATCAAGGCGCGCCGGACAAAGGAGACAGCGCCATTCGTTATATTGAATGTAAGCGATAAGCGACGCGCAACGGTAATAAATTAAAACATGGGCGTTTATGCCAAAGCGAGCCGGTACAATAAAGTGAAATGAACAGCGTGATGAGCGGTTCGGACGATCAGAATGAGGTCGCGGACGACGACCGTTTGGGTATGACCGACGACCAATGGGCGCAGTGGCAAAAGTACACGCATGGCTACGGTGAGCAGGACGAAAACGGGGTGGACATCGCCGCCATTCGCCGCAATCTTCGATTGACGCCCTCCGAGAGATTAAGTCGTCTGGAGCAGGCGGTTAATAGTATGAGAAAGCTACAACGCCATGCCGGAACCACAGGTTGATTATCGGACCGCGTTTCGCCTGCTCACAGATAGCAAAGTTCGATTTGTCGTGGTCGGCGGCGTTGCGATGCACCTACACGGCGCAAGCAATCTTACGCTGGACGTGGACATTAGCTACGACCGCGCGCCAGAGAACCTGCAAGCGTTGGCAAATGCTTTATCAGGTCAGCATCCACGCCTGCGTGGCGCTCCTCCGGGCTTGCCCTTTGTTTTTGACGCTCGCACCCTCAGAAACGCCCTGAACATAACGCTTGAAACCGACATAGGCGACTTTGACATATTGGCAGTTCCTGACGGCGTGGATTCGTTTGACGGTTTGTGGGAACGCGCGGAACCAATGGATTTGAACGGACTTTTGGTTCGCGTCGCCTCGGTTGACGACCTTGTCGCGATGAAACGGGCTGCCGACCGACTTAAGGACCGGACGCATATCCAACTGCTCGAAGCCATCAAGCAGGTCAAGAGCGATGGGAGCGCATAAACAGCGCGGTTGACCGGGCGCCGGGCGGCGCGTTATACTATCAGTCCGACGCCGCTGTCGTTCCCGCACCGAAAACGCCCCACCGGAGTTTGATTTCGTATGAGTATTGACGCGCCCGTCGCTCCCCTAACCGCTTCCGTTTCGCCGCTTTCCGCACGCGCGCTCGCCTGCGCGCCGTCACCGACCCTTGCGATCACCGCCAAAGCCAATCAGATGAAGGCCGACGGGATAGATGTTATCGGCTTCGGCGCGGGCGAACCCGACTTCGACACGCCGGAACATATCAAGCAAGCGGCGATTGACGCATTAGGACGCGGACAAACCAAGTACACGCCATCGGCGGGCATTCCCGCCTTGAAACAGGCGATCCGCGACAAGTTCAAAAACGACAACGGTTTGGATTACGCCGCGAACCAGATTATCGTCTCGTGCGGCGGGAAGCACTCGCTGTACAACGTGTTTCAGGCGCTGTGCGAGGAAGGCGACGAGGTCGTCATTCCCGCGCCGTACTGGGTGTCGTACCCCGAACAAGCCAAACTTGCGGGCGCCCTTCCGATCGTTATCCCGACCACCGACGCCAGCGGGTTCGCGCCGACCGTGGAGCAGATCGAAGCGTCGCTCACGCCGCGCACGAAGTTGTTCGTTCTCAATTCGCCGTCGAACCCGACCGGCGCAATGTGGCCGCGCGCGACTATCGAGGCTCTTGCCGAACTTGCGGTCGAGCGCGGATTTTACGTTGTGTCGGATGAGATTTACGAAAGAATAGCGTATGACGGCGCACGCCCTTTCTCCATCGCGACGCTCGGCGAAGAAATTAAAAAACGCACCATCACCGTCAACGGCGTCTCGAAAACGTACTCGATGACCGGGTGGCGCATCGGATACGCCGCAGGCGAGCCGGAGGTTGTCGCCGCGATGGGCCGTATTCAGGACGCCGTCACCTCGAACCCAACCAGCATCGCGCAGTGGGCCGCACTTACCGCGCTTACCGGCCCGCAAGGCTTTTTAGATGATTGGCTCGCCGAGTTCGACCGCCGCCGCCATGTGGTCACGGACGGTTTGAACGCCCTCCCTGGCGTGACGTGCATGCTTCCGGCAGGCGCCTTTTACGTATTCCCCAATGTCTCCGCGTTGTACGGAAAAACAACGCCGAGCGGCAAAACCATCGCCTCGTCCGATGATTTCGCGGGCTACCTGCTCGCCGACGCGCAGGTCGCCGTGGTGCCGGGCGCGGGCTTCGGCGCGGACGATTACGTTCGCATCTCGTATGCAACTTCGATGGACGCCATCAAGCGCGGTCTCACCCGTATCAGTGACGCTATCAGTAAACTGAAGGACGAAGGATGAAGGATGAAGGCGGAAAAGGAATAACGCCCGCGGCAAACGGCGCCACATTCTCTTTTTCATCCTTCATCCTTCATCCTTCGTCCCTCATACGCCGCGCCCTCACCCACCGGTCGGCGGCGCGAAGCGTAGCGGACAGCAACGAGCGACTTGAGTTTCTGGGCGATGCGCTTCTCGGCGTTTGGGCCGCACGGCGGCTCCTCGATGGTCTGCCGCCCCACGTGGACGAGGGCGCGTTGTCGCGCGCGCGAACGTCGGTGGTGTGCGGCGCGACGCTCGCCCAGGCCGCGCGCGCATTGGGCTTTCCCGATCTGCTGACGGTCGGGCCGGGCGAGCGCAAGGAAAACCGCCACAACCACGACGGGCCGCTCGCCGACGCCTTCGAGGCGGTGGTCGCCGCACTATATTTAGAACACGGTGAGGACGCAATGAACGCTTTTCTTGACCACGCTCTTGCCCAACCGCTCGCTCGCGCGCTTGCCGGTTCCGTTGTTACCGACCCCAAAACGCGGCTCCAGGAAGCGTTGCAAGCGCGCGGGCTTGGCTTGCCCGTTTACGCCATTGTCGCAGGAGACGGGGCCGGACATGATCACACGTTTCGAGCCGAGGCGCGCGCCCGCTCCGGCGAACTAATCGGGGAGGGCGTCGGCCCCAACAAGCGCGGGGCCGAACGAGCCGCCGCCGAAGACGCTTTGCATCGTATTGCAGGTCCGGTTTCCAAGCGCGCGAAAATCAAAACTTCGTAAATTTTGTTTAGCGGGCCGGTCGTTTTGCGCGACAAGGCGTTATCACACGCCGTAGTATCAACAACTTTATGGATCTAACCAACGGAACCTTTTCATCAAATCAGGTTCGCCTCGCTCTTTCCGCGACCGAAAACGCTCTCCCGAACAGTGACTGGCGCGAGACCGTGTTGTCGCGGCTTTTTCAACTGGATGAGGGAGACGCCGCTCTCCTCATGGAGCGCATTGTCGCGAACGAAGCCCGCGCAAACGGAAAGAATGTTTTGCTGGTCGCCGATATGGAGCGCGCCCGCCTGTACCAGTTCTTGAGCGATCAAACGGCGAACGGCGCCCTATCGCTGGGCATTACCGACTTCACGCCGCTTGTGCCGCCGGTGGGCTACTACGACGCCAGCAAAACCGAACACGCGGCCCCGTTCTCGGGATGGTGGTCGTTTGCATGGCGTGGTTCGCGCTTCGAGATCGTGTTGACGCCGATGACCTGGACCACGACTTTTGTGTTTCTGGGAGAGCGCGACGACGAACTGCGAGCGCTTGGGGCGGAATTGTCCCAGGTGCTATCGCGTCCTTCCGTGCGGTGCTTACGCTACGCAAGCGGCTGGAAAAGCGCGCCCGATCTGGACGCCGAGATGGGACGCATCACGTGGGACGATCTGGTCCTGCCCCCTTCCCTGCTGACGGGTCTGCGCGATCTGGTCGAAACATTCGATGGGCGCCGCGACGCCTTCAAGGCGCTTGGCTTCCCGTGGCGGCGCGGCGTTCTTCTGGTCGGGCCGCCCGGCACGGGGAAAACCATGATCTGCAAGGCGGTCGGGGCAGCCTTGCCCGACCTCCCGTTTTTGTACGTGCGCGACTTTCACCAATCCAATCGGGGCGGCGCGATCAAGGTCATTTTCGAGCGCGCCCGAAAACTCGCGCCGTGCATTCTTGCGATGGAGGACGTGGACAGTCTTGTCAACGGGGACAACCGCTCGCAGTTCTTGAACGAGATAGATGGCTTTGCCTCGAACGAAGGGATTTTCCTGATCGCGTCGTCGAACCACCCGGAGAAAATTGACGAGGCGCTCCTGAAGCGTCCGTCCCGGTTCGACCGTGTTTACCATATTGGCCTGCCCGATGAAACGGGACGGGCGGAGTTTTGTCGCCGCTTTCTGGCGCGCCCGCAGGTCGCCGCCTTGCTCACGCCGGATGTGGACGCGGACGCGCTCGCCCACGCGATTGCCGCGCGCACGGACGGCTTCACGCCCGCCTACCTTAAAGAAGCCCTGACAGCAGGCGCGCTGTCCCGCGCGCAGGATGATGGCGCAACCGTTTTGGACGCGCGCTTCGCCCACGCCGTCCTGGCGCAGGCGGATGAACTCAAAGCGTACCTGCGCCGCGCCAACAATCCGCAAAGTTTCGCCGCGATGACCGGTAGCGATGACGCCATCGGCTTGCGTCGCTCGCGGCGCGGCGGCGTGAGCGATGATGAATAAAGGCGATGCAAGCGCATTTACTCCAAGCGGGAAAAGCGGTCGTTGATCTGGGTGTCGGACAGGAAGTTTTGGGCGTAGGCTATCTTTTGCAGGGCTTCCGTATTGACCGGGTCAAGCCGCAAAACTTTCTTAAACTGAAACAACGCGGCGGCGTACTGCCGGTCGTGGTAAAGGCTTCCGCCGATAGCGAGGGCTTCGCCTACACGAGCGTCGCGGAGCAAGGCGGTCAAGGCGGGACCGCTCGCGCCGCGTTTTTGCGCCTCGGTCAAGGCGGCGATGGCGTCGGTAAACTTACCGGAGGCGATTAAAGCGCGTCCCTGCTCGGTCGCGGCGACAGCGGCGGCGCGGCGGACTTCCCCCAAGCGAGCGCGAGGTGCAATATCGAGCGGAGCGGCCCCAATCGCCTCCAATAGTTTGGTTTCGGCGCGCTCGTTGTCGCCCACCGCAACCGCATTCTCGGCGGCGACGAGGGCGGCGGCGGCCCAACGGGCGCGCAGGGCGCGGCGTAAAATCGGGGTTTCATCATCGAACGGCACGGCTTGCCCGGCGGCGGCAAGGCGGATGTCCGCCTCGGCCCAATCGCCGACCGCCTCGGCGTTGCGCGCGGCGGCAAAATCCGCGTTTCGTAAATCGGCGAGAATGGTTGTCAACAGTTCGGCGGCGGGGGCGTCAGACGGAACAGCATGAAGGCGCGCCCGAAGGGTTTCCGCCGCGTATAGGTAGTTCCCCGATTCGTGCGCGTTCCGCGCCTCGGCGAGAACGGCATCGGCGTCCACTCCCGCCATCCGCTCGCCATAGTGCAGGGCGTAAACGGCAAGCGAGCCGTCACGCAAACTAACCGCCGCGAACGCCCCATTGGCGGATAAGGATAATCCGGTTGGGCGCGCGTCCTCGAAATCAACATCCCACGCAACCACGCCGCTATCGCCGGTCAGCAGAACAAGCCGCCCCGAGGTATCGTCGAGGCGCGAAAGAACGGCAACGGTTCGGGCCGCGTCGTCAAGCGCAATCTCAAGCGGTTCGCCGATGAGAGGCGTGAACCAGAGCGTTCGGCCCGTTTCATCGGCGCATCCCACGCCCCCGCCGCCCGCCCAAACCGTGCGGCCCGCGCCCGTAGTGGCGACCGCGACAATCGCCGCTTCATGTTGTTGCCGCCATAGCGTCTCCCGCGCGGCGTTTAGTAAAACTAAATCGCCGGTTTCACCGCCCAACGCGATAAAGCGTCCCGCTCGGTCTACGGCGACCCGCTTCAAGGGAAACGCGATGTCTTTGGTCCACAGCAGTCGCCCCGCGCTGTCGCCGAACGCAACCGCGTAGCCGAAGGCGAGCAGGTCGCAGAAAACGGTCGCGAAGCGCTCGCCGCCTGCCGCAAGGGCGACATCGGAGTAGGAGGCCCGGCGGTCCGGCAGGAACCGGGTTTTACGACCGTCCCGAAACAAATACAGGGCGTCGTCGCTCGCCCCGACATAGCGTGCGCCCGTCTCGCCGATCTCGGTGCGGCGCAGGGTTTCCACATTGTACGTTTCCCGAATGCGCGAGCGTCCCGACGTTTCAAAGCGGACGATATGAAAGGTTCGCGCTTCCATCTCGTCCGGGACCGAGGCGAAAAGCGCGCCGTCATCGCCAATGGCAAACCGGGACAGCGGGGCAAGCCCGCGCGCCTTCCGCAGAAACAGGAGGTCTACATTGGTCAAATCCGACGCGACATTGGTATCCGCGTCAACTGCGGAGGCGGCGTTATCCGCATCGGGGATGAGCGTAGGGGAAGGCGGGAACATAACGCGGGCGATCTCTCCTATCGAAACACGGCGAAAGGAAGCCAAATGAATGCGCTTATCATACCGACCGGAAGGGCAGGCGGCAACGGCGAGCCGCGCAACGGCGAAACCGCCCCTGCTCAGGCATGGGGTTCGCGCAGATGAACCGGCTTGTTGTGACGCCGCTTGGTCGCCTGAAGGTTCAGTGTTTCGACCAGAACCGAAAAGCCCATCGCAAAGTACACGTAACCTTTCGGGATATGCGCGTGAAAACCTTCGATTAAAAGCGTCATTCCGATCAAAAGCAGGAACGACAGCGCGAGCATTTTCACGGTCGGGTGCCGCTCCACAAACGCGCTCACCGCGTTCACCGATACCGCCATAACGCCGGTCGCGACAAGCACGGCTAAAATCATCACCATCACCTGGCTTTTGTCCACCATGCCGATGGCGGTAATGATGGAATCCAGCGAAAAAACAATATTCAGAAGGGAAATCTGCACCAGAACGCCGATAAAAGCGGCTTTGGAGCGTTTCGCCAAATCCTGCGCGTCGCCTCCGCCCGCGTCCTTGCTCTCGCCGTCTTCCAGATGCTCCGCGCCTTCGAGTTTATGATGGATCTCGTGCGTGGATTTCGCGAGCAAAAATAAGCCGCCGACAATCACGATCAAGTCCTGACCGGAAATGCCAAGCGAGCCGGCTTTGTCTTCGGGGTCCGGAAACGGCAGATGAAACAGCGGCTGTTCCAGCCTCAGCACGAAGCCAAGCGACAGCAAAAGCAAAACGCGCGGGATAATCGCGAGCAGAAGGCCCAATTTGCGGGCGCGCGGTTGTTGGTCGGGCGGCAATTTGCCCGACAAGATCGAGATGAAAACGATGTTGTCAATACCCAACACAATCTCAAGCGCAATCAGCGTCAAAAGACCGATCCACGCCGACGGATTGGTTACCCAGTCAAAATTCAATCTGCCGCCGCTCCCTTAGAAAATACTTGCCTTATACTACCCGCTCGCATCGTTTGACGCGAACAGAACTACTTCGGAATAAAGAAGAACGCGAGCGCAAGGATGGCGTACACAACCAGCAATTGCGCGCCCTCCAGCCAGTTGCATTTGCCGTCGCGCGCGATAAAGGCGGTAATAATGACGGAAAAGGCGACCGCAATCAGTTCAAACGTGTTGAACAAGAATGGCAACGGATGACCGAGCGGGATAGATAAGAACACGATCAACGGCGCGACAAACAGCGCGATCTGCGTGGACGAACTGACGCTGATATTGATGGTGACATCCATCTTATTTTTCAGCGCCATCGTGACCGCCGTCGCGTGTTCGGCGGCGTTTCCGATGATCGGAACGAGTATCACGCCCACGAACAGTTTGGAGATGCCCAGCGCGTTTACGGTTGGCTCGATGGAATGAACCAGAACCTCGGATTCCAGAGCGACAAACGCGGTCGCGACCGCAAGCACAAGAAATGACGTGCGCTTGTTCCAAACCGGCGCCTCGTATTCTTCCTCTTCGCCTTGCCGGTACATTTCCTGTTGCGTTCGCAGGGAAAAAACCAGCCCGCCGATGTATACGGCGATCAAGAGACCCGCGACGCACAAACTCAGCGTTTCTATATTCGGATTTGCGGCGACCGTCGCGCGGGCGGCAGGTAGAGCGTGGACGAACAACGATGGCGTTAAAATGGCGATAACGGCCAACACCAGCATCACCGTGTGCGCGCCCGCGACTTCCTTATCGAACGTTTGCGTCTTGTGCTTGATGCCGCCCAGAAACACGGACAATCCCAGCACCAGGAGTAAATTCCCGATAATCGAGCCGACAATGGACGCGCGGACGACATCGAGTTGCCCGGCTTTCACAGCCAGAATCGTGATGATAAGCTCGGTTGCGTTGCCGAAGGTCGCATTGAGCAAGCCACCAATAGATGGTCCCAGATGCTTCGCCAGTTCCTCGGTGGCCTGCCCCATGTAGGCGGCGAGCGGCAGGATCGCGAGCGCGGCGGCGGCGAACGTCAGCACGGGCGGGCCGTGGAAGTGCGACAACGCAAAACTAATGGGAATGAAGACAAGCAGAATGTTCAGCCACTTCATTTACGCCTGCCTCGTCCCAAGCGGCATCCGAGCCGCAGTTGTTGTAATCAACGCGATTTTTACTTTTCTTTCGCCACGGATGCGGACGAGCGGAATTTACAAATCTATTTCGTCGCGAACGCCAAAAGCGGCGCGCGGCGCGCGGTTACATGAACCGGCTCGGCGATGTTCACGCCAATATCGGCTAATAGTTCGGCGACACGGGCGCGGGCATAGCCGACCTCGTGCGGGGCGTGACTGTCCGCGCCAAATGTCAGCGGCACGCCCCGCGCTACGAGCAGGCGAAGCATTCGGCGATCCGGGAACGGTTCATCGCCGCCCCGCTTGCGGTAGCCCGACGTGTTCACCTCGACCAAACAGCCGCCGTCCGCAACCGCGTCCGCAACTAGCGGATAAAGCCGCGCGGCAAGCGCGTCGCTGACGGGCGGGCCGTACGCCTCGACCACGGTCAGGTGCGACAAAATATCGAACAGGCCGGAGCGCGCCGCGAGAGCGACCAATCGGTAGTACTCGGCGTAGACCGCTTCCGCCGCGTCGCCGGTCGCCGTACGCCACCGCGCTCGGTCGAAAACGGACACGCCATAACAGTAATGCACCGAACCTAAAACGTAGTCAAAGGGTTCGGAATCCAGCAACGCGCGCAGGTCGTCCTCGCATCCTTCGATATAATCCGCCTCCAAGCCGACCTTTACCGCAATTCGTCCTTGAAACGACCGCTTGCACGCCTCTGCCTCGGCGACATAAGCGGCCAGCCCAGACAAGGGCATTTGCGTGGTCGGTTGCGGATGGTCGCCGGGTAGCCAGTACGCCGGGCCGTGGTCGGAAACGCCGAACTCTTTCATCCCCAAGAGCGATGCGATCTCGACATAATCTTCCATCGCGCCGGACGCGTGACCGCACCGGGCGTGGTGGCTGTGGTAGTCGAACGGAATCGCGGCGGTCGCTCGGTCTCGGTCCTCTTCCTGACCCGGCGTGGCTCCCCCGCTTGCGGGTGTGTATGTCATACTGCCTCACAGTGTACCCCGCAAGCGCCCGCTTGCCCCGGCGTTCGGGCGAAAGGGCGTTGGCAGGAAACGGCGCATGTGTAACCGGATGGTTACTCGGCTTTAGGGATTAGAAACGCCGCCGCCTTATTTGGTTGCGTACCAGGCTCCCGACCTTCAGGCGGCGAAGCGGCAAGAGCGCGACGAATCGCGGTTATAGTGTCACGGTCCTTGCTTCGCAAAGCGGCTTGTAATGGCGTTTCCCCTTTCCGATTGGGCATAGCGGGGCTTGCGCCGCGACTCAGCAAAAGGCGAGTTAAAGTCGCGTCGCCAAACGAGGTTGCGACGGTAAGTGGGGTCGAAGAAGGAGTAGGCGAGTCGTTCAGTCTGTTGGGGTCTGCGCCATGCTCAAGAAAAGCGGCGACTATACGCTTCTTGTTTTTGTTTCGCGGATCGGAGGCGCTTTGAAAAACACTCCAGTAAAAGATGGAAGCGTTCTGCTCGCGGTAGCGGCGCGGTTTGGCGCCGAGGGTAAAACTCCTCGCATGATCCCACCACAGCGAGGCGATGCGCCGATATTTTTCATTGGCGGAAACCGAGGTGACATATAAGCGTTCCCTATCTTGTGAACTGAACCGGGAATTGGCGTCCGCCCCCGCTTCTAAAGCGCGCTTCACCTCGGCTACGTTTGAAGTCATACTGGCTTGGTACAAGGCGAAGCGGCTTTCTTCCGATGTTCGCATTTGACCTTGAACCACAGCGCCCACAATGAAAACGCCAACGAAAACGAATACAAGAAAGGCGACGGTGCCAAAGCGCGCCGATGTTTTCCGCCCACGCGGTAGTTCGCTCTTAAGTGCCATATACGGCAGTTTACCCTTTTGTTAGATGGCAAAAAATTTGGCCTGTTGGAAATGAACTTTGCCGCCGGTTCGTGCGTCAATAACACCAAATAGAAGACGGCGAAAAAACTTTGTGAATTTTCGCTTGATGTGTCACAAACATGGCGGAAATGACGTTATGGGGTAACTAAAGGCTGTGCGCGCGATTTGTCGGTTCCTGTAGAACTGGTCTGAGGCGGCAAGGCGAGCGGCGGCGGCGATGATGCGATTAGTGAGCGATTATCCCAATGGCGACAAAAACGGCGGAATCAGCGGCGGGCGGCGGGACGGGCCTTGCGGCCTACCCGAAACTTATCGTTCAGGATGGAAAGGCGACGATGGGCGAGGCCGCTCTTTCGTCGGCGTTCCATGAACGGAATTTGTCGCACCTGATCGGGCGGCGCACCGGCGGCGGCGTGTGGCCTGATGACCCCGAAGACCGCGATGCAGTCGCGCAGTTCGAGGCGGGGCAAAAGGCCTTGTACGAGGACAAAGACGCGGTCGCGGCGATCCGAGCGTATGAAGCGGCTTTGGACCGGGAACCATCGTATCTGAAGGCGTGGGTCGCGCTGTCTATCGCCTATATCAACGATAATACGCAGGAAAGTTTGGCGCAGGCCGAAGATGTTTTGACCAATCTTGCCGCGCTTTCGCCGAGCGATTGGCTCACCGGCGAGGCGAGCAGCATTATTCATCAGAATTTGGCGTACCTGTATGTACATCGGTTCCGACAAGGCGGGGATCGCGACCTTTTGACCCGCGCCGATGCGCACTATGCGGTTGCGGACACGCGGGGCGGCGGGCGGGCGCGGATCGAATACCTTTGCCCGTGGGCGTATGTCAAGATGGAGTTGAAACAGCGCGAGGCCGCGCGGACGCTATGGACCCGCGCGCAGGCATGGGCGGAAACCAACCGCGCCCCGCGTCTTCTAAGCGAGTATGCGGCGAAATACGCGCCGCTTCGCGAATTGCTTGCCGAAATGGGATAAGCCGTAAACCACGGCGTTTAAAGAAAATGAAAAACGTAAACTTCCGATTTGCTCGAACTGTTCTGCTTTGCGCGCTCGCCTTGTTTGGCGTCTTGGGTGTAATGGGAACCGCCGCCCACGCGGACCTGACCGGACCGAAGCCGCCGAACCCACCGATTGGCGTGAACCAGGCGCCCGCAACCGCCGAAGCGCAGGACTTTTCTTTCGGGGCGCGCTAAACCTGCCCCCATTCATGATGCCGGAACGCGACGCATAGCGGCTGTTGGAGGGTGCAATGACGCCTTACTCCCCCTTATGCCCGTGTTCCTCAGGAAGGACGTATTTGCATGGAAACGCGCAACGAAGAGAAATTAAATGCCGCGCCGACAGCCGTAACGAAGCCGAGCGCTGAAGTTCAGGCGGGCTTTCTAAATCTCCGCCGACGAGTCACAGCGGGCGGGGCGGCGACCTCACAGACGCCCGTCGCTGTTGCGGCGGCCCCGCGACGTGAAACGAACCGCGAGCTGTTGCACCGCGCCCGCAACGGCAAAACCGCGTATGAGCGAAGCGACGCCGCCGAGGCCCTGCGGCGTCAAATCAAATCCCTGTGCGCCGCTGTGGTGGACCGCCATACGGCTCACCTGACCGCAAGCGAAGTGGAAGACTTGACGCAGGACGTTTTAATCCGCCTGCTTCAATGCCAGGGCGGCGAAACCGCCGCGAGCCTGCCCGATCCGACTCCCGCCTACATCGCCCGTGTCGCGGTCAACCTGCTAATTGATCAGCGGCGCTTCCTGCGGCGCCGGGGTCTGGAAAAGGCCGCCGTGTCGGTGGAGGAAAGCGGTGACGCACTTACTATCCGGGACCCGGCGCCGTCCGTGGAGTCCGAGGTTATTGGGCGGATGGCGGATACCGACCTGCGCGCCTTGCTGTCCCGCGCCCTGTCCCCCGCCGAGGCCGCCGTACTTTGGCGCCGTAGCGAAGGGGCGTCACACCAGGACATCGCGCTTGAACTCGGCATCAACGAGGCGAACGCCCGAAAGCGTTGCGAGCGCGGTTTGAAACGCCTGCGCGAACTTGCCGATACCGGTGTTTTCGCCGCCGCGTAGTTTAGTACGCTTCAAGTAGCGGTTTGCCACAATTATTTCGCCCTGCGTGGGCTTACGCGCCCGCGCAGGGCGAAGTTGTATGGGGCTGTTTGTTTGCGGCGGAACGCCAAGTAGGTTATACTCCAACGGAAAAAGAAGGTATTTAGGCGCGCCGGTCGCTCATCGTGATTAGGACGCCGCCTGCCCTGCCTCGACCTTAACCCGGTCGGGGACGTTCCAGACCATAGGGAGGGTTTTTATTATGCAGACCGCCTACGAGGCGATCTTTATTATCGCGGCGAATTCGACGGACGAACAGTCCTCCGCGATTATCAGTAAGTACGCCGATTTGCTCACCCGCAACGGCGCCCAGGTGGACGACGTAGATCGCGGCGAGCCGCGACGTCTGGCCTACGATGTCAAAAAGCAACGTGAGGGTATCTACGTTGTCATCAACTTCCAGTCCGAGCCTGCGGCGAAAGACGAGTTGGACCGCATCTTCCGCATCAGCGACGACGTGCAACGGTTCCTCGTTGTCAAGCAGGACAAGCGAGCCGACCGGTTCCCATCGCGCATCCGCGCCGCCGAGAACGAGCGCCGCGAGCGCGATCAGGCCGCGCGGCTTGCCGCGCAACCTGCGCCCGCTTCCGCCCCGGATCAGTCCGTAACTGAATTGTCCGCGTCCGGCGCGCCGGTGAATAGCGGGGATGACCTGCCCGAAATCGAGCGCACCGCACCGGTCGCGTTTGTACCGGGAACCGACGACGAGCCGGAAACCGCAACCGACGGTTCCACCGAAGACCCGACCGCGAACGCCCGCACTGGCGCCGCCGCGACCGAGAACCCGGCGGACGATGCGGGAGCCGACACAACCGCCTAAACCGAAGCAAGCCGCTATCGCGCCGTTGTTATCGCAGGAAGCCTGCCGGTTTGTGTAACGATGTTTGAGTTGGTCAATCGTGTTTAAGACGCGGACGGGGCAAAAATGTCCCAGCCGGAATGTGAAAGCGTTCCGTTCTTGTCCGTGTAGAAAGAGTGGAGTGATATGAACCTGAACCGCATTATCCTGATTGGCCGCATGGTCAACGACCCGGAGGCGAAGTATACGCCGTCCGGTATCCCGGTGACAACGTTTCGCATTGCGGTAAACCGTCCGCTTTCCGCCGAGGCCCGTCAGCAAGGCACCGAGCAACAGGCCGACTTTATCAGCATCGTCGCGTGGCGCCAAAACGCCGAGTACGCCGCGAACTACCTGAGCAAAGGCCGCTTGATCGCTATCGAAGGCAAGCTTCAAATTCGCGAGTACGTCACGCAGGACGGACAAAAGCGAAGCGCCGCCGAAGTGGTCGCCGACAATGTCAAGGCGCTCGACAAGCGCGAGGGTGGCGAAGAAGGCGGCGGCGGCGCAAGCGGCGGCGGAGGCGGATACGCCGAAGCCCGAAGCGCCGGTGGCGGCGGCTACGACCGCAACAACGGCGGCGGCGGTTACGGGGGGCGCGGCGCAAGCGGCGGCGGTTACAGCAATGGCGGCGATAGCGACGACGAAGCGGCGGCTCCGGCCCCGGCTCGCGCCGCCGCTCCCGCAGCGCGACCAGCGGCGGCTCCGCCCGCGCGGGGCGGGCGAAGCGCAGCCCCGCCGCCGTCCGATGATTTCGATGACATGAGCGATCTTAGCGACCCGTTCGCGGAGTAAGGCGCAATAGGGCGCAAGAAGAATCGCTCTTTTCGATGACAACTACTAAGGAAACGAAACAATGGCTACCGCACGACCGGTGCGACCCCGGAAGCCGCGCAA
The DNA here is from genome assembly GCA_964252165.1 of uncultured Armatimonadaceae bacterium. GTDB lineage: Bacteria > Armatimonadota > Armatimonadia > Armatimonadales > Armatimonadaceae > CAXUMS01. Next base: position 42,379 of record CAXUMS010000003.1, read on the forward strand.
ACTAAAACGCAAGGTTTGCTACTTCACGGTTCAAAAAATCGAATACATTGACTACAAGAACATCGCGCTTCTGCGCCGGTTCATCAGCGAGCGGGGCAAGATTCTTCCTCGGCGCACCACCGGCACCAGCGCGAAATATCAGCGGATGTTGACCACCGCGATCAAGCGCGCCCGTGAAATAGCCCTGCTCCCCTATGTGGCGGAGCAGGCGTAGGAAACGAACGCCGCAAAATGCGGTTTATCCTGTCCAAATAGATAGGCTGAGGGGCGGGGGCTTTTTCAACGGCCCCCGCCCTTTTTCGTCTCTGCTCCCTGAACAATAGCCATTAGTTCCCCTAAGGATATTTTCGCTTGCAACGAACGCGACCCGGAATCCGCGAACGCGACGCGCGCCGAACCGAAGCGCTTTTACTTTGCCTTGTTTTACTGACGCTTATCACAGGCGGCGCACTCGCGCTTCTGGCGCGTGGCGGGCAAAACAGCGCAACCACTTCCGCCCCAGCAGGCGGCGCGCTTAATATCAACACGGCGACGGCGGCGCAACTCGCACAGCGTCTCGGCGTGTCGAACGACACGGGCAAGCGTCTTGTAGAGCAACGCCAAAAACAGAACGGTTTCGCCGATGTGGACGCCCTCGCCCGTGTTCCTATCGTGACCGATGCGCGGGGAACCGCAGAGCGCTTGCGTCGCGCCGGGCTTGCCACGCCCTCGGTCGCATCACGCGCGCAAATGGAGCGGGCCTTGAAGGGCGAGGGAAACAACACGCTTGCCGCCCGGATCATCAACGTACGCGATGCGCGTCCCGGCGCGCAAACGTGGGAGCGCGTCCTTCGCGCCCCGCTCGTTTCCCCTACCGCTTACGCCAAAGCGAAGCCGTCTCTGCTCGCGCGGTCCTGGGAAGAAGCGCGCCGCACCTTCCTCATTTCCTGTGGGATTCTGGCGGGCTTTTTGGTGATCGCCCATTTCACACTTCGCTTCTTGCATCCGCGCGCCGATCCGTTTTTGCTTCCTCTTGCCGGGTTTCTATCCGTTCTGGGCGTGTTACTTCTGTTTGCGATCAAGGACCCGCTTCGCGACATGCCGACATTCGCCGCTCAGGCGAGCGGAATAGTAATCGGCGGCGGAATCGCGCTACTCGCCGCTTGGGCGCGTCCGCTGGGCCGCCTACCGCTCCATCGCTATGGCTACCTGTACGCGCTTGCGGCTGTCGTGGGAACGCTGATACTGGGCGTTCTCGGGTCGGGACCGGGAGGCGTTAAACTATCAGTCGGCGGAACGCAACCCGTCGAGGTCATCAAAATTCTTTTGGTGTTTTTTCTCGCGGCGTATCTCGCCGAACGCGGCCCGCTTCTCGCCGATCCGCTCCGAATGGTAGGCCCGTTCCCCGTCCCGCGCCGCCGTGACGCCTTCCCGCTTCTCGCGCTGTACGCCCTGCCGCTCGTATTGTTCGCACTGGTGAAAGATCTGGGACCGGTTCTTCTGTTATTCGGCGCGTTCTTGCTCCTGACGTATCTTGCCACCGGTCGCGGCGTCTACGTTCTGCTCGGCGTGGTCGCGCTCGGCGCTGGCGGCGTGGTCGGCTACGCGCTTCACTTCGGCGTGTTCCAAACGCGCGTTTTGATGTGGATGTCGCCGTGGTCGAACGTCAAAACGGGCGGCGATCAACTTGCGCTCGGGCTTTGGGGAATGTCGTCGGGCGGCCCGCTCGGAAGCGGCTTGGGTCTGGGAGGAACGCGGTTTATCCCGCGCGGCGGCTCGGACCTCGCCCTCGCCGCGCTGGGCGAGGAAGCCGGATTGGTCGCAACTGTCGCCGTCACGCTTTGTTTTCTGGTTATCGCCTTGCGCGGTCTGGTAATCGCACGGCGCGCTACGACCGATTTCGACCGCTTGCTCGCCGCTGGGCTATCCGGCCTCATTGGTATTCAAGCGCTTGTCATCATTGCGGGAACGCTTGGTTTGTTCCCGCTCGCGGGCGTCACGCTCCCCTTCATCTCGAACGGTAAATCATCACTGGTGGCGTCGTTCTTCATCGTAGGCGTTCTCCTGGCCCTGTCCGCTAAATCCCCCTCCTCGGCAAATGGGGTTCCGCCCCTCCCGTCCCCGCGTGCGTTTACTATCGCCTCGGCCCGCGTCGGCGTTTTCTTTTCGCTCACGTTGGGCGCGTTCTGCATCGTCAGACTGGTGTGGGTTCAAGCCGTGCGCGCCGATTTTCTTGCTACCCACATGGTTCGGACGCCGGACGCGGACGGCGTTCGCCGACCCCACGTAAACCCGCGATTGCTCGCAATTGCGGAGAGGATAGGGCGCGGGCGGCTTTTGGATCGGAAGGGAAAGGTTGTCGCCGAAACGCGCAATGGCAAACGGGTTTATCCGTACGGCGGCGCGCTCGCGCATCTGGTCGGTTATGTGGACCCCGCCGTGGGCGGGCCAACCGGCTTCGAGGAAACGCTATCGTTGCAATTGCGCGGCTTCGACACGTCGGCGTCGCTTCTTCCTACCTGGCGCACCAAAGATCTGCCGGGCGCACGGCTTCCACAGGGCAAGGACGTGACGCTCACCCTTGATGCGGAACTTCAGAAAAACGCGCTCGCTCTATTACAGGCGGGCGCGGCGCGTGTCCGTGATCGGCGCACGGGCAGGGCGCAAGACCGCGGCGCGGTTGTGGTTCTCGACGTGCAAACGGGCGGCGTTCTCGCCGCCGTGACCTCGCCGACGTTCGATCCCGGTACGCTCACGCCCGCCCGGATGCAGTCGCTCACCGCCGACCTCAACAACGATTATCCGCTGATCAACCGCGCCCGCGATGGCTACTACCCGCCCGGCTCGACGTTCAAGATCGTGACAGCATCGGCCCTGCTTGCGACTGGCAAGGCGGATTTCACCACCGATTGCGCCCATATCGCGACCAATATCTTCTGGAAAGAGCGCAATGTCCCGTACGGGAGGCGGCGCATCGTGGACGACGAGGGGGATCGTCCGCACGGCCTGACGAACCTCACGGAAGCCGTTTCGGAATCGTGCAATGTGTACTTTGGGAAGGCGGGTATCGCGCTCGGCTCGGACGCTTTACATGACCACGCCGCGCGGTACGGTTTCGCGCGCCTGCCATCCCTGCTCGACTTCGACATCACGCTCCCGGACGCCGCCTACGGACAGGGCCGGGTCCTCGCCTCGCCGATGGAAATGGCGGGCGTCGCCCTTACGGTCGCAAGCGGCGGAAAGCGTCTCGCCTCGCAGTTCGTTCCGTCAAACGCCCGGCCCGTTATCGCCGACACGCCGCTCTCCTCTGGTGACGCCGCCCGATTAGCCGACATGATGCGCCGTGTGACTATCTCCGGCACCGCATCAGGCCGATTTGACGACTTGCCCTTTACTGTCGCGGGTAAAACTGGGACGGCGCAAAACGATCAACGGGATCGCGCCCCGCACTCGTGGTTTATCGGCTTCGCTCCCGCGATCGGCCCGCCCAAAATAGCGTTCGCCGTTGTGGTGGAAAACGGCGGCTACGGGGCGCAAACTGCCGTTCCCATCGCCCACGATGTCCTACGCGCCGCGTTGCGCTGATTTAACAAGTGACCGTTTCACCGTTCGGCTTAAACGAGACGTTTGTTGAGAACAATAATGGAGCCGTGGCTGGTAGAGGTGATTTCGAGGGAATCGGAGAGGGCCGCCATGAGCGGTAAGCCCCGTCCGCCCAGCGCGTCCGGGCTGGGCATGGCTGTTGCGCCGCTTCCCGGCATAAAGCCGGTCCCGCTATCTTGAACGCTAACGGTTAATTTATCCCGTTTTGCTAAGATTTTGACCGTCACTCGGTCTTGGTCGCCGCGCGGCGAGCCATGACGGATTGCATTTGCAACCGCCTCATCTACCGCAGTCAGTAGGTCGTCAAGCGCCAGGCGCGCAAGACCCGCTTGTAGCGCCGCTTCGCTTACCGCCCGGCGAACGTCTATTAGGTGTTCCGCGCGCGCGGCGAATTTC
>CAXUMS010000003.1:46366-64246 GCA_964252165.1 uncultured Armatimonadaceae bacterium
GAATTTCATAGTCACCGCTTGCGGCGTTGAGTCGCGTTCCGGTCGCTTGTCGGATACATCCAACGTTGCTTGCTCCATACCGTAGCCATCAGGAGCTACGGGGGCCTTTCATTGCCAGGAATCGCTACCCTTTGGCGTCGCGATCCACAAACCAATTTTGCGGTTCCGAACCAGTGGGTTATTACCCGCCTGGCGCTACCGCCAATACATCGCCGGACGAGTAACCGACTTTGAGGAAAGTATCGAAGCGCCCGAGTTTTAATACGCGCTCCGGCTGGCTACCGCTCTGAATGATTAGCGCGATTTCGCACTTATCGTAGTGCCGTTTTCGCATTTCGACAAGAAGCGCAAGGCCTGCGGAATCAATAAATGGCACCTCACGCATATCAACCGCCACCGTGCCGGGGGATGTCAGGCTCCCGCAGGCCAAGTCCAGGGCTTCGCGCAGTGTCGCGGTCGTGCAAAGGTCCACATCCCCTTGAGCCACGACAACCGGTCCGCCGCTTTCGGCATGCGTTGTAACGGTTAGAACGTCATCCTCGGTCACGTCGAAGTTATCATTGTCTTGGGTCGTTATATCCATAAGCCTATAAAAAGAGCTTCCTGATGGGTTGTCTGTGGCGGGAAACAGGTCGTAACGGCGCTGAAAACATCCTGCGGCTTCATCGGTGCGTTATATCGCGTTGTCAATGGCAAGATTGTACCCTGTCCTCGCCAAAAACGTTGCGGAATCACTTTAACGTTTAATGAGTTCAGCGGGCTACTAGAGGGCGCTGTGGCGGCGCGCGGCGCGCGCATGGCCTTCCAGTCCTTCAAAATCCGCAAACGTCGCGGCGGATTCGGCAAGCCGTCCCGCCGCTTCCTGTCCGAAATAAAGTACGCTGGTCTTTTTATAAAAATCGTCCACATTCAGCGGCGAGGCGAACCGCGCGCAACCCGACGTAGGAAGCGTGTGACTAGGCCCGGCTATGTAATCGCCGAGCGGCGCGGACGAATGACGACCAATCAAGATCGCCCCCGCGTTCTTCACGCTCGCCAAAATCCCCCACGGCTCCTGAACGTCAACGTGCAAATGTTCCGGCGCATATCGTGAAACGACCTCGGCGGCCTCGCCCAGCGTTTGCGTGACCACAATATAACTATTGGTTTCTAACGCCGCCGACGCGATACCTGCGCGCGGAAGCGTTTCCAATTGCCGCGTGATGGCGTCGGCGACCTTTCGCGCCCACGCCTCCGACGGCGTTGCAATCAAAACCGAACTGTTTTTGTCGTGTTCGGCCTGCGTCAAGATGTCGGCGGCGGCGGCGTCCGCATCGGCGTTTTCGTCGGCGAGAACAGCGACCTCGCTCGGTCCGGCGAGCATATCAATCCCGACCGCGCCATATACCAAACGCTTGGCAAAATTGACATACAGATTGCCCGGCCCGACGATTTTATCCACACGGGCGATAGTGTCGGTTCCATAGGCGAGGGCCGCGACAGCCTGCGCGCCGCCGACCGCATATACCTCGGACACGCCCGCAACAAAAGCGGCGGCAAGGGTCGCGTCCGGGGGCGAGCCGGTGTCGCGGGAGGGCGGCGTTGTGATAGCGACCGAGGGAACGCCCGCGACAACGGCGGGAAGGGCCGCCATGAGGACTGTGGACGGATACGCCGCTGTGCCGCCCGGAACATAGACGCCGACGCGCTCAAGCGGACGAACGATTTGGCCTAAGATCTCGCCGGAACGGGATGTATCCATCCAGGTTTGCCGCTTTTGTCGCTCGTGAAAATCGCGGATACGGTCTGCGGCGAGCGTCAAAACGGGCCAAAGTTCGGTGTCTCGAACGCGGGCGACCGCGTCCGCGATCTCAGACTCCGACACCCGAAGCGTTTGGGCGTCGGCGTAGTCCCAGCGGCGCGTGTATTCGAGAAGGGCGGTATCGCCGCGCTCACGCACATCGGCGATAATCGCGCGCACCGCGCCCTCGGCCCCTTCGGTTGCGGCGGACAAACGATTGTCAAAAATCCGCCCGAGCGCATCCAAACTTTCCCGCCGTGTGTCGAACCAACGCATGAACGGTATTTTATCCGCGCGCCCGAACCGTTGCAATGGCGATGGCGTGGCTTTGCGGTGTTACTATTCTCCCGTTTCGGAATTGGGAGCGTCCACGGGCTTCGATTCGGGCGAGCCTTTCTGGCGCAGGAAAATGCTCAATACCACAAGCGCGCCCACCGATAGAAACTCGCTTTGCCAGTTTTGAAACGACTCGAACCAGAACTGCGATGTTCCTATGTATTGGATCGTACTGACGTCTGGCTCACCGTTCGCCCGCTGTTCTTCGCTGTATTCCCGCGCGCCGCCTGCGGCGTGAAGCAAAAACGACAGTATAAATAGGCCGAACAACACGATACTTAAAGAGTTCTCGTACCAAACGCGCCGCAAACCGCGGCCCGGGCGCGGCCCGGGCGGCGGACTTTTTTCGGCTTGTTCTTTATCTTTTAGATCCCCCTCAAGCGGCTTGGAATCAGGCGAACCTTTCTGCCGAAAAAAAATCGTCAAGGCGACATAGGCGCCCATCTGCAAAAACTCGGATTCCCAGTTCTCGAACACGGCCTCGACAAAATGCCCGGAGCGAAAATAGCGCGTCAACGTTACCGAAGCTTGTCCGCGTTGTTCGCGTTCGTCGTTGTAGCGGATACGTCCGGTCAGCGTTTGCCCGATAAAAGCGAAAAAGAACATCAGGAACAAAACAATGGATAAACCGTTTTCTCGTGCAAAGCGGCGCATCTAATTCGCGGCCCTCGTTTCCGGACGGCGACATTGCCCCCTGCCCGGAAATATACCCGGCAGGGGCCAAGCGGCAACCACCGGGTAAAATAAGCGAAGCGTTACTCGAAGTTGCGCGAGCGAATTTGAGGGCCGTAGGGAATGTCGTAGCGAGCAATGCGGGAAAAAAGAACAAGGATGTTTTATGACGACAAGGCGACGATTTTTAACGGGCGCGGCGGGTTTGCCGCTCGCGCTTGCCGGTGTTGGATTGGAACCGGCGGACGCACAAGAAGGGGCGGCGCGAAAGACGCCAACGCCCGCGCCCAAGTACACGCTGTCCATCAATCTGGAAATGATGTTCGCCGCCAAGATGTCGTGGGAAGAACGCCTGACAAACGCCCAAAAGGCGGGCGCGAAGGCGTACTCGTTCTGGGCGTTCGAGGGAAAGAACCTTCCGGCGCTTCGGACGCTCGGCGACAAGTACGGGATGACGTGCGCGTCTATCACGGGCGCGAACAAAACCGGTTGGGGCGATGGTTTAACTAAAACCGGACAGGAAGCCGAGTTCCTTGCGGATTTTCGTGAGGCCGTTGCGGCGGCGAAGATCGTGGGTGCGACGAACCTGATTACGTTTGTCGGTAAAACCCAAACCGACATTCCGTGGGAGACGCAGTACGCGCAGATTATCGCGGGCTTGCGCCGGGCGGGCGATACAGCGGGCGAGGCCGATGTCTACTTGACGCTTGAACCGCTGAACATAGTGGAGTCGCCGCAGATGGCGGTAATAACCGCCCGGCGCGGCTTCGATATTGTAAAAGAGGTCGCCCATCCGCGCGTCAAAGTGGATTTCGATATGTACCATCTTCAACTTGGCGAGGGCAACCTGACCAATCATCTGCGCGAGGGCCTGAGAAATGGCTATATTCGTTTCGTTGAGGTCGGCGATGTTCCAGGCCGATTCGAGCCGGGGACCGGCGAATCCAACTACCCGCACTTGTTCCGCGTTTTGCGCGAAGAAGGGTACGCAGGCTACATCGGCATGGAGCATCGCGCCTCGAAGACGCCTCGCGAAGCGTTCGAGACGGTGAGGAAACTCGCGGGCTTATGAACAAGCAAGAGAGTTGATAGCGAGAAAGTTGATAGTCAGATAAAGAGGCTTGACGTCACACGTCAGTTCTGACTATCAACTTTCTCGCTATCAACTCTCTTGCTTGTTCTCGCCCCCTACCCGCCTGCGGGGGCTGCGGAAAGCGAGGTTTCGTCCAAATCGAAGTTGATGTTCGCGGCGGCGCGGCGGCGGTCAAGGACCGCACGGACGTTGCAGTACAAAACGCTCCGTTTGGGGATTGCGAGCAATTCTTCGCCGGATGGCACCAGTACAACGCCAGTCGCCTCGCCGATCTCGGGGGCGATCTTCTCGCCCGCGATTCGTGCGGCGTCCTGAAGGCTTTCGGCGTCAATCTGCTCCTGCGGGGTAAACTCCGCGCTGGTTAGATGGTAATAAATGGCGAACTTTGGCATGGGGCTACTTTCTTGTTCCTTTGCGCGCCGCGCCGGAAAATAAAATAAAGCGAGTCGTCGCGCCGAACCAGCGGCGCGCGACGAGCAGGCAAGCGGCGCGGATTGCGTCAGGTTTCGACACCTCGCCCGCTTGTACCTGCTTGGGGGCTACTATATTGGCTCTTGCGCCGCTGCGCGCTGGCTTTGTAAACGCCGCCGTTATCGCCTACGGCTTTTGCGGCTTGGCGCTGCGCGGCGGCGGAGCGGGAGCCGCAAGCGGCGGGGTTGCAAGAGCTTTCAAGCGCATCTGCGCCCGCGCGGTTGCAGCGTCGGGCAAGCCGCCAATCTCCAATGCGCGCTGATACGCGCGCCGCGCTTGTTCGGGTTTGCCGGTTCTTCGCTGATCGTAAACTTCCGCGAGCAAAAACCAATCCAGCGCTTGCGTCCGCACCACGGTGATTTGCTCGCGCCACAGGGTTTCCCGCGCGGTATCGCCCTCGTAACGCGCGATATTGGCAAGTCCGCGCAGGGCGGTTGCGCGGCGCTCGGCGGGCGATGCGGCAATCGAGCGGACGGAAACGCCCCCGCCTATCTCGCCCTCGCGACGCATCCCTGTATCCGCATTCGCAAGTTCGCTCGCATAGGCCGCCTTGAGGTCCAAGAGTATTTTTTGTTGCGAGGCGAGCGCGAGCGTTTCCTGTGGATACCGCTCCGTTTCAGCGTCCAATGCGTCGCGCAGGGCGACCCGCCCGCTCACAACATCGCGTTTATCAAAAAACGCTTTCGCGGACAAACGAAACCACACCGGCGACGATGTCGGCTCATCACTTGCCGCGCGCGCAAGGGTTGCAAGCGCGGCATCCGGGTTACGCGCGGACAACTGCGATTCGGCAAGCGCACGGTACAAAATAGGGCGCGTGGAAAACAAGCCGCCCGCTTTGGTCAGGCGCAGAGCGGTGTTGTACGATTCGGCGGCGGCATTGTAGTCTCCCGTGCGCGCCTGGGCGTCGCCGAGCGCGGCGGGCGGCACGGGATCGCTCGGGGCGAGTTTGCGCGCTTGACCGAAGTTTTCCACTGCCGCCCCAACGTTGCCGCTGTTCACATTTGCGCGTCCCATTCCGGTTAAGGCTTGCGCGGCGACCGACTTCGCCACATTGGGACCGCTCGCGACCCGGCGCAACGTTTTAATCGCCTCCTGGTTGCGCCCGCTTGAAACCTCGGCCTCGCCCTTCCAAAGATACGCCTGCGCATTGCCCGGATCGCGCGCAAGGGCGCGCTGAAAAATCGAGATCGCCTCGTCCGGCTTGCCCTGGGCCAGCCGTGACAAACCGTAATTCACCTGCGGCTTCGCCCACATCGGCGCAAGCGCGATAGAGCGGCGGTAGGCCGTATCCGCCTTGCCCCACTGCTCGGACACCTGGTAGGCGTCGCCGAGCAAAAGATGCAAAACCGGCGAATCAGGAATTTGAGCGAGCGCGCTTTCGAGGCGGGCAATCGAGGCGGACGCATCCAACTCGGACGGCGCGCCGCCAACGGAGTCGCCTTTGCGCGCGGCGAAGCGGCGGACGGTTTCAAGATAAACGCTTTGCGCCTCATCGGTTTCGCCAAGCTCCATCAGCGCGCCCTGCAAAAGCAGGGCGGCGATCGGATCGCCGTCGGCGAGGTCCACGGCGGCGCGGAACTGCCGCGCCGCTTCTTTGGTCCGTCGCACTGAGGACAGGGCGACGCCCGTGGTAAGACGTAAAATCGGCGCGCGCGGCGCGGCGAGGGCGGCGAGGGCATACGCGCGCGCGGCCTCGTCCAGATCGCCGTTTCGCAAAAGCCGGTCGGCGGCTTTTTCCTGCGCTACCGCCGAATTTGGCAAAGCGTGATCCGCAACGCCGCTGATTTTGCGCGCGGCGACGCGCGCCGCCGCAGGGCGCGCTTGCGATGCTGTTGCGGATTGCGGCCCGGCATAGGCGGGAGCATCCGTCAACCCGCAGTGTGCGCCGCCGAGCAGGAGTGGCGCTACGGTTCTTGCGGCCACGATTGCAACGGTCCGGACTGTTTTAGCCTTCAATTGTTTTGGCGTTACACGGTTCATGTAGGACGATTACGGGGCGACGTATTGAAACAACGACCGCTGGCGACGAATTTGCGTCGCCATTTCCACGGCGGAGCGCGGCGCGGCGGCGCTTGCGGACGGGCGGCGCGCCTCCCCCTCCTCGGCGGATATGGGCGCGGATGCCGCGACGCCACTACGCTTCGCTTGTTGTTGTCGCACGCTTTCAACGACGCGAAAGCCGTTTTGATCTATGACCGCCCGCGAACGAGAGCCGTTGTTCCGACTCGCGCGTAAAGCCTGCCCGGAAACCATCTCAGGATAAGCAGGCGATCCATTAATTGCGTCGGTGGCGGCGGCGACGGATTTCGGCGTCGTAGCCGGAGGCGTTAAGGCGTCTTGTGATGCGCTTCCGGCAGGCGTGGGAACCGCCGCGCTCGCAATGGACATTGGGGCGTCACTATTGCCGCCTCCCGAGCCTCCCGGCGCGCCGGATGTGGCGGACGAAGGGAAATCCCCGCCCGCCGCCGTAACCGATGTTCCGCCATTTAGCGAAGTAGCCTTTGGTGTATTCAAAGCGACATTTGGCGGCACATCGGAAGCGTCCCTAACCTCCGTGCGTTCCATCGCGAAGCGGGAAGCCTTTTCTTGCGTTGCGCGAACCCTGTTACGTTTGCTCCGGTCGTTTTCCGCATCGGTTTTCGCAACAAAAAAGCGGTCTGAAACTTTCCTCTGCGGAAGGCGCGCAGAATCGTTTCCTCGCTCTCGGGCTGACAACGGCAGGAACGGATCGGGAGCGGGCGGCGTTGTTGCGTTGGCGGCTCCTGTGGGGGGAGTGGCGGCGACTTGGGGGCGTTCGGTAATCTTATCTGCGAGCAGGGCGGCAAGCGGCGACGCGGCGCTACGTTTCGTGGTCTGGTCGAGCCGTCGGGGCGTGGCAGGTAGCCCCACCGTCGCTCCCGCCGACGATGTATCGCTTCTGTTCTCCGCTACGACAACGGGACGCGGGACGCTTGGATGCAGGCGTACTGGCCCGCCGAAAACGGCCCAGGCCGAGACGGCGGCGAAAGCCGCGACCGGAACCGCAAACACCGGGCGTAGCAACAAAGGACGCGGCGGCGCGGACCGCGCCGCACGCGGGGCGGCGTCGGTCGCGATCTCGGCGTGAACGCGGCTCCACAGGTCGGCGCGGGGCGCGGGCGCGGCGGGCGCGCGGGCGCGGAGCAAGTTCCCCATGCGGGTCACGGATTCCACCGACGCACGGCACTCCGGACAAGCGGCAAGATGCGCGGTGACCACGGCGCGCTCTTGCTCGGTCAGCGTCCCATCGGCATGCCGGGCAAGTAACGGGCGCAAACGCTCGCACGAGAATTGATTAAAAAATGACAAAGGGAACATTTCTACGTTACGCCAACCCTTCCATCGGTCCCAGCGTCCCCTTCAGCCGTTTACAGGCGTAATGAAGGCGCGACCAAACCGTCCCGACGGAACATCCGACAATTTCACTGATTTCCTCGCAGGAACGCCCTTCAAAATAATGAAGGACGACCACCACGCGCTGTTTTTCCGGCAAGGCCAGCACCGCGCTCCGTACCACGGCTTCCTGTTCTTTGCGCTGGGCGACGGCGTAAGGGTCTGCGCCGCTTCCTTCCGGGGCCGCCGCCTCGTAGGCGGGACCGTCCACGCCATTTGCCAGAGCGTCGGCGGACACGTTCTCGTTGTCCCGGCGTTTTGCGGAACGCCGCTTTATCGCGGTGTTGACCGCGATCCGATACAACCAGGTGGAAAACTGCGCATCGCCCCGGAAGCGCGGTAACCCCTTCCAGGCGCGGATGAAAAGTTCCTGAACCACATCATCCACATCGTCGGGGTTATCAATCATGCGCGATACCACCGCCGCCATCGGACGTTGATACCGTCGTACCAATTGCCCAAAGGCGTCGGTATCGCCGCTTGCGGCGCGCGCCGCGAGAGGCGCGTCCGCCCCTGCGGGCGAGGAGGCGTCAGCAAGCGTCCCCGCGCCGGAAGCGGCGGAAGGCGAGGCGTGTTGCCCCGCGCTCGGGTCAGCGAGCGCGGGAGCGGCGGCGTTAGCGGCGGTAAACGGTCCTAACATAGGGCCATGAGCGGCGGAGGTCATCGCGGCGGACATAATATCATACCGGTTCCTCGTCAAAGCGGGTGACGCGGCGTTCTAAAGGGTTGGACCCCCGTAGCGCATCGCGCCTTCAAAGGGGCGGTAGAACATTTTACGCCCCGCCTACAACGCCGTTTCGTATCATCAAACCGCCTTTTGCATTCATAAAGGGAACTTTTTTCGTAAGTTCTGCGTTTCTTTTGGCTTTTTCGTCCGGTTTCCTTGATGAAGGAAGGAAACGTGTTGTATAATTGCCGACAAGGAAGCCCGCATGGCAAGCAAACCCCGCAAGAGCGCCGACCCCCATGTTTGATTCGCAAATCCCGCGCAAGGCCGCGCGTTCCCGCCCCGCACGCTCCGCGCAAGGACTCGTTCTTTACATCTTCCGTCCACCCGTCTTGTTCCCGCTTGCGCTTGCCTTTACCGGTTCTCTTCGGCAAATTGTTTTTCCGCATCCGTTTCGCGAAGGCGCGCGCTTTTGAACGTGTGAAGTGCGCTTGTTCCGCCTTTCTTTACTACTGCCGACCGTTTGTTTCTTGTTGCCCTTATAACGTTAAATTCCCGACGATTGCGAGGATACAGTGGCGTGATTACCGCGACCAGATCGTTTACCGACATTCCCCGCGCTTACCTTTTGCGCTATTCCGAACTGCCGGACCGCGAAATTGTGGCGCGGGCGCAACGCGGCGAAACTCAGGCGTCTGAGTTTCTGCTCTACAAATATCGAAACCTCGTTAAAACCAAAGTCAAATCGTATTTTCTCGTTGGCGCGGAAAAAGATGATTTACTTCAGGTCGGCATGATCGGCCTTTGGCAGGCCGTTGTGGACTTCCGCGTGGACAAGGCGATCTCGTTTCCTGCGTTCGCCAAAGTCTGCATCCAGCGCCACATCATCACGGCGATCAAAACGGCGACACGGCAAAAGCAAACGCCGCTAAATTCGTCTTTGTCACTCGAATCGCCGTCCGAGGACCCGTCCGCGGACTGGAATCTGTCCGACATCCTGACCTGCGACAACGCGCTCGACCCGGAAGAGTTGGTTCTGCGGGCCGAAGACACCCGCGTTCTGCAAACCGCGCTTCAAGAATCGCTTTCCAAATTCGAGTGGGACGTTCTCGCCGGTTACCAACTCGGCAAATCGTACCGCGAGATCGCCTGCGAACTCAAGTGCAAAACGAAATCCGTGGACAACGCGCTCGCGCGCATCAAGCGCAAGGTCGCGGGCGTCCCGGTTGGCGACGCCGACCTGTCCGAAATGTTCTGACCTTTCCCTCCCCTCCGCCATTATTTTTACATTAACAGAATAAACAAAAAGCCCGCGCCGACTCTCCCTTTTGGGAGACGGCGCGGCTTTTTGTTTGGGCATGCGCAATAATGCGGATGATGCGCCTCCTTTGCGCGGGGAATACGCCGCTGATGCGCTACAATACCGAAGTATGAATTTTCAAGAACTGCTTTTCGCGCTTCAGCGCTTCTGGGGCGCGCAAGGATGCGCCGTGGTGCAGCCGTACGATGTCGAGGTGGGCGCGGGAACGATGCACCCGGCGACCGCGCTCCGCTCGCTCGGCCCGGAGCCGTGGAATGTCGCGTATGTGCAGCCGTCGCGGCGCCCCGCCGATGGGCGCTATGGTCGAAACCCGATCCGTGTTCAGCGCTACAACCAGTACCAGGTTTTGATGAAACCGTCGCCGGAAAACATCGTAGACCTGTATATGGACTCGCTTCGCGCCATCGGCATTGACCCGTTACAGCACGACATCCGCTTGGTCGAGGATGACTGGGAATCGGCGGCGATGGGCGCGTCCGGGGTCGGCTGGGAGGTGTGGCTGGACGGCACCGAGATTACGCAGTTCACGTATTTTCAGCAGATGGGCGGGATCGAGTGCAAACCGGTCGCCGCCGAGATCACGTATGGGACCGAGCGGCTTTGTATGCTTTTGCAGGGCGTGGACTCGATTTGGGATTTGGCGTGGGTGCAAAGGCCGGACGGCGGCATGCTAACGTACGGCGAGGTCGAGCGCGACGCCGAGGTGCAAAACTGCGTGTTCAACTTCGAGCAGGCCGACACCGCCTATTTGTTTCAATTGTTCGATATGCACGAGCGGGAAGCGCATCGGATCGTGGAGGCAGGATTGTGCTACCCGGCCTTCGACTTGATGTGCAAATGCTCGCATACCTTCAACTTATTGGATGCGCGCGGCGTCATTTCAGTGACCGAGCGGGCCGCTTATATCAACCGGTGCCGGGCGCTTGCCCGTAAATGTTGCCTTGCGTTTGTGGACAGCCGCGAAAAGGCGGGCTACCCGCTTTTGCTCACAGACGCGGTTGCAAACGCGCCGCGTCTCGCTACGGTGTAAGGGGGTTGAATTGCGTGGTTCGGGGAGTCAATGGAAACTAAGCGGAACCCGGCGCGCGTATTTGATTATATCGGTGCGAGGCGCTATACTTGTCGCCGTAGGTCGGCGATAACACACATTCCAAAGGGATAAACTGGCGACGCGGTATCTGCGCGATGTAGCGCGTTTCAAGGCGTTCAGGAGGGTCTATGGCGGTTATGGCCGATGATATAACGGCGCGATTTGAAGAAGCGGTGAAACTAAAGCGGGGCGGGCAGTACGACGAAGCCGAAACCCTGCTTCAGTCCGTTATCGCCGAGCAACCGATGAACGCGGACGCTTACCACGAACTTGGCGAATTGTACAGCATTACCGTGGACGATAAAACGTTCCAGTTGCTTGAAACCGCCGTCCGCATCGTGCCTACGTCGGTGCGCTACCTGCTGACGCTCGCCAAAACCTATGCCATGTTCGGCGAAGACGACAAAGCGAAGATGGCGTTCCAGTATATTCTCCGCCTTGATCCGTACAATGACGAGGCCACTAAAAACCTCGCCTACTACAGTTGACGCTGTCGCCCCCAAAGCGGCGCCGCATCCCTCCAGCGTCGCTTGTAGTCGCCGCGTTTCTTTTCCTGCTTCCGCTCTCGTTTTTTGCGCGTCCGCTTACGGGGCAAGCGGCGTTTCTGCCTGCCGATCTTTTGTCCGGTGTCGCGCCGTGGAAGACCGCTTCTCCGGCATCGCCCGATGCGGCGAACTGGAACGTGCTACGCTACGATGGGATAACCCAGTTTTACCCGTGGCGACAGGAAACCTCGCGGCAAATGCGGGCGGGTAAAATCCCGCTATGGAACACGCATCAGTTCGCCGGTGACGGCGGCACGCCGCTCCTCGCAAATTCACAATCCGCCCCGCTCTACCCACTGAACGCGCTGTTTTACATGATGCCAACTGGCAGGCTCTGGTACGCCTTCGGCTTGTCCGCGTTTGTTCACATGACCCTCGCGGCGTGGGGTATGTTCCTTTTGCTCCGTATCGGCGTCAAACTTCGGAGGCTTCCCTCGCTACTTGGCGCGGGCGCATGGGCTATGTCGGGGCCGGTCATAACCTGGCTGTCGCTTCCCACCTTTCTTGCCGTCGCCTGCTGGATTCCGTGGCTTCTCTTGCTCGTTCGCGTTGCGCACGAACGCGCGGGAACGCGAACCGGACGGTGCGCCGCCGTGGGAGCCGGAGCGGTCGCCGGTCTGATGATGCTCGCCGGACACTTGCAGATCGCGTTTTACGGGCTTCTGGCGGGCGGTTTATACGCCGCGCATTTGGGCTTTTATGGCTGGCGCGCGGGCCGCATTCGCCCTTTACACTGGCTGATCGGCGTTTTTGGGGCGGGCGTCCTCGCGCTCGCGCTTGCCGCGCCGCAGGTTTTGCCGTCGGTGGAACTATCGCGCGTTTCGCACCGCGCCACGCCCGCGACAATGGACTTGTACCGAGGCTATATCGCCGCCGCCCTGCCGCCACGGAACCTCGTTACGCTTCTCGCGCCCAACTTCTTCGGCGAGCCAAACCATGGCTTGTACTGGAACGACACCGCGATGGGCGGCAATAACTACGCCGAATGGGCCGCCTATGTGGGTGTCGCCCCGTTGCTACTCGCCTGCTACGCCGTGTTCTCCGTACCCTGGAAAAGCGTAAAACGGGATGCGTCGCCCAACAGCACTAATGCGACTTTGGCTCCAAACGTAACAAGCGACCGCAATTTCTTTGTCGGCCTCGCCGTTTTGGCCGCCGCGCTCGCGATGGGAACGCCGCTCAACCTCCTGTTTTTCTTCGGCGTACCGGGCTGGGGCCAAACCGGAAATCCAGCCCGCTCGCTCCTTCTTTGGGCGTTCGCTCTTTCCGCCCTCGCCGCGATTGGTCTTCAAGCGCTTCTGGAGGCGACAGCGCCGCGTGATGGAGCCGCGCCCCCAAAGCGAGGTAACGAACGCGCCGCGCTTGCCTCGGCGACGGTTCCCTTTTTGATCTCGGCGGCGGGGATGAGCCTCGCCGCGAAGTGGGCGCAACTGGCGTTTCCTCAAACGCCGTTCGCCGCACTTTGGAATCAGGCGATGCCCGGTCTAATCGTTGCGCTCACGTTTTTCGCCCTGACAACCGCGCTTCTTTTTGCCGCGCCGCATGTTGCCGAACGACGCAAACGGCTCCTCGGGGCTGTTCTCGTCGTTCTTGCGGTCGGGGATTCATTTGTTTGGGGCGCGAACTACAACCCCATTACGGCGCCCGAGCGGGTTTACCCCCAAACGCCGGGTATAGCGTTTTTAAGGGGCGAAGCGAAAAATTTCCTTGTCGCCCCCGTCAACACCCATTGGAGCGTTTTGCCAACGCCGCCGCAGGGGGCGGTTCTGCCGCCGAACGCCGCAACCGTGTACGGCTTCCGTGACATGGGCGGTTACGATTCCTTGTTTCGCGCCTCGTCGAAAATTCGCCTGCGCGAGCAAGCCGACGGGGCCGATCCATCGCCGCCGGAAAACGGCAATATGGCCTTCGTGAAGTCGGTTGACGCCGCCGTGCGCGGCGGTGCGCGCTGGATTATTCTCGACCCGGACGCGCCGCGCGCGGTTCTTGAAAACGCCGGGGCGGACGCAAATCGGCTTGATTTGCATTCGGCGTACGAGGGGGCGGATATGATAATTCTTGAAAATCCGAAGGGGCGAGCCGCCCCTTCCCCGCCTGTTCACGCGTACGCCCCAACGTCCTTCCGTGTCGGTTTATTTCTCGGCCTTTGCGCCGTCAGCGCGCTCGCTTGCGTTTCGGTGTCCGGCATGAGAAAGCGGAGCCGCGTCGCCGCTTAAACAAACGTTCGCCAGTCTAATCCGACGGAGCGCGGATGGAGGCGAGCGCCTCGGCTTCCGTATTGTGCAATACGAAAATATTCTTTAGCCGGGTAATCTCCAGCATTCGCGCCACGGCGGCGTTCACGCCGACCAGATGCAATGAGGCGCCGAATGCGCGAAGGGGGTAGGATGCGGAAAGCAACACGCCGAACCCGCTTGAATCCATGAAGTTGACCCCGTTCATATCTACGATTACATCTTTGCCTTCTGCGTTCGCCTCAATGAGCGCAACCTTCAAAAAAGGCGAGGAATCTAAATCCACATCGCCCAGAACCGTTACAACACAAGCGTCGTCCTCGACGCGGAGACGCGTCACAAACGACGTTTCCTCGTTGTTTTGCAACGCATCATCGTTTGTTGGCGCGCCCGGTTCTTCCGGCGATGTTGTGTCTCGTTTCGGAGTGTTCACGGCGAAAATTATACGCGCGATAATGCGAAATCGTCAAGGAACCCAAAGGTGCGGATAGCGCGAATCCGACCCTCTATCTCGTATTTTCGCGGACTACCTATAAATGCCGCCCGTTACGCCACCGTGGTGAGTTTGCCCGTATGCACATCGTAGATGGCGCCGGACACGGGGATATCATCCGGGATGAGCGGCGACGAGCGGATAATTTCAACATCATCGCGCACGCTGTCCTCCAAATTCGCAAATGGCAAAAAATCGCGGCCCGACACATCCTCGCCTAAGTCCGCCATAATTTTGACCGCGAGTTGTTCGTTGGTAAACGTCAACATACCGCAGTCCGTGTGATGAATGACCACAATCTCAGTCGTGCCTAAAAGCCGCTCCGAGATAACCAGCGAGCGGAGCGCGTCGTCGGAGACGCGTCCGCCCGCATTGCGGATGACATGCGCGTCACCGATGTCAAGGCCCAAAAAACGCTCCGGGTGCAAGCGGGCGTCCATGCACGTCACAATCGCGACATGGCGCGCGGGAGGCATCGGCAGATCGCCCTGATTAAAAGTCTGCGCGAACAATTCGTTCGCCGCTGTAAGTTCCTCGTAAACCGGCATACTCGATTACCCCCGCTCCTCGCAAATCTCGACTTGACAATTCCAATTGAATTTTACCCATTAACTATCACGCAGTCCCCATAACAAAGCGGCCTGGCTTTCGTTCCAAGAAAGCCAGGCCACGTCAATCAGCGATCCAAATTTTTACGCTGGCGTTATTTTTTTCGTATTTGGTCGCCGACTTTAGGTTTTCCCACGCCGCGAAAGGTTCCGGTCGCGGATTTGGCGTCCACGGAACTAATTGTGAGAGTTCCGACCGCTTCGGTGACGGTCTTAAGAACCGCCCCCGTATCGGGGTCCTTTACCTCACGCACCACGCGCATCACCTCAAGCGTGTCGCCGACCTTAACGCCCATTTCACTGCCCGCGCTGACAATCACCGTGGAACCGTCCACGTCCGCGATTTTTCCTTTGAAAACGAATGCCGCTACCTGGATTTTAGCGCCGCCTTTCACAATCTCATCGGCGAGCGCAGTGACGCATTTTCGTGTCGCCTCGCCCAGAATCGTGTTCTGGAAATTGTCGGCGCTCATGTCAATATCGAGCGCTCCCGATCCTGTGCGGTTGTAGCCGCCCGCAAGCCCGCCCCAGCTTCCCCGCTTCGATTCGCCTTTGCCTTCACCCGTGGCAAGTATAACGCCCGTTGCAGGGTCAATAAGACGTGCTGTGACAACCACAATCGCCTTCGACTCTTTCTTCTTGACCCGGCCCAGCAAGTCGCCGACACCGAACTTGTCGCCCGCCGCGCCCAAACCGATGCTTTTATCATCAAAGCCGAACTGCGTTATACTCCCGACAATGATCGCGTTCGCGCCCAGCATTTTCCCGACCTTCACGGCGGTTGCGGGGTCCGCCCGGTTGCTGTTTGAGATATCCTGCTCCTGCAGAACATCCGAGAGCCGTTGCCGCTCGATCAACGCGAAGGCGCCCTTTTTGACCAGTTCATTAACCAGAAGGTCAGAAACGCCTTTGCCAACATCCCAGGTATTCGCTCCCCACCAGGTATTAAGCGTACTGTAATCGAAGTTCATCACCGCAACGCGCTTTTGCGGAATAGGAGCGGCGGCGGCCGGAGCCTCCTGCGCGTGCGCCGCAAGGGGGAGCGCCGCGCAAAAAAGCGGTGCTGCGATTAAAGCCGTGATTGATAGCGCAAACAACGACGAGCGTTTCCAGATGTTTTTCATTTTAAGCGCCTTCCCTGCGGGTGGCGGTTTGTCAGCATAAGCGTCGGCGGCGCCGGACGCGCGCGCCGTATGATTTAGTGTCCTTCAATGGTTGTTTGGTTGCACCCCACTGGCTTTCCTTCCGCCGGACGGTCCGGCGCGATATTATTTCACTGTGAATAACAACGCCACTTCCGGGTTTGCGGATACGAACATCGCCTTCTGGACGGCAGACAAACTATGGGGAGAGGCCGACAACGGGCGAATTATTCACGGGGTTTCCCGCCGGATCGGCGGCGTCAGCGCAGTCCCGTACGCATCGCTGAACCTCGGCCTTCATGTCGGCGATGACGCGGAGGCCGTACGCGAAAATCGCCGCCGCGCGGCGGCGGCAATGGGGTTTGAAATACGCCAGATGGTATGCGGCGCGCAAATTCATGGCGCGCAGGTCGCTATAGTGACGGCTCAGGATGCGGGACGCGGCGCGCTGGTTTATGAGGACGCGTTGCCGAACGTTGATGCGCTTGTCACGGATGCGCCGGGTGTCTTGCTTGCGCTGTTTTTTGCCGACTGCTTGCCCATTTTTTTTGCGGACGCCGTGCGCGGAGTGGTAGGTGTGGCCCATGCCGGATGGCGCGGTCTCGACGCAGGCGTTATCAAAAACACGATTGCAACGATGCAAACCGCCTATGGGACCACCCCCGGAGATTTGTGGGCGGCGGTTGGGCCGGGAATTGGGCCGGTTCATTTCGAGGTCGGCGACGAAGTCGCGACGCGGTTTCCTGATGAGATCCTACGCTTACTGGGCGACCAAGCGAAACCGCACGTTGATTTACCAAAGGTCGCCGTCCGTTGTCTCCTAAAGGCGGGGGTTTCGCCTGCGCGCTTATCCGTCAGCGAAGATTGCACGGCCAATTCGCCCGATCGTTATTTTTCTCACCGGCGTGACGGAGCGCGGACCGGACGCATGGGCGCGTTTATCGGAGTGCGCCGCTAACATAATCTCGCCCTGGTAGGCGGCATGTTTAACCGCCGATATTCAGAAATTCGCGCGCGAGCGTGCGAAGCGCGTTCGAGGCGTCGTTTTGCTCCTCGGTTACGCGCTGGAAATTTTCCATCGTTGCGATACTGTCACCGCGCGCTCGGAGCAAAACCACCTGCAAATCCACGCTTCCGCAGGCGACCGCATACCGGAGAATGGCCTGTTTCATCAGTTCATTTTCGGCGCGCAACTGTTCTACCTCCGTGAAACGGTCAAAATCCGAGCGAACGCTTGCGATACGGTTACGTATCGTCTCCGCTTCGCCTTCCAATTGTGCGATTCGATCGTCAAAAACCCGCAGGCTTTCCGATTTTCCGATTTTTTCTTGGGGGTCATCCATTAGGTTTTGGTGTCACTTGTTCGCGCTATCGTAATATCACCCTAAAGGTGCGTTTGCGGACACGTTTTCGTTACCGGTAATTTTCCTTGACTTTTTTACGAATGCCTGCCACAATGCGGTTAAGCCACTGCAATTACTTCCGCTTTAACTGTGCGATGGCGTTTTTCGCTCTTCGCGACGATCGCGAAGTTGTTATTTGGGTTCGTTCGCGTCCGTCCTTCGGTCGCGTTTTGGCGACTAAGCCTTCAAATGACCTTCCTCAACACCCCTGTTACGGAACAGATACGTCATTCCCCTACCGTGGATTGTTCCGCTTCGCCGAACGCCGCAGGCGTAGCCGCGCCTGACGACAACGGCGCGAAGGAGGAAAACGAGGGGGGCGAAGCGGGTTTTTTCACATTCAGCGATCAATTACGGTTTACTTACATCAGCCCGCTCGGGAACTCGTTCCTGGGAACGACGAGTACGCAGGACCTTATTGGACAAAGTATTTGGTCCGCGCTCGATGGGACGGTAAAAAACAGTCTGCACGTCCATTTGGAGAAAGCGCTTCATAAACGGGAGTCGCACAAGTGGACGGTGGACGGCGAAACCGGACGTCCCCCGTTTGAGTTCCACCTGCACCCGGACCCTCAAGGATTCTCGCTTTATTTCCACGCCTTGCCGCGCCC
>CAXUMS010000003.1:64279-65425 GCA_964252165.1 uncultured Armatimonadaceae bacterium
ACCATCGCCCCTAACGCCTTCGGCAGCCCCCGGCGCATTGACGGCTTTTGCGCGTCTTCCCGGGGCGACAGGCGTATCACAGGTTCCCGCCTCGCTTCCCCCCGAAGCCCCGGATGATTATTTCCTGTTGTCCGGCGATATGCTTTGCACGCTTTCGACGTCGGGCGTGGTGGAGCGGGCTAACCCGTCCTTCGCGCGCGGGCTGGGCTACGCAAACGTTGCGGCGCTTAGCGGGCAAGCCCTGTCGCCGCTTCTTCACCCAAATGACGCCGCCGCGTGGGTTCAAGCGGTCTCAACAAGAACGCGGATCGCGCTTCTCGTCCGATTGCGACGTCCTGATACAAACGAATATCGGCGCTTTGAATGGAGTTTGACGCCGCATCCCGAGCGAACGGCGGTTTTCGCCGTTGTTCGTGATGTGACAAAAGAAAAGCGCGCCGAGGAAGAAGGGCAGTTATGGCAGGCAAGCCACGACCCTTTGACCGCGCTTCCTACCCGCGCCCATTTTGAGGAACATGTGGTTCGAGCGCTCACGCAGGGACGTCAGCAAAACTTGTCCTCCGCGCTTTTATTCATTGATTTGGATCGTTTCAAACCGATAAATGATATTTTTGGTTACGGGGTAGGCGACACGGTTTTGCGACATGTATCGGAACGAATTACGGACTGCTTGCAATCCGGAGATATAGTCGCTCGTTTGGGCGGTGATGAGTTTGTCGCGCTTCTGCCGGGTATCACTGGCCCCGCCGCCGCCGAAGCGGTCGCGAAGAAAATCCTGAACGCCCTTGCGCTCCCGCTCCGCATCGGCGGACAGGAGGTTTACGTTACCGGATCGGTTGGCATCAGTTTGTCCCCGCAGGACGGAACATCGCCCGGCGTTCTGCTGAAGAACGCCGATATGGCGATGTACCGCGCGAAAAACGGGGGCAGGGGCGGCTACGCGTTCTACGATGAGGCGATGGGAGCGCGCAGTCGCGATCGACTTCTTTTGGAATCACGGCTTAGTCAAGCCGTGGATAAGCGGGAACTGCTTTTACACTACCAACCGCAGGTGTCGCTCGCGACGCATCGCATGATTGGTATGGAAGCGTTGATGCGCTGGCAAAGCCGAGAGTTGGGCTATGTTTCTCCCGCAAAGTTTATACC
>CAXUMS010000003.1:65435-85176 GCA_964252165.1 uncultured Armatimonadaceae bacterium
GCTTGCCGAAGAAACCGGTTTAATCGTTCCGATGGGGCATTGGGTCATGGACGAGGCGTGCCGACAAGGAGCGGAGTGGGCGCGGGCCGGGCATACATTCAACGTATCGGTAAATATGTCCGCCCAGCAATTATCCGACGAACGTTTCCCGCAGGCGTTGGAAGCGCGACTTTCGGCGACGGGTTTATCGCCGCACGGGTTCGGTTTAGAACTGACCGAAAGCGTCTTCATCAAGGATGATCGTAAATCTCTTACTACATTGAATGATTTGAAGTCAATGGGCGTCACGTTGTCCGTGGATGATTTTGGAACCGGCTACTCAAGCCTTGCCTATCTTCGACGTTTCCCCGTAGATGTGGTGAAGATTGATCGTTCCTTTATCGCGAATATTAACGACAACGCCGCCGATGAGGCCGTGGTTCAAGCCGTTATTGACTTGTCGCACACATTAGGCATGAAGGTAGTCGCCGAGGGCGTGGAAACTCCGGAACAAGAGGCGACGTTACGCGCGCTGGATTGCGACATCATTCAAGGCTACCTGTATAGTCGTCCCCTTCCCCCGCGAGATTTGGGGGCGTTTCTCGACACAGATCGCTGATCCCCGTTTGTAGCGCCTTCGTCCGGCAGGCGAGGTTACAAATCAGGTTCCTTGCGGTATAAGAGGCGTAGGGCCGCTCGCCTCGCGAGTTTATGCGCCGAGTTTGCCGATCTCGCTCCGGATTCGGCGCGCAAGGCCTTTCCCGAAAGGATTTCCTGATTACAATGCCAACCATGTTCGCTCGTCCCACCCGCCGCGCCGGGGCTTTTACGTCCGTTTTGCTTTCCGCCGCGCTTTTTTCGCCCACCCTCGCCTTAACCGGCTGTGGTCGCTCTACGCCGGGGGGAACAAGCGGCGGCGCACCGCCAACTTATGGGACGGTTCCCGCGCCGAACGGCCCGAATGGCGGCATGATGGGTCAAAGCAAGCCCGGAATGTCCACGCAGAAAAAGGTCGCTCTTCTCGCCGGAGCCGCCGCTGTTTATTATCTTTA
Organism: uncultured Armatimonadaceae bacterium; assembly: GCA_964252165.1. Classification (GTDB taxonomy): domain Bacteria; phylum Armatimonadota; class Armatimonadia; order Armatimonadales; family Armatimonadaceae; genus CAXUMS01. Next base: position 66,467 of record CAXUMS010000003.1, read on the forward strand.
CAAAAAGCATCAAAACGCCAAAGGCGCAGGCGCGCAAGGGCAATATTATCAGTCGAAGAACGGGCGCATTTACTACCGCGACGCGCAGGGTAACGCGGTTTATGTCACGCCTCCGCAGGGCGGCATTCAGGTTCCCTACGATGAAGCCCAGCAGTACGAGCAGGGCGCTCGTAGTAGCGGTATTACGTTTGATGAATCGGCAACGGGGGGCGGCGCTATGGGCGGCGGCGCGCCTGGTCCCCGCCGTTCGTTTTAGGGAGAATTTTTATGTCTTTCAACGATATTATCCGCACCGTCAAGGACGCCATTGACGGCGACGACGACAACAACAATCGCAATGTCCCGCACCAGCAAGCGAACAACCAGGGCGGCTTACTCGGTGGGCTTTTAGGCGGAGAATCGCCGCTCGACGCTATCAAGGACATTTTCACGGGTAACGACAACCAGAAGAACGTCAACGGCCCCGGCTACAACCCGAACAACGTTCGCCCCGCAAGCGAAGACCCACTCGGCGATCCCGCCGATCAAGAGCGCGGCGGCTACGGCTACCAGAACGCGGGCTACGCGCCGAACGGGGGCTATGTAAACCCGAATCAAGGACAGTTCGGCAATGTCCTTCCGGCAAGTCAGGACCCGCTCGGAGACCCCGCCGATCAGGAAGCGGGCTTCGGCAACGTTCGCCCGGCAAGCGAAGACCCACTCGGAGACCCCGCCGATCAAGAGCGCAACGGCTATCGCCGCTAACGCGGCTACAGATTCGAGAGACAACGATCGCCCCGGCGCACACTGCGCGCCGGGGCGATCGTTGTTTTACGGAACGCCGCGTTTTTTGGCGTGTTCGCCGCCCGCTTTGGCGGCCTGCGCCACGGATAGCGGCGGCAACTCGCGCCACAAACGGTACAACTGCGTCGCGGTGACGATAAGGAGCGCGGTGAGCGGCGCGGCGAACAACACGCCCACAATGCCGCCCGCCTCAAAGCCCGCGAGAAGCGCCCCGAGTACCAATACTTCGTGGAGGCCGAGCGCGCGTCCGACAAGGCGCGGATACAGAATCTTCGACCCGAACTCGTTCATGAAAAAGAACAACACCAGAACGGCGACGACGCGCGCTTCTGGCGAGCCGCCGGGCGTCACCAGGGCGGAAATCACGGCGGGAATTGCGCCGATATACGGCCCCAGCACGGGGATGAGGGCGGCGAGCGCGGCGAAGGCTCCGATCAGCAACCACAAGCGTAATCCGAGGCAGGCGCAGATAATACTTGCAAGAACGCCCGTTACCAATGCAAGGATAAACTGCCCCCGGACAAATCCGCCTAAAATCCGGTTTACATCGTCGCGCCACTGCCGGGCGTACGGGGCGATACGCACGGGTAAAGCGTTTTCGGCCTGCTCCCGCATTTCCTCGCTGTACAAAAGGAAGTAGGCGGAGATCAGTAAAACAATAATCCCCTCGACCAGCGATTTGGAGAAATTCGAGACCATTTGTAGCGAGGCGCGGGCAAGCCCTTCGGCCCACGCACGCACATTTGGTGGCGGGTCATCGTAGAGTTGTCCCAGATGAATAGGAACGCCACGCTCGGCAAGCCGTATGTCGGCGCGATCTATTTCCTTTCGGATGTTGGCGATAATCTGCGTTCGGTCGCGCGCAAGCATTTGGCCTTGATGCGCGGCTTCGCGGCCCAGAAAATACGTTGCGCCGCCCGTCGCCCCGAAAAGAAGCGTGAACACGGCAACCACGCCAAGCCACCGGGGACGGCGCTTGCGCGCGCGTCGCGGCGGCGCGTCCATTGATGGTTCGCGTTCGGGCAAATCGGCGTTCGTATTTTGCGCCGCCGCTTCCGCCTCTTCTTTGGGCGCGGCGGGCGTTCCTCGAACGAACTCCACAACGGGGTCGAGCGCGTAGGCGAGTAAGCCGCCGAGCGCGAACAGCAAAACGGTGTGATAAACGAGCGCGAACAATCGCGTCACAAGATACGCGACCAGCGCAAGCGCGAGGCAGGCGGTAGTACGTACGAGCAAACGGAGCCACTTCGCCATGTCCGCTTGGTGTGGATCGGGCGAATTTAGCGGCGGCGGGACCGGGACGGCGTCAAGGGGCGACGACAAGAGCGGAGCTTCCTTATCTTCGGCACGCTCCGACGGGAGCGGCCTGTTTCCGGGTTATTTGTTCCGTGCGGGGCTTATTCCTGCGTTTCGGATGCGGTCGCCGCGCTTGACGCTTCCGCGCCCTCGGCGAGACGGCGAACCGTTTCGAGCGTGTCAACTTCCGATGCGGGCTTGTCCGTCCGAACGCGCAGGATGCGCGGGAACCGAAGCGCGTACCCGCTTTTGTGGCGCGCGGACGCTTGCACACGGTCGAACGTGATCTCGAAAACGATCTGCGGCTCGACCGTTCGCACTTTGCCGTGGGCGTACTCGGCAAGGGTGTGCGCCTTAAACCATTCCGAAAGTTCTTCCACTTCCTTGTCGGTCAAGCCCGAATACGCTTTGCCGACATTGAGAAGCGTCGGGTCCGTTTCGCTTGCCCGAACCGCAAACGTGTAATCGGACAGGAAGCGACTGCGACGCCCTTCGCCCACCTGCGCCGCAGTGACAACCACATCAAGGGTAGCGAGCGCACGCTTTATTTTGAGCCAATCGCGCCCCCGCCGCCCCGGCTTATAGTTGGAGTCCGGGTTTTTCGTCATCAAACCCTCGTTGCCGCGCGCCCGCGCATCGTCGAACTCCGCATCAAGCAACGCGGCGTTGGTGAACGTTTGCGAGTCCGCGCGCCGCGTGGCTTTTCCATCCACAGCCAGCGTTTCCAAAAACGCCCGACGGAGACGAAACGGCTCGTCGAGCAGAACCCGCTCGTCGCCGAAGAGGGCGTCATAGGCGATAAAAGCGACCGGCGCCTCGGCGAGCATTTCGGGTTTCAGAACCTTGCGCCCCAAACGCGGTTGAAGCGACTGAAACGGTAGAATGCTCCCCGTTTCGGCGTCCACGGGAACCAGTTCGCCGTCCAGAATCATCGCCCCGGACGTTTCGGCGAGGCGCGCCAATGGCTCCGCCAAATCGGGGAAACTGCCGGTTATCTCGTCCAGCGTTCGCGAGAACAGCGCGACCCGCCCGCCACTCTGCGCCGAAACGCCGTGCAAAGCGTCCTCGTACGCGCCGGGCGGGGCGATATGCGCCTGCACGCGGATACCATCGAACTTGTCCTCGACCACGAACGCAGGCGGCATTTGGCGCGTGACTTCGGTTAAATCATCGGCGGCGGTCGCGAGCATGAATTTGAGCGGCTGAAACAAGCGGAGCGAGACGGAATCAAGCTCGCCGCGTCGCGCAAGCAGGGCGGTTTGCCCAATATCGCCGGTCAGCATATTGGTCCACTGCACCTTGCCGACCGGCACGCCCGCAAGCCTTGCTATCCCGTCTTCGACCGCGCCCTCCTTCAAGCCGATCCGAAGATCGCCTTGAAGGAGTTTAACCAGATACTTCGCCTCAAGCGCGGTCGCCCCCCCAAGTTCCGCGACCAGCGCCTCCCCTTTTTTCTTGCTTCCGCTGGTCTGCGCGAGCAGGTGCAGAAACGCCTCGATATGCGCGAGCGTTTTCACCGGAGAATTTTCGGAGTCAGCGAACAACTCGCCCGCAACATCACCCGCATCGCCGAGCGCAACTAAGCGTTGCCGAACCTGCGTATCGTCGGCCCCGGTTGCGGCGACAAGCGCAATAATCAAAGCCGCGCCGCCAACATTGACCGTTCGCTGATCGCGAAGCGGGAACGGCGCGCCGGTGAAGTAGCGCGCCGCTCTCGCCAAATCATCGTCCGACAGGGTTTGGAAATACGCGCCCAAAATCGCCGATTTTTCCAACCGCTTCGCGGTCGCGCGCACCGCCTCGGCGGTCGCGCCAAACGCGCCAAACAAGCCGCTGTCGTAGCCCGACGTGGTACCGGCGTCGCTCATTCGTCACCCATTTCAATCGCCGCTACCTCGGCGGCTTCTATGGTTTCCTCGTCACGCTCCTCACTGACAAGGTTTTCCTTCGCGACGGCGCGCGTCGGACGAAGCGGCGGGAGCGGAACCGTGACATTCTGGCATTGGGGGCAGAAGTAGATAATACGTTCCTTTTCGGTTCCGTCCGCAAGCTCTCGGGTGAACTGCCGCTTCTGGCGAATCGCCGCCCCGCACGCAAGACAGGGCAGATTGGAGCGGCGAAAAACGTAATGACGCGCGCCCCATTCGGGAGAGCCGTTCGGGTAGATAAGCGAGCGGTCCGCCTGCATACGCGCCTGCTCCGCATCCGTAATCGTCATTCCGCCCGTGCGGTAGGCGCGCGCCGCCATCTCCGGCACGACGCGGCAAAGGCAATGCAGTTCGTCCTCGGTCAGTTCGCCGACCAAACGGAACGGGTCAATGCGGCATTCCCAGAGCATCTCGGCCCGCAGATAATTTCCAATTCCCGCCGCGACGGTTTGATCGAGCAAAACCGCCCCGATAGAGCGCGACCGATTTTCCTCCGCGCCAAGCCGTTCCAAAAAACAAGAAGCGGCAAACGCGTTCGGCCCGTCAGGCGGCAAAATATCCGGTCCCAAGCCTGCTAAGTACGGAATGTCATGGTACGGCGACCCGCTTTCTCCGACCTCGAATACGGGCGCGGACAACAGGATCGCGGTCGCGCCATTCTCCATCACGATGCGGGCGCGCTCGCGTCGGTCACGCTCCGGGGGCGCAACATCCTCGATACGCCAACTGCCCCACATCATCAGGTGCGTGTAAAAATAAAAGCCGCCCTCGACCTCGCCAACCAGGTTCTTACCGAGCGACGTTACCGACATGACGCGACGCCCGCACAGCGTTTCGCGGTGGTCGGCGAGCCATGATTTGGCGGCTTTGGTGCGCGCGGTAAGTTCGGTGAGGCGATGACCAGCGAGTGTAGCGTGAAGCGCGTCGGCGTAGCGGCGCACCTCAGGGCCTTCAGGCATAGTACGAACTGCGGCTTTCTACGGCTTCAAACCGGCGGGAACCCCTTGCGGAAATTCTTCTTTGATGCTCTGTTCAATACGCGGGATACGATTATCCGGGCTGGGATGGGTGGAGAAAAAGTCCGGCCCGCCTTTCCCGCCTGTCGCTTCTTTCAGGATTTGCATCACCTTGACCATTGAGCGCGGGTCATACCCCGCCTGCGACATGAAGTGAACGCCGTACTGGTCGGCCTGGATCTCGTCGTTGCGTCCGAATTTCAGGTTGACGAGGTTTCCAATCATCGCGGCGACAGCGACGTTTCGGGCCGTACCGGGATTGTTCGGGTCATACGACGCCATCACGGCGGCCCCGGTCAGGCCCTGCGTCAGTTGTTGCTTGGCGATTTGTTGCGCGCTATGCCGCGCGACCACATGACCGACCTCATGCCCCAACACGCCCGCAAGTTCGCCTTCGGTGCGAAGTTTGCTCGCCAGCGCTTCAGTGATGAAGATTTGACCGCCGGGAAGCGCGAATGCATTCACCGTTTTGTTATCGGCGAGCAGATGAAACTGATACCGGTACGGTCCCTTGCTCGCATCCGACTGCGCGACGACCCGTTGCCCGACCGATTCCACGATGCGCCGCCCTTGCGGGTCCTGCGCTTCGCCGCCGTACTGCTGGGCCATCTCCGGCGCGGCTTGAAGGCCAAGCGCGATCTCCTGCTGGGGCGAAACACCGCCGACATGCTGTTTTTCCCCGGTGACCGGATTGGGGGTGGAGGAGCCGAAATACTTGAACAGTGAAACGGCGGCGATAATAAGGGCGATGAGAAAGCCCGCGCCGCCGCGTCCGGAATTATTACGAAGCATAAATGTTGATTAGCCTTGAAAAGTGAAATCGCGGCAACCAAGCGTCGCCGCATCGCTCCCGTTGTACCCGCTTGACGGGGGAACTGTATCACGCCCTCTTCGCGCCGTGTCCGATATTTTCGTAACGAGACGAAGCGATTGCGTCAACCGTTCATCGGCGGCGCGTACGGGACGATTTGGCGTCCGGCGGACTATATTTGTACGTAAAGTCCGCGCCCGTCCCGTCTTCAACAAGATACATATCCGCAAGCGTGTACGGATGGCGCGCGAATCCCATCAGGTGGTCCCTGCCCGACGGCGTCGCCCATTGCGCGGCCTCCGCGAAGGCGTCAACAACGGAAACGTTGAGCAACTCGGAACTTCGGCGCAACTTTACCAATTGTAGGTAGCGGTCCCGATAGTCAGGCTGAAAGTCCACGATGGCGAACGCCAAAAGACCGTCCGAAAGGTGAACCGGGTTTTGTTCGCGCACCGCGAGTACCGCCGCCCAACTGCCAAACGCCACCAGAATTCCCCGTTCGGTGTGTGATAAACGCTTAATAACGAAGGCGCGTCCGTCTTGGTTCAGGTCGCGAAAAAGGCGGATTGCCGTTGCAATAACAGGATGGTAAGCGGGTTATGTGACACTGACGTCAATCATCGGGCGGTCGGCGATGACCTGCCGAAGGTGGGAGAGATACGCCTCGCCGGTTGTTTCGCTCATTGGGGAGCCGCCTTTCGTGTGGGTGCGCTGGGCGCGTGACCAGAAGGACAAAAACGCCGTCACGGCGAACCTGTTTATCACGATTTCACCGTTCCGCCGACCAAAAGCGTGAAGGGGCGACGCCGCTCCAAAAACGCTCACCTGTAAAGAAAGTCTCCTTATGAACCGCGAACGCGAATGCAACGCCGCCCCGCCACCCGCCGTGTCCGACTTGAAATACGCTTCCTCCTTTGTCAATATCGCCCTGCCCCGCCGCCGCTTCTTAACCAGCGCGCTCGGCGGTCTGCTTGCCGCCGGGATGCCTGCGTGGGCCGTGCGGGAGGCCGAGGCGAACGCGGACGCGCAGGTAAGCGTTAATCGCCGCCGCATCGGGGCGAACGACATGATTCAGGTTGGCGTAATCGGGCCGGGCGGGAGCAAAGGCGGGTACCGTCAAGGGCGCGGGGTCGCCCAGCGAATGGCGGGCAAACCGGGCGTCAAGGTCGTCGCCGTGTGCGATGTGGACGATCAGCACTTGGAGGAAGCCGCCGACACGTTCGGGCCGGGAACCGCGAAATTCCACGACTTCCGCGAACTTCTCGCGCGCCCCGATACTGACGCCGTGGTTATCGGCGCGCCGGATCACTGGCACGCGGTTATGTCGGTTCTGGCGATGCGCGCGGGCAAGGACGTGTACTGCGAAAAGCCCATGACGCTCACGATTGACGAAGGGCGCAAAATGGTGGACGCGGCCCGGAAGTACAACGCGGTGTTTCAGTGCGGCAGTCAGCAACGCTCTAACCCCGTTCAATTCCGCACCGCCTGCGAGTTGGTCCGAAACGGCAGGTTGGGCAAGATTACGCGTGTCGAGGCGCATATTCCCGGCGCGCCGCGCGGAGGCCCGTTCGCGCCCCAGGCTGTTCCCGCCGGGTTCGACTGGGATCTTTGGCAGGGTCCGGCCCCCAAAGCCGAATATCTGAAGGAGCGGACGCACGGCTCGTTCCGCTACTGGTACGAGTACGCGGGCGGTATGACGACCGACTGGGGCGCGCACCATCTGGACATTGCGCAGTGGGGTCTGGGACGCGACAACTCTGGCCCGGCGCAGGTGCAGGTGTTGCGGGCCGAAGCCCCGCCGCCCGATCCGCAGAACCGCTCCTATAACGTTCACACGTCGTTCGATATTTTGTACGCGTACGACGACGGCACGCCGCTTATCCTCACGACGCGCGGCGAAAACGGCGTTCGTTTCGAGGGCGAAAACGGCAAATGGATTTTCGTCAGCCGCGAAAAAATCGCGGCGAGCGATCCGGTCATCCTAACCGAGCCGCTTCCCGCGAGCGCGACGCGCTTGTACGCCTCCGACAGCCATGAGGGCAATTTTGTGGATTGCGTCCGCTCGCGACAAACGCCGATCTGTGATGTCGCCATTGGGCATCGGTCGGCGAGCGTGTGTCATCTGGGAAATATCGCGCTTCGCTTGAATCGCCCGCTCGTGTGGAACCCCGACAAACAGGAGTTCAAAAACGATAAGGAGGCGAACGCGATGCGAAGTCGCCCGCACCGCGCGCCGTGGGCGATTTAGAAAGCGACGTTAGTTGATGCGTATTATCTTCAGGAAAACGGCGTTTGTTTCTCTTCTGGTCGCGGTCTCATGGGCTGGCCCAGGATGGGCGCAGAACAATCTCACAGTCGACTACTCCCTTGTCTTTCCGAATGCGGGTTTTGAGCAGGGATTAGATCAATGGACGGTAGCGCCGGAAGGGCGGGCGATGGTCGGCATCACTCGATCGCGCGCGGCTGAGGGCGTTCATTCTCTCACGATTATGGACAACGACAGAAAACGTGGCGTGAGAGTGACCGGCCCGCGCGTCGCCTTGCCGACCAGCGGGAAGCGAGAGATGGTCCTCCTCGCCCGCGTTTTCCCGCAGAGCGGCAAGGGGCTTTACATTTCGATTTGTTTTCGCAATAAAGCGGGGGCGGTCGTCACCGGACCGTATAACGGACTGAGCCAAGCGACTCCTGAGACGCCTGTGGGCAAATGGACGCGGTTCCGTTCCGGGTTCTTCGCGCCGTCCGGCGCCACGACCTCCGAGGTCATCCTTTCGTCCGGGCCGGACGCCCGCCCGGTAGCGCTCCTTGATGACTTCGCCTTTGTTCCGGTCGTGGATACCAAGCCGAAAACACCGCTCCGAAGAACGCGCTAATTTTTGTCACGACAAGCGCGACAAACGCCCAAAATAGGGATAATAGAACGAAGCGGCGCGGAACAAAAGCGACACCGATTTAGATTCGGGCGAAGCGCGGCGGCGAAGGGTTTTTTGAATGGCAATCAGCGGAAACAGGCAAGCGGCGGCGGGACTTCCCGCGCCCACGGCGACAGTGGTGATCGAGGAGCGGGATGCGGCGGCGATTGAACAGATTTTAGCCGAGTCGGCGACGCCTGACGAACTTTTGCTCCCCATGCCGGAAGTGCTGGAACACTCGCCGCGCGAGCCGTTCCGTTATTGCCTGAATACGTCCACGCTTCGGGGCCACAAACTTCCGTTAGATGAACTCGTTGACATCGCCGCCGCCGCCGGATACGAAGCGATTGAACCCTGGACGGATGAAATCGAGGCGTTCGCGGCGAATGGCGGCGATTTGCGCGACCTTGCCGCGCGTATCCGCGACACCGGCCTGACAGTGGAAGGCGGGATCGCGTTTTTCGAGTGGGTAGTGGACGATCCGGCCCACCGCGAAAAAGGTCTCGCGGACGCTCGGCACGCGATGGGGTTGCTTGCTCGGCTCGGCGGCAAGCGGATCGCCGCCCCGGCATGGGGCGCGCACCAGGCGGACGCCGCCGCGCTCGATCTCAATGCCGCCGCCGCGCGTTATCGCGACCTGCTCAAGATCGGCGACGAGATCGGCGTCATTCCGCAGGTCGAGATTTGGGGGGCGTCCCGCAACCTCAGCAAATTATGCGAGGCCGCCCTGATCGCCATTGACAGCGGTCACCCGGACGCCTGCATCTTAGCGGATGTGTACCATCTGCACAAAGGCGGCTCGCCGCTCGAAGGCTTGCGGATGCTCGGCCCGGACGCGTTCCGAGTGTTCCATGTCAACGACTACCCCGGTCACATCCCGGTCGCCGATCTCGTGGACGCCGACCGTGTGTATCCGGGCGACGGGGCCGCCCCCCTTACGACGCTTTTCCGTACGCTCAGCGACATCGGCTTCACCGGAGTTTTATCGCTGGAGTTGTTCAACCCCGCCTACTACCAACAAGAACCGCTGTCCGTCGCCCGCACCGGTCTGGACAAGATGCGCGACGCCGTAGAGCGCAGTTTCACCTAAACGCTACAACGCAAGGGCGCGAACGGCTTCCTCTGCGGTTGTTACGCCTGCGACAACGGCGGCGCGGGCCGATGCGCGCAGGTCGCCGGTGTGCGGCTCCCCAAACGCCCCGTTGTCGCCGATCTCGTTCCGGTCGCGCACCTCATACAATCCAACTCGCCCCCGGTAACTTGCAGGACGGCGAAATGGGCCATCGGCGGGCGTTAAGCCGAGCGCGTTAAGGGCATCGCTGTTCGGTTCGTGAGGTTCCCAATCCCCCGCGCCGCGCCGCGCGAGCCGGGCGGTAACAACGCCGTTGATAACCATGTGGCGCGCGGCGGTTTCTGCGGCGTTGTCGCTGGTTCCGGTAAACGCCGCGCGCGCCTCGCGCGCGCCTCGCGCGGCGATCCCGCCAATCACGAGGCGACCGGTTGCGGCGAGATCGGCGGCGAGTTGCGCCACCTCCGGGTCGCGCAGGTTCGAGAGGTAAACGATGTCGGGATCGGCCCGGTTGCCGAAGCCGCGTATCACATCCGCAAGCGACAAGCCTACCGCCTTGTTCGCGCCGCACTGCGACACGCCGTTGATTTCCAACTCGACCGGATCCTCGGCGGTAAGAATGTTCGCGCTCGCGCCGCGAAGGGAAACAAGGCGTTGCAATAACGCATAGGCGAGCGTGGTTTTGCCGCCGCCCGCGGGGCCGGTGACAAGAAGCAAGCCGGTTTTGTTCGCCAGCATTTCCAGTTGCGCCGCTTGCTCATTGGACAAGCCAAGAGCGTCCATTTTCACGGTATACGCATCGGCGTCGCGGGCGAAAATGCGTACCGTAACGCGCTCGCCGCGCAACGTCGGGAGTATGTTAACGCGCAAGTCAAACGGCTTGCCCGCGTGGACAACGGGAACGCGCCCATCCTGCGGTAACCGCCGCTCGTGCAAGTCCATCCCGGTAAGCGCTTTCCATTCGTCCACCAGCGCTTGATGGAGTTCAAGAGGCAAAACATCCGCCTCGCGCAAAACGCCATCCACACGGAACCGGAGCCAAACGCCGTTTGGCTCCGGCGTCAGGTGTATGTCGCTTGCGCCTTCGACAATCGCGTTTTTGATAATTGCGTTGACACGCTCCAACACGCGCGCGGCGCTGGATGCGGCGAGGCTGTCCAAAACGCCGCGTAGCCGCACGACCTCGGAGCGCAAAACGCGCGATTCGGTAAGTTCATCGTCGAATGCGGCCCGGTCGGCTTCGCTTAGTTCGTTCTTCAGATACGCCAAAACGCGCTCTTCGATGTTCATCCTTCTTGCTCCTCCAAAGCGGCGCGCAGGCGTTTTACCGCCGCGCTCATGCGGGATTTGACGGTGCCGGCCGGGATATTCAAACGCTGGGCGATCTCGGCGTATCGGCATCCGTCGAAGTGACTTAGGGTGAAAACGACGCGCAAACGCTCCGGCAGGGCGTTAATCGCCGCCCGGCGTTTGCGCGCCTCGGCCCGCTCTATCGCGACCATTTCCGGCTGAACCGCGACCGGCGCGGCAATAAACAAGTCGTCGGTCAAACAGGCTTGCCGCGCGTGGACACGCAAGCGGACGCGGTGATTGAGCAGGAAATGTCGCCCGATTTGGAAGACGTACGCGGAGAATACACCGGTGGGCTTCCACGTTCGCCGTGACAGCCACAAGCGGAGCAGCGTTTCCTGCGCGAAATCGTCGGCCTGCGTGGAATCGGGTAGAACCGACGCGAAGAAGGCGCGCAGTTGCGGGCGGTAGCGGGCGACGAGAAGGGCGAACGCTTCCGTGTCCCCGTCCGCCACACGACGCATTAGGGTTTCGTCGCTGTTCTCCTGTATTTCAAGCGCGCCTCGTTTCACATATAGGGAAGTTGCCGAACGGCGAAAAGGTTCACGAAGCGGCGTCGCTTATCCGCCTTTGTCACTCCAACCGGGGTTGGTGAGGCTGGTCAAAATGTGATCTTCCCACTTGCCATTGATAAGGAGATAATCGCGGGCGTAACCTTCGGGCGCGAACCCGAGGCGTCGGAGAAGGCCGCCGCTCCTCTCGTTGCGCGGCAGGTAGTTCGCCTGCAAGCGATGCAAACCCATCGGTCCCCACGCGCACGCGATCACCGCTTCCAGCGCCTCGCGCATCAGGCCCGCCCCCTGCGATTTTTCGGCAAGCGCGTAGCCGAGTGTGGCGAAATGACCGGCTCCTCGAACAATGTTCGCGATGTTGATCGCCCCGACGACCTCGCCGGACGGAAAATTCGCGACGGCTTCGGGGTGCGCGAACAACCACAAGCGAAGCGCGCGTTCCTCTTCCGCGCTTCGCCGGTCACGGATGACCTGCGCGCGCCAAAACAACTCGCTGTAATAGTACGAGGTGCGCTCCGGCTCCCACGGCGCGAGAAAGTCCCGGTTCTCGTTCACGTAACGCGTAATCGCGGCGGCATCGGGGACGGCGGCGAGCCGCAGTTCAAGACGCGGCGTCAGGAGCGGGAGCGGCGGTAGTGGCATGGGCGTTGGGAAGCGGTGCGACGCGCTCCATGCGCGCCTGACCGAACGGGCAAATATCGAGAACCGCGCACCGGGAACAGGCCGGGTTGTGATGAAAACAAACGCGCTGACCGTGGAGCATCAGCGATTCGTGGTTGTCGTACACGGATTGGGCGTCCCATTCGGGCGGCAACTGCGCCTCTAAAATTGCATGGGCGGGGCCGACATCCACGCTTGCGGCAAGCAGGCCAAGCCGCACGGCGACGCGGTGATGATGACTGTCCACGGGCAACGCCGCCATTCGCAAGCGCGAAAAGAGCAACACGGCGGCGGACGTTTTCGGCCCGACGCCGGGCATCTCCTGAAGCCACGCTCGCGCTTCCCGAACCGTCATTTGTTCCAGAAAATCAAGCCCTAAATCACCGTCCCGCCGCTCCGTGATCCGCCGCAAAACGTCCTGCACGCGCGGCGCTTTTTGTTCGGGCCACGTACACGTGGAAATTGCCTCCTGCACCTCAGTCGTCGGCGCATCGCGCACCGCTTCCCAGGTGGGGAACCGTTCGCGCAACGCCCGGAACGCCCGCCCCGAGTCCGCGTTCTTGGTCCGGTGCGACAGCAAGGCCGACACCAATTCCGATAACGGGTCGTGGTTGGCGAAATACGGAATCGGACAACCGTATTCGGCGCAAAGCCGCTCGTGAACCACAAGGGCTTTGCGCTTGACGGCGTCGTCCGGCGTCGGATCAGCATCCAAAGGCGGAACCGGGTCGGGAAACAAGGTAGCGGCGGGTAACAAAAGCGGCTTCTCCTTGAAAACGTTCTACCCCGCCCGCGCCATTTCCAACTCCGCCCATTCTACTTGTTCGTCTTCGCGGCGGGCTTGGCATCCGTCCTGCTTGTTTTGGTTTCGGTTTTGGGCTTGGGTTTCGCTTTACGGGCTTCCGCAAGCGCAACCTTCTGCGTTTCCCCGATCTCGGCAAGTTTCGCCTCCCAACCCTTCCGATACGGGCGCAGTGTTTCCAGCAGGGCCTCGGCGACCGCGATGTTGCGGTACCACTTGTGATTGGCGGGAACCACGAACCACGGCGCATGTGGCGTGGCGCATTTGCCCAGAGCGTCCTCATACGCTTTGGCGTAATCGTTCCAAAACTCCCGCTCCGACCAATCCGTCGGCGTCAGTTTCCACGCCTTTTCCACATCGGCTTCGCGGGCGAGCAAGCGCTCCTCCTGCTCACCTTTGGTAATATGCAGGTAAAACTTGACCACAATGGTACCGGTGTCATGAAGCAACTCTTCCCAGTCATTGATATGCTTGTACCGCTCCTTCCAGACTTTATCCGGAACCATCTCGTGGACACGAACGACCAGAACGTCTTCGTAGTGCGAGCGGTTGAAAAACACGACCTGACCGAGCGGTGGCGCTTCCGCATGGATACGCCACAGAAAATCGTGGGCGCGCTCCCGCGTCGTTGGAACCTTGAACGACGCGATACGGACGCCCACCGGGTTCATGGAGCCTGCAATCGCCTTGAGTGTGCCGTCCTTACCCGACGTGTCCATTCCTTGAAGCGTGACCAGCAAACCATTTTGTCCCGCCGCGTACATCAATTCCTGCAACGCATCGAGTTCTTCGGCGTACGCGGCGAACAAGGCGACACCTTGCTCCTTTGTCATATCACCGTTCTCGTCCGCATTAACCTTGCCTAAATCCACCGACCCAGGTTTATCCAGCTTCTTCGCCAGCATCGTTTGTCCTCCCGCTACCCGGCCTGTCGGGGCGCAACCTAAAAAGGGCGGCGCGGTTATAAACGCGCCGCCCCACAGTTTATTACCAATGCTTCAGCGCGACGCCGTGTTTACTCGCCTTCCCCGCCTCTGCCTGCGCGAATACTGTCCGCGATGGCTTTTTGGATTGTCGGGGATAGTTCCCGCTCCTTGATTATCACAGGTGCGCCGGGTCGCGACACCATTGTCCAGTTTTCGCCGCTACCGCGATATGCGGTTGACGCCTGATCGGTGCCGCCACTGGGCGAGGCGGAACTAGTGCTAGTTTGTTGCGCGACGTTTGTCGTCCGCGCCGATGTTTCATTCAAAGGACGTTTTCACCTTCCACGAAGCCACCTTTGGCGTGTTTGAATCGTACCATATTTAAGAATATTTATCGTCTACAAACCGGGCGATGCCAACGCAAGCGGCATCAATGCAACGTACTTGATCCTCGGCGAAAAAGTCTTTACTCGTTGAGTTAACATAAACAATCCCAACTACACTACCATTTGTTCCTGTGAGCGGAACAGCGTAACCTGACATGGTGGAACTATCCAAAGAACGCGCATCTTCTTGGATAAAGCCCTGATTCGTTGTTAGGTCTTTGATATACTCTTCCAAGTCGGTTGTTGTCCGTTGTAGAAGTGCCGGTTTTTTGGTGCGAAACGCTCGTCCGGCAATACCGCAGTGGATCGAAGTCAAGCGTCCTGTAGGACTCTTTTTACGTTTCTCACTCCCTACATACGGCAAAACTTGCGCCAAATGTTTGCCGTCTTTCGGCACATGAACCGTTATACGAATTTGAGGATCGCTATTAGTGGGCGAGGCAACAGTCAAAATACTATACAGTGTATGCAAACAACCGGATAGTTCGTGAGGTGATTCCTTAGCCTCCTGCGTCTTCCAAGTCACCAAAGCCTTTGCGACGCTTGTGACGAACGCCGCTACCGCCGCCACAAGACAAACCCAAATGATTATGCGTTTATCTTTATCCGTTTCACTTTTCGAAAGCAAACTGACAACCACGGCACTGATGAACGTCATAAAAGCACCTGCTATGTCATATAAAGCGGGGTTGGTAAAAAAGCGGCGCGCAGGGTGACGAGGTGCAGGGATTTTTTGACTTTGCACAAGGACGACTTTGCAAACGAAGATTCAGGTCATTATAACAAATAATCCCTGCTGAAATAAACTTCAGCAGGGATTATATTCCCGGACAAGGATTCGAACCTCGGTTTTCAGGGCCAGAACCTGACGTGCTGCCGCTGCACCATCCGGGAATACGAGGCGTATAGAGGCAACCCTTTAGACAACCGCCCTACCTTATCACGCACCGGCGCGTGTGTCAAGACGAGGCGGCGCCGTCGCCGAGACGGTCCCCATTGGCGACTTTTGAAGCGGGTTTTGCGCTTCCAGAGCCTGTAGCCGGGTAAAGCGCGCAATAACGGCTTTGTCGGTTCCCCCCCGCAAACGATGCTCCAGTACGACGGATTTGGCAAGACGCAGAAATCGGAGCCAGCGCGCGCCGTTCAGCGCATCCGCGTATTCAGCATCGCCTTCCTCGCGCACAACTCTCGCCGCGCCCGTAATCTTCGCCACGGTTTGCGGACGATCATTGAGGTAGGCGAGCGCTTTGTTTCGGGCCGCGAGGCGAGCGGCTTTGTCGTCGCGCTTGAGCAGGTCGGGGTACTCGCGGGTGAGCGTTTGCCGCGCCTCGTTTATCGCCATCATCGCGCCCTTGAGCGTGTACGCTTGCGCGGGCGTTCGGCGCGGAGCGGCGTTGTCGTCCTGACGCTCGCCGTCGGCGTAGCGGCTTGTTACCTCGCGCAGAGCGACGCGCAGGCGATCCGCGCCGTTTGCGCCCAGAGCGTCGGACAAGCCGTCGAGGGCCGCTTTTTGCGCGGGCGATGCCCAAGACCGCACGGAATCCCATGGAACGGAAACAATTTCGTCGTCGGATTTAACCGGTGCAAACCGGCGAAGAAACACGTCGGACGTCGCGACGGGAACATCCATCGAAGGCTCCGCGACAAGGGCGTACGCGAACGCTTCGTTCATGCCGACCACGCCGTTTTTGTCGTAGTCGGGCGGCGCAACTATATTGCCGGTTCTGCCCTTACCGGACAGGGCGGCGAAAAAGTAGCCGGTGAAATCGTGGTAGTCGGCTTCATTGACCTCGGGCGTACAACCAGCGGCGGGCCGTTCACGCGTCGCGGCGAAGAACCCGCAGAAGGGCCGGTCAATCAGCGCGCCTTCCGGGTCGCCGTTCTCGAAAAGGGCGTTCCCGAACGCGCCGCTGAAGCATTGCACCATTACGAGGTTTACCGCGCGGCCTGCGGGCAATTTCGCCATCTCGCGCGAAAACTCGCGCACGGACAGTTTTTCTTTTTCCCACAGTTCGTACGTGTTGTTGTCCAGATTACGCGCCTGCGATCCGTGGCCGGTGAAGTACAAAAGGTACGGCGCACTGCCGCCTTGCGGCGCGGCGGCGCTGGAAGAAGTTTTCGCGCTTTGCGCCAATTTATCGAACATGGCGGAAACGGTTGCGCGTCGGGACGGGCCATCGAGGCGCGGCAGGCGCGGGGCGCGGTATTTGATCGCGCCGCCCTGACGGGTTCGCTCGCCCAGTACAAAGCGCAGGGCGGTCTCGGCGTCGCTGACGCCGTTCGCCTCCTGATACTGCACCACAGCGGCTTTCTTGTCGCCATTCGCAAATAAGATGGTGCGCGGCGTTTGCGTGGGCAACAAACTGTCCACATAGCGCACATTGCTTTCGATAGCGACCTGATTGTAATCGGGCGACGGTCCCCCGCCCACCGTAAGCGCGACCGCAACGCCCGATAGGGCGGGAGCGACAACGCGTTTCGCCGTTGTACGTGCGACTACCGGCGCCGCATTGTTTTTACCTACGGACGAAATAGCCCCCACTCCGGCGGCGACGGTTCCCCCGGCGGCAACGAGCGCGAAACCAAGCGGGGCGGCAAGGCGATAAGAAAGCGACATCAAGTGAAACCCTTCAAGCGAGCGTCTCGCAAATCCGTAGGAAAAAAGCGGGCGTTTGGCCTTTGTAGTACGGCGTGACCGGCGGAAAAGTTCTTTTATCATACCCCGCGCCGCCCCGCGCTATGTCATGCGCGTGCTACAATAACGCTATGTCCTCCGCCCCGCCCCTTTTGTCTGTTGTTATCTCCACCGGTCCGTCCGGGGCCGTTTGCAACCCGGTCGCGTTCGAGACTGCGCGCGGCGGCGCGCTCGCCCTCGACGCCGCCCAGGCGGGCGTGATGGCGGCGGAGTTGGACCCGCTTTGCGATGACATGGGCTACGGCGGCAGACCGGACTCCAATGGCGCCCTGTCCCTTGATGCGGCCTTGATGGACGGACGCAAGCACCGGGCGGGCGCGGTCGCCGGGCTTTTGGGCGTCAAGAACGCAGTCGCGGTTGCGCGGCGCGTGATGGACACAACCCCGCACGTTTTTCTGGTCGGGCAAGGGGCGCGCGATTTCGCCACCGCGCAGGGCTTCGCGGACGAGGGCGCGCTTCTTTCTCCTGCAGCCCGCGCGCATTACGACGCGTTTCGGCGCGGCGATGTCCAACCCGTTTCGTCCGGCCATGATACGCTCGGTTGTTGCGTTCTCGACACGCACGGCGATCTCGCGGTCGCCTGCTCCACATCGGGCCTGTCGTTCAAAATGCCGGGCCGGGTCGGGGATTCGCCGATTATCGGGAGCGGTTTGTATGTGGACAATACAGTTGGCGCGGCGACGTGTATGGGCCAGGGCGAGCAGATGATGCAGGTCGGCCTCGCGCTTCGCGTCGTTTTAGGGATGGAGCGCGGCCTGTCCCCCGCCGACGCGTGCGCGGAGGCCCTTCGCGCTCTGCTTGCCAAGCGTCCCGACCGCGACGATCTGGATTGTTGCTGTATCGCGCTTGCCAGAGACGGCGAAAGCGGGGCGGCCTCCACCAGCGCAACCAACATTTATTACCGAAGCGACGCCCAGAACGGCACGATTCAACTCGCCGCGCCGCGCGTCGCCCGCTCGTAAGTGGCGCCGATGCGCGCAAAGCCGTCAGCGGCGAGAGAAGTGGCCCTCCCCGCCCGCAACAAAGCAGGTATCTGCCCCCTAACCCCCAATAACGGGGGGACAAGAACATCCACGGATACCGCTACGCCTTCTTCGCCCGAGGCTCCCCCATTATTGGGGGCGGGGGGGGCCACTTCTCTTCAACACCCAACACCCAACACCCAACACCTCCCCCTCTCCTTCGCCCACATTGTCGTGAACGTGGACACGCCGCCCGGAATGCGACAACCGTTCACCTATGCCGTGCCGGAGGAACTCGCGGACGCGGAGGACTGGGGGCCGGGCGCGTGCGTCGTGGTTCCGTTCGGAACGCGCGAGGCGATTGGGTATGTGGTCGCGCTCGCCGACACGCTCCCGGACGGCTTGGACCTGGCTATCGTGCGCCCGATCACGGCCCGCGTGACGGGCGACGGCGCAACGCTTCCCGCCGCCGTTCTGCAAACCGCGCAATGGATGGCCCGTTCGTACCTTGCCGATTTGGCCCTGTCCGTCCGCTCTGTCATCCCCGACGCACAGGCCGCCCATGTCACGCGCCGCGTTCGCTTGGTGGACGGCTGGGAGGCGCT